>JAJYJC010000004.1 GCA_021796415.1 bacterium
GACACATTTTTTATCTTAAAAGTTAAAAATATAACCTTTTATGGCTTTAGAAGGGAATTAAATACCGATTTCAGCCACCCAAAATCAAGCATTAAGCCGGAAAAGAGACTGTAGTAGAGCGTTTGATGTCATGTCGCACAATGTATCTTCTACGACTCTTTAGAAGTTGATCCAGGTGTCCGCTATCTACTTATAGAATACCCGGTTTTTTATTCTCATATCGAGATATGTAAGGTTTTTGCGGGATTTAATCTCATTGCTGCCCAGAGCAGTCACTAGATTGTTTAGCTCATTTGCAGGATCCCTGGTCGTATCAAAAACTATATAAAAACCAAGACTTGAATAAACATTAACTTCGTTAAAGTTTTCGTTTATTTCTATACTCGTAATTTGCCCACGGGTGGCACCGGAAAAGTTTTGACCAATATATTTAATAAAATTAATAAAATCAGTGGTCACTAGGTTCTTCCCTATTTCAATAGGTAAATTCTTTTTGTCCGTAACTATTGGCAGGTTTTCTCTTTTTTTATCAAGAACGGCGGCAGCCCTTCCCTTTTCATCAATTAAATAATATTTCCCGCCGCTCATCCATTGCATCTCGGACGTGTATTCTTCTATCGTGACCTTTATGCCTTTGGGGTATTCTTTCTGTATTTTTAATTTTTTTAATGAGTAATCCTTTTTCATTTCCTGGACAAGTGAGTCGGTGTCAAACAAGAAGATATTTTTCTGAACAAGCTCGCTATCCATTTTTTTATCAATCATTGCATGAATAACTCCGGAATCTATCTCTTTAGTCCCCTCTACCTTGACACTGCTTACAGTGAAAGCTCCTGAGAAAAACATTAAATAGAGAATTCCCAAAACAAAGAAGCCGGCTAATACATAGAATATCTTATTAAAATCAAACTCAGCGGGGGAGTCGATTTCTGTTCTCTTGTAAACGAGTTTATTCTGTGCTGCCTTTGTTCTGTCGGCTCTTTTCGGAACGCTTCTTTTCACCTTTCCCCTCTTCCTTTAAAGTGTCTTTGTAAAATGCAATTAGATTATCAGCAATTATATCAGCTGAGTCCTCCTTGTAAAATTTATGTACCTTCTCTTTTAGATAATCAAGCTCCTCTTCGTCATTTAATAGCTTATCAACCTGACTAAACAGTTTCTCTGGCGCCAAGTGGCTTTGAAGCATAACATATGCGGCACCTTCCCTGGAAAACGCCTTTGCATTTTCTAGTTGATGATTGTTCGCCGACGACTCATTGGGTATAACAACAGAAGGCTTACCCAGAGCGGCCATCTCACTCCAAACATTGTTGCTTGCCCTTGTTATAATCAAATCTGCTACAGCAAAAGCATCTTTTAGTTCTCCCGACATAAAACTATAAAGCTTATACCGTTCTTTATTTTTTATATCTTTGGTTTTAAATTTTAGCCAATCATAGTCATAATCTCCTGCCACATGTATGACTTGATATTTTTCCAGATATTTTTTCAATCCCTCATAAACAAGCATATTTATAGCATGCGCACCCTGACTACCGCATATTATTAGAACAGTTTTCAAATCACTATCTAGGTCAAAAATTTCGTATGCCTTATCTCTGTTCCCCTTCAATATGTCTTTTCTAACAGGAGTCCCTGAATATACAAGCTTATCTTTCGGCATATCTCTATAATGATTGGTTGGAAAGGAAACAAATATCGTCTGGGCTCCTTTTAAAAGCATTCTATTTGCAAGCCCGGGAATAACATCACTCTCATGAATAAAGTAGGGAACCCCCTTGATGCGGCAGGCGATACCAAAAGGCAGAGACACGTATCCGCCCTTCAGGAAAACCATATCCGGACCTTCTTCTTTGATAATTTTAAAAGAATCGAAAATGCCGAGAATAAACTTTGATAGATCCCTGGCATTCTTAAATATAGTTGTCGGATCAATGATGTTTAATATTTTATTTCGATGATATCGCCTAAACTTGCCGCTTCTTACCGATAGCATGGGCACATTTGCCTGCGGCATGAGCTTCTCCTCCATGCCGCCCCTTGAGCCCACAAATAAAAGTTTTGCGTTTTTGTTTTTATCTCTTAATGCGTGAATGATTGCCAAGAGCGGCGTAACGTGACCCCCCGTTCCCCCGCCCGCTAGGATTACTTTCATTTCCAACCCTTTCTCTGGTGCTAGATGATATGTTTAATAAGATTCCGCAAGACGCGATCATCAAAACGATCGATGTCCCGCCAAAACTAATAAAAGGCAGCGTCACGCCGGTCAGAGGCACAAGCGATAAAGCCGCGCAAATATTTAAAATGGCCTGGAAGACAACCCAACTGGTTATACCAACGGCAATGAGCCTTGTGTATGCATCCTTTGTATCCTTTGCAATTTGATATCCCAAAAACCCAAAGGCAGCAAATAAGAAACAAATGCCAATCGTACCCAAAAGACCCTTCTCTTCACCTATTATAGCAAATATTGAATCGGTTGAAGCCTCGGGCAGATATCGGTATTTTTGCAGGGATTGTCCAAATCCCCTGCCTATAAGCCCGCCTGAGCCGATGGCAATGAGCGCTTGTTTTGTCTGGTATCCAACTGCATGATCCGCATATTGGCTTGGGTTTAAAAATACTAAAAATCGTTGCATTCTATAGGGCGATATTTTTATTAAAGCCAAGAGGCCCGCTACGCCCGTAGCGCCTATGCCAAGAAGGTGGCTGGCCTTTGCTCCCGACACAAAGTACATGGTTATGGCGATAACAACTATGACAAGCAAGGTACCCATGTCCGGCTGAGCCATCACTAAAATCACCATGACACCCAGCAAAGCAAGGAAAGGAAGCGTGCCGCGCATAAAATCCCGCACGTCTTGGCCTTTTTTTTCAAACAAGCTGGCAAGATATATAATTATTGAGAATTTAAGAAGGTCAGACGGCTGAATCTGGATTGGGCCAAGATCAATCCACCGCCTGGCTCCGCCGTGCTGCACGCCAATGTGTGGAATTAGAACCGCAACGAGCGCTATTAAACTCACTGCAATCAGAGGGAAAGAAACCTTCTTCCAAAACTTCACGTCTATTTTATAAAAAGCTCCCATCAAAATGAAGCCGAGAATAATGCCAAAAACTTGTTTTATAAACATGTATCTGGAGTCGCCATATTCCTGAAAGCTGATAACGCTTGACGCGGAGCTTAAAAAAATTATCCCGAATATAACAAGCAAGACTATAACCACAAATAAGCTAAAGTTTGGGGCTCTTTTTCTTAAATGCGCCTTTGAAAAATTACTCATTTAACCGTAAATAAATCTTAAAACTAAACCCAAAACGCAGGCTATGGCTCCTATGATCCAAAATCTCATGGTGACTTTTGTCTCCGGCCATCCCTTTGCCTCAAAATGATGATGGATGGGAGTCGACAAAAATATCTTTCTGCCCCACAGTTTCTTCGCGAAAAGCTGTAAAATCACCGATAACGTTTCAACCACAAAAACAAAGCCTATTATAGGCAGTACGAGAACTGAATTGGTAAGCATCGCAACCACGCCAAGTGTCGCCCCCATAGATACTGCTCCCGTATCACCCATAAAAAACCTGGCCGGATAAACATTGAACCAGGTGTATGCGAGTATGGCGCCGATTAAGGTACCGCAAAATGCCGCGATGCCGTAGTTGCCCTGGAAGAAGGCTATTATTAAAAATGTTAGAAATGATGCTGAGAGTAAGCCTCCGGACAATCCGTCTAGGCCGTCTGTTATATTTACCGCATTTGCGCTTGACACAAAAACTAAGACAAACAACAAGATATATAGCCAGCCAATGTGCACATCGCCGACAAAAGGAACATTTATCGCATTGTATCCGAGCTTAAAATAAAACCACAGAGAACCGGCAAGCGCGATAATGAGAAGCCAAGACATTTTTATCTTTGCCTTGAGCCCGCCGACGCCATTTCCACCAGATTTTATATTTACAACATCATCAACTATTCCGAGCAATCCGACCGAACCAATGGTAAAGAGCGGCAACCATGTCTGAGCCCTATTTAAATTAAAGGCTACTGTTAGAACAAGCACCGTCCCCCAAATAATCACGCCTGCCATAGTCGGTATGTTTCTTTTGTGTTTTTCCTTGTGGAGTTTGTTGAATACGGGGGTTTCGTCGCCGTTCATATCAGTTCCCCTAATTTTCTTCCACCATTTGTATTTATAGGCAAAATGTGTGAAGACGGGCGCTATCAAAAGCGCCATGACAAATGAAGCTCCTGATAGCATACCTATCTTCAAAAGCTGTTGTACCATTTCCGGATTTGTTATGTTCATTCCCTGCTCATAATTTAATTAATTTACTTATTTTCCCATTCCGGGCCTTGTCTGCATAGAAGCTTTGGGGCATCATCCGGGTTTTTCATAATTTCCCTTACGGCCTTTTCCATCCTGGATGCGTTTTGCGATCCTTTCAGTAGAATGACGTCGCCTTTTTTGATGAAATCTTTAAGGTATCCACCAGCTTCAAGAGAATCCTTGAAACTCAAAACGCTTTCCTTTTTTGCCCCTCCTTGGATAAATGTCTCTGCCAGATATTCTCTGGGGGTGTCACCCACCGTTACTAGAATATCACATTTTCCGATTAAATATGCGCCAATTTCAGCATGAGCTTCTTTTTCGTAATCTCCAAGTTCTCCCATGGTACCCAACACGGCTATTCTCCTACCCTTAAAATCTGCTAAGGCGTCTATGGCGTTTTTCATGGAGGCGGGGTTTGCATTGTATGAATCGTCGATGATGGTAGAATCATTTATGCCCTTAATGACATTCAACCTGCCTTTAACCGGGATAAATCCGTTCAAGCCCTTGATAATTTCCGTAACATTCATGCCTGACCCCACACCGACAGCTGCCGCGGCGCCAAAAACATACAAAAGATGGCCACCCAGCGCCCGCGTTTTTATTTCCGCGCCTTCGCCTTCAATATTTAATTTGTTTACGGACCCTTTTTCAGAGACCTTCTGACCAACAATGTGTATTTCTTTCGATTCCCTGCCAAATGTTATTTTCCTTGCCTCCTTTGGAACTTTCATATTTTTCACATATTTATTGTCAGCGTTTAAAATCCCAAAATCGCCTTCTTTAAGCCCGGCAAAAATCTTTGCTTTCTCTTCTACGATTGAATCTATGTCTTTAAACTCCTCGAGATGCACGCCGGATACATTAGTCACGACAGCTATATTTGGTTGGACAACACTCAATAGATATTCTATGTCACCCGGTTTGTCGGCACCCATCTCTAAAACGCAATAATCATACTTTGTTTTTCTCAACGCCCTAGAAACAGAAATTATTGTAAGCGGCAACCACCCGGCTTTAGACTTTGGAACCTTCATTTGGAGTATTGCCAGAGGCAGCCCAAACTCGGTATTATACCCTTCTTCTGCGGTTAAAACTTCATATTTAGAACTTAAAACAAGGCTTATAGCCTTTTTTGTTGACGTTTTCCCGGTACTGCCCGTGACCGCAACTATTTTATATTTATTTCTCTTTAAGGCTATCTGTGCTGATAGCCTTAAAATGTATTTTACAACCGTTTTCATTATTTCTCCGTTGGTGGAATTTGGTAATAGTTTAGAAGCTTCTGCAGCATCTCTCCAACTGTAGGTGCGGCCGAGAGTTCTGCCCAATCCACATTTTTTGGTTCGTCAATTTTTGCCATAACTACGAACCTCGGATTTTCAGCTGGCGCAAAACCAATAAATGATCCGATTTCCCTATTGGCATAATAACCGCCCTTAGGATCAGGCACCTGGGCCGTACCGGTTTTGCCGGCCACCTTATATCCGGGAACTTTGGCTAGGTGCCCTTCGCCGTGATCCACCGTATCAATAAGCATTTGCGTAAGCTTTGTCGCTGCTTCCTGGGAAATAGCTTGTTTCCCCGGCTTTTCATCACCGCCACCAACATCTTGCCCGCCAACAGCCTTGCCTTCAAGCAAGTATGGCTCCATCATTTTACCACCGTTTGCAATTGCTGCATATGTGGTAATCATTTGGAGAGGTGTTACACCGATACTTTGCCCAAAACTCATCGTTGCATAAGTATGGTCATTGGATTCGGCGGGCAAATTTATAATGCCGCTAGCTTCCGTTCCCTGAGGAGCCTCAATGCCAGTAGGCAATCCGAAGCCAAATTTTTTTACATAACTATAAAAAAGATCTTTGCCTAAAAGTTTCTCTACATAAGATGCCCCAGTATTTAAAGAGTATTCTAAAACGAAAGTCATATTTACTTTACCATAGGCCTTCAAAAGAGCATTTTTAATTGTATATCCATCTAAAGTTACGCTTCCAGTGTCAGTAAAAGGGGTGTCCGGTTCTATTTTGCCTGTATCAAGCCCGGCTGCCATAGTAATTGCCTTAAATATTGATCCTGGCTCATACAAATTACTAATAGCGGAATTTTTAAACAAAGAATAATCCTTAACATCATTATATTTATTCGGGTCAAATGTGGGACTGTTTGCCATAGCCATTATCGCACCCGTCTTTGGATCCATGACAATTATCGACCCGGATTTTCCACCATACTTTTTTATCGCATTGGCTAAGGTATTCTCGGCCATAGCCTGAACATCACGATTAATTGTTAAAACGATATCTTGGCCATCTTTTGCGGGAACCGAAACATCACGTCCTGTAAGTATCTTGTTGCCCAGTGAATCCGATTCCGCCTTGTATAAACCCGGTGTGCCTTTTAAGGTGCTATTAAAGTACTCCTCAATCCCACCAACGCCGTTATCATCACCGTTAACATAACCCAGAACTTGGCTTGCAAGCTCATTTTCAGGGTAAACGCGCCACGACTCCGGCTCGAGCCCTACAGCCGGATCGTTTAGGCTTTTAATGGCTTTAGTTTCTTCATCGCTGATTTTCTTTTTGATGGGAATATATCTTTTAGATTGCGCTGTACTAAAAAGGTTTAGGATATCCCCCTTATTCATATTTAAAATTTTGGCTAAGTTTTCGGCTGTTTTATCCTGGTCCTTACTGTTTGCCAGGTCGACAAAGGCATTATTTAAGGTTTCATTGGTCGCCAGAGGATACAGGCTTCCATCCATATCCTTAACGTAAATAGTGCCTCTTTTAGGCTTAATTTCGTATTGCGACCATTGTTGTTGCTTCGCCGCATCAGCATATGTCTTGTTTTCAAAAACTTGCAATTGAAACAAACGAATACATATCGCTACAGTAATGATCACCATGAAGATAAATAGATATTTTATCCTTTTCTTTTGAATTTGTAGGTTTTGGTAGCTTTTCATATGGCACCCGAAACTGTAATTTCATTATTTATCAAATGCCACATTTGTTTGTGAGTTCACATAATCTACTTGTTTGGTTGGAACCATATCGGTCTTGGGAACGTCTTTTTGTATCCCCTGGATGGATTCTAGCCTCGCCGCCTCTACTTCTAACTGCTGGTTCTCGTCGGACAATTCCTTCGTCTTTTGCTCTAATTTGGCAATTTTGTCACCTTTCATGGTCATTTGGTTGGTCTGTGACAACAGAAATATGCATATGGGAAGAATGATAAAGACTGCCGTGAAACCAATGGCCATCTTGCCCATTTTGAATTGTCTTTTGTACCTTTTGTTAAAAACTTTTTTCTTTTTTCTGTTTCTCATGTCTTCCTCCTTTTTGTTTTTGTTTTAATCACCTGCCTGCCGGCAGGCCCTCCTTTAAGATGTTTGCTTGTTATTGGTTAATTGGTTTATCGGTCAGTTGGTATGCGGGGTTATTGTGCACTACCCATAAACCCATGCGCCTATTTACCTATCTTTTGTATTACTCTGAGTTTTGCGCTTCTCGATCTCGGATTTTCATTTAATTCCTCCTTGCTTGCCGTTATCGGCTTTTTTGTAAGGATTTTTACCCTTTTCTCGTGTCCGCACTGACACTTTGGAATCTCCGGCGGGCAGATACACCCTTTTGCTTCTTTCTTGAAATATTGCTTTACAATGCGATCTTCCATCGAATGAAATGTTATCACCCCAAGTCTTCCGTCTGTTGCTAGTAAATCAATTGCTTGTGGAAGAAATTTTTCCAAGCTTCCAAGCTCATCATTTACCTCAATCCTTAATGCTTGAAACACTTGGGTTGCCAGATGTATTTTGCCCCTTTTAAGCCCCTTCTTCTGATATGTTTTCTCGACTAACTCTGCCAGAGTTTTTGTAGTTTTTAGAGACTTAGAGCCCCTTATCGCCACAATTTCTCTCGCTATTGTCTTTGAAAGCCTCTCTTCGCCGTATCTTTGGAATATCCCGACCAGATCTTCTTCGCCGTAATCGGATAAAATCTTTTCGGCGGTCAATTCCCTGTCTTTATCCATTCTCATGTCAAGCGGGCCGTTTTCCCTGAAGGAAAATCCCCTTTCCGGTTGGTCCAGTTGATATGACGAGACTCCTATGTCGGCTAGTATCCCGCTTGCTAGATTTAATCCCTTTCTATCAGCAATTTCGCTTATTTGTGAGAAATTTGCCTTTTCTATGATTAGGTTTGGATATTTCGGCGCTAAATTGGCTTTTAGCCAGTCTACAGCTTCCTGGTCTTGATCTAATCCCAGCAACGTGCCTTTGGGACCGATTGCGCGCAAGATAGCTTCTGCGTGGCCGCCAAAGCCTATTGTCGCATCGATAAAGACCTCGCCCTCTTTCGGACTTAAATGCGCTAAAACTTCTTGTAAAAGTACGCTCTTATGCATCGTTTCACTTTCTAACGAATTAAGAATCAAACGAATCTACAAATACCGCTAATTTTTACTAACCTATTTGTAACTGTTTGGAACATTTGTAGATTTGTTTAAAAATTTGTAATACGTTACTCACTACTTTTCCATAAGTAGCCGGCAGCAACCAAATGGGTAGAACTTTTTAGGTTCTCGTTTTTATTTTTGTTTTTTAGAACAAAAAGCAGGATTTTATTGGGCTTAAATTTTTGAGAACATCCGGCGAGATGCCGGATAAATTTAAGAGATGGATGTTGTTTAGATTGAGTTTTTCAACTCTAGGTTCGTGATTACTACCAGCTATTTACGGAAAAATTATCATATTTAGTTGTCAAGGTTCAGCTCAATCTTCTTTGAATTCTCGTAACTCTTGCGGTTCTGAATTTTCAACGACCAATTTTCAATTTCCAATCAATTTCTAATTCTCAAATTGGGATTTTATTGGATATTGGTAATTGGAAATTAGTCATTCAATAAATCAATGTGCTACATTTCAAGCGATTCGAGCTGTTCTGCTATCTGTGTCGAATCCTTTTCAACCCTAGCCTTATACTCTTCCCATTCCTTGGTGTCCCAAACCTCAATTCTTGAATAAACGCCAACTATTACCGCATTTGTCTTTAACTTTGCAAACTCCCGCAGGTTTTGTGGGATGTTTATTCTTCCCTGTTTATCAAGACTGCAATCGTTTGCGCCGGACAAAACCATTCTGGAAAATGCTCTGGCGTTTGCTTGGGTGTAGGGCATGCTTGAAAGCTTTGGTGCGATTTTCTCCCATTCTTCCTTCGTATAGACAACCAGAACGTTCTCGAGGCCTTTTGTGATGACTACGCCATCGCTCAACTTGCCCCGGAACTTTGCCGGTAGAGCTATTCTGCCCTTCTCGTCTATGGAATGTCTGTATTCGCCTATAAACATTTCTTTAAATCCCCACTTTTCACCACTTTCAACCATTTTACCCCACCCATAACCACGTTGTAAAGACTTTTTTACCTATAGCCCCACTTGATGGATGAAGTGCATTTTTGAGCACAAAAACCGGTTATTTTGGTACGATTTTGTGCTCAAGCGTGTCTTTGTCCACAAAAACAAAAAAGAGCCTTTCAAAAATTGCTCTTTTTTGTATACTAGTTTTCCACAGGTTTTTGTGGCGTATTAATAAAGTTTGCCTCCGATTTCCGTGTCTTTATCCGGCACCGCTAAAACACAATTTCCTTTGTCGTCAGGAACGCCCAATGTCAGCACTTCTGACACGGCCGGGCCTATCTGTCTTGGAGGGAAATTTACTATGCCAAGAACCAACTTGCCCATCAAATCTTCCTTAGAATAGTTTTGAGTCAGTTGAGCACAGGATTTCTTTACGCCGATCTCACCACCGAAATCAATTCTAAGTTTATAAGAAGGATTTCTGGCTTCGGGAAAATCCTTCACTTCAACTATTTTCCCAACACGGATATCTAGTTTTTGAAAGTCTTCATATGTAGCCATTCTATTTATCCACCTCAAAAATTGAGGTAAATCTTCCTTCGCTTATTAGCTTCATTACTTCCTCTGGTGAAAAAACTCTTCCGTTCATGCACACATAAACACCTTCTTTAAGATCTTCTAATTTTGCCATAGAAAAACCCAGATTAAATGGCGCATCTGAAGGAGAAAATCCTGTCAAGGGGATCATTGAACCGGTTAAAATAATTACTTGATCATTCCTCTTTAATTTTGCCTTAAGGAGACTTGCAGTATCAGCCATTGTATAAGTGCCATGAGTTATAATCACTTTTTGACATTGGCTATTTTCAACTGTCTCTAAAACTTTTTGCATGTCTCCTTTCGTGAGCGCTCTTGAATCCTTCATGCAAACTTCTGTAAACTCGGTATCGATATATAGTTTGAGGGACTCAATGAAATTTGGGACTACTGAATGTTCTAGGAACCTCAACCGTATCTTTAGAACCTTCATAATAAGAATCGATGGTTCCACCGGTCATCACAAAATGGATTGCTTCTTTCTTTGGCATACTGACTCCTTTCTTCATGGGTCATTCTGGCTTGACCAGAATCAGATTTATTTCTGGATTCCGGATCAACTGATTATATTTTAAAGGAATAGTCCGGAATGACAGCCCCAAATACACAATACTCTATACTCAATACTGATTGCAATTACATTGCAATCTTGATCCCGGGGCCCATGGTGGTTGCAAGAGTTACAGAAAGCACATAGGTCCCTTTGGCGCCGCTTGGTTTGGCTTTTTTGAGCGCGCCCAGGAAAGTTTCAAAATTTTCCTCTAGCTTCTTCTGATCAAATGAAACCTTGCCGATTATTTGGTGGACTATGCCGTTTTTGTCTACTCTAAACTCTACCCTTCCGGCTTTTAATTCTTTAACTGCCTTACCGACTTCGGTTGTAACCGTCCCTGCTTTTGGGTTTGGCATTAAACCCTTTGTGCCTAGAATTTTACCGACTTTACCGAGTTTTGGCATCATATCGGGCGTTGCGACCAAAATATCAAAGTCGAGCTTGCCTTTTTCTATCTCAGCAATCAGGGATTCGCCAACCTTGTCCGCACCAGCTGCTTTGGCCTCTTTTTCTTTATCAGAACCACAAACAACGGCAATTCTCTTGGTTTTGCCGGTTCCGTGAGGCAACACAACAGTTCCTCTGACTTG
This sequence comes from bacterium, assembly GCA_021796415.1. Taxonomy (GTDB): domain Bacteria; phylum Patescibacteriota; class CPR2; order UBA1875; family JAJYID01; genus JAJYQQ01. The sequence goes on from JAJYJC010000004.1 coordinate 11,436, forward strand.
CTGATCCTGTGCGGCCGGATTTACACCAAGCCGAACGTGCACCTCAATGCTTGCGTCGAACTTCGTAGTTGAGGTCTTTTTTGCAAGCTCTATGGCTTCACTTGCCGAGTATTCTTTGCCGGCCTCAACCAATTCTTTGGCTTGCCTGTACTTTTTTGAGTGCTTCTTTTCGGATCCGGAAAGCTTTATCTTATCTTTTTCACTAGATTTCTTAACTGATTCTTGCTTAGATTTTGGCTTTTCAATTTTAATTTGTTGTTCTGTCTTTTCGTTCTTTCGTTCTTTAGCTTTCTTTTCCTCTGCCATCTTTTCTCCTTTTGTGGTTTTAGCGAATTTTTTAGATTCTCCCACCTATTAACTTTACTAATTAATTTGCTAGATTATTTTACTCTGCCCGACTGGATTCCCGCCTCCGCGGGAATGACGGAACGAGGGATTTCTCCACTTGCCACTCCGTGAAGTCGGCCCGCCTGCCGGACGGACAGATCGAAATGACAAGAGTTTATTCCTATCTACCTAATAACCTATTCACCCAACGACCTATCTATTTCTCGACTTCTACTCCCATGCTCCTTGCTGTGCCCGCGATAATGTTCATGGCGTGCTCTACGTCGTTTGCGTTTAGGTCTTCCATTTTTGCCTCGGCGACACGCCTAAGCTGATCCTTTGTCATCTTCCCCACTTTTTCCTTTTTACTGGAACCAGAACCTTTTTTCAGGCTAATTTCTTTTTTTATAAGCTCTGCTGCCGGCGGCTGCTTGGTAATGAAATCAAATGTTCGATCTTCATAAACGGTTATGACAACCGGAAGCTTTGTGCCCATCTGCTCCTTGGTTTTTTCATTGAAAGCATTGCAAAAATCCATGATGTTTAGACCATGTTGGCCGAGCGCAGGACCTACCGGTGGCGCAGGATTTGCCTGCCCCGCTATTACCTGCAATTTAATTTTGGTTTTAATTTTCTTTGCCATTACTAATTTTCTCCTACCAACTACTAATCATACTTATTTACTAATTCTCCTTAAAGTTTATATCCTTTTATTATGCTCACTAATCTAGAATGTGTATATTAGTATTATTCGTAATTGGTTACACTTAATTGGTACTAAATTTTCTTTACCTGCAGTGAATCAAGCTCTACTGGCGTCTCTCTGCCAAACATGCTCACTAGCACTTTGATTTTTCCTTTCTCTTCATCTACAACATCAACAGTGGCATCAGAACCTTTGAAGGGCCCGTCATTTATACTTACCAAATCACCTTTTCGAAGGTCAATTTTGTATTTTGGTTCCTCAACCCCCATTCGCTTCTGAATATTCTTAATCTCTGTTTCCGCCAATGGGACAGGAATGGTTCCTGAGCCGATAAAACCGGTTACCTGGGGGGTGTTTCGAACTACATACCATGAATGTTCCGTAACGATCATATTTACCAGGACGTATCCTTGGAAAATTTTCTTTTCGACCACTCGCCTTTTGCCGTTTCTGATCTCGATCGTCTTTTCTTTCGGTACGATAACGTCAAAGATAAGATCGGAAAGGCCGAGAGAATCTATTCTCTGGCGCAGATTTTCCGCCACCCTCTCCTCATATCCTGAGTACGTGTGGATGGCGTACCAGTTTCTTTCTTGTGATTCTTGTTTTGTCATTACTAATTTTCTCCTACCAACTACTTATCATACTAATTTACTAATTCTATTTAAGGTTATTTATTTTTCCTCATGATTGCTATCCAAGAATATGCACATTTGTATTATTCGTAATTGGTTACACTATTATTTCAAAATGAAAGCCAATCCTTTGGTGAGGCCATAATCAACGACACCGAGAAAAACAGCCACAACCAGCGAAACTACCGCGACGGCTATCGTCATATTGACAGTCGTCTTCCTGTCCGGCCAAACAACCTTTAAAAGTTCGTTTTTGGACTCTATAAAATACTTCAAAAATTGCTTTAACTTGTTTTTCATTTTTTCCTGTCATTCTGGCCTGTCCAGAATCAATTCCTAAATTTTTCCGATTTAAAAAAGCCTCTCGGCTTTTGTGCTTATAATGATACTAAATTTAGCTAGACTTGTCAATTATTTTATAATTCAAAATATTCTAATCTTCTGTCGGCAAAGACATCATTGTAGTCATTGATTGCCTTGTTATTTGCTTTGCTCTCATCAATCTCTATGATATCAATCTGACTTTCTTCTGTTGAAGCCGATGAAAGCACTTTCCCATCGGTTGCGGTTATCTGGCTCCCTCCTGTGAAAGTAAAATCATCTTTACCTCTTTTTTCATTGCCAACCCTATTGGCAGTAACGGCAAAAATCCTATTTTCCAGACATCTTGTGGTCATTGCCTTTTGGCAGTATGGCAAAACCAAATTGCAAGGATGCGCTATAATCTGGGCTCCTTTTAGAGCAAGTGTTCTAGATACTTCAGGGAATATCCAATCAAAGCAAATCATTACACCAATTTTTACGCCGTCTATATCATATACTTTCAGGGGTTTATTTCCGGGAGAGAACCACAACTTCTCTTTGTTGAATAGATGTATTTTTCGATAGGTATCTATTACCTTCCCCCTTGAGACAATGAGTGAAGAATTGTAAATCTTATCGCCCTCTCTTTCTGCAAATCCAGCGACTACAGTCGCGCTAGTCTTTCGTGAAAGATCCTTTAGAAATCTGGAAGTCAGGCCATTTTTGTCTTCGGCCAGTTTTTCAGCCTCCTTCTCGGATTTAAACGTATAACCAGTAGCGAACAATTCAGGCAAAACTAATAGGTCAGCTTTTAAATCGCCAACTAGATTGAAGACATCTTTAAAATTTTTCTCTTTTTCTCCAAACTCGGGAGAGTTCTGTATATAACCTACTTTCATAAGGAGGCTCCCCTTATTTGGTTTAAAATTTCCCTAATATCCCCTTTTGCCTTCCACATTTGGATACAAGGTTCGGATGTTCTGTTAGTATGAGTATGATACTTCCCGGCTGGAATCTCAAGTTCATCGCCTTCATTCATTATAATTTCTTCCGAGCTACCATTTTCATCAAACAAAATCATAATTCCCGTTCCTTTTATTTGATAAAGAGTTTCTACGCAAGGCCGATTGTGCTTCTTAAATTCAGAATTTGGATTAACTTCCAAAAATCCTATGCTCACATTCTCATCCGAATAAGCAATTACAATTTTACCCTCATCTATTTGACATGTTTCGAAATTGGCTCCTTTTTGCATATGGTTTATGATACCATACGATTGACGCTAAAGGCAAAAAAGAGTATAATATTTCAGTGATTTTGCCACCTTAGCTCAGTGGTAGAGCAACTGTTTTGTAAACAGTAGGTCGTCGGTTCAAATCCGACAGGTGGCTCCAGCGGCAATTCAAAATTAGCAATTCAAAATTAAAAAATGTTCCTAAAATTGTGAATTTTTAATTAATAATTGTTAATTATATCCGGCGAGGTACCGAAGCGGTCAAACGGGGCAGACTGTAAATCTGCTGGCATACGCCTTCGGGGGTTCGAATCCCTCCCTCGCCACCAGGAAATCGCGCCCACCTAGCTCAGTTGGTAGAGCGCATCCATGGTAAGGATGAGGTCACCGGTTCAATCCCGGTGGTGGGCTCCAGAAATAACATTAAGAAAGGATGATATGGCAAAAAAAGGACCAAGAAAAATTATCAAGCTCGAATGCACAGAGTGCAAGCAGCGAAATTACACAACCATGAAAAACGACAGAAATACAACAGACAAGCTTGAGCTAAAGAAGTATTGCAAGAAACAAAGAAAGTCGACAGTTCACAAAGAAGTAAAAGCATCCTAAATTTTTAATTTTGCATTTTTAATTATTAATTATGCAAAGGGGTATAGTGTCAACGGTTAGCACGGGGGTCTCCAAAACCCTAAGTCTGGGTTCGAATCCTAGTACCCCTGCCATTAAAAAAGAATCTGTGCGAAGATTCTTTTTTAATTTCTACTGTCTTGCCAACTTCCTTTTCACGTCCACATCTTCCGGATCTATTTCAAGTATTTGAGTCAAAACTTTGGTAAATTTATCCTTCTGGCCGTTTGCCTCATATGCTTCAGCGAGCATCTTCATATGCTTTACGTTTGGCTCGTCCGCCAAATCGTTTAACGTTTCAAGTGCTTTAATCGCCTTCTTGTCGCTATGGTCCTTTCTAGCGGCAAGGGCCAGATTTATGTAGCGGTTTTTAATATCCGGATTTATGGCTGTTGCCTTCTCAAACGCTGATACCGCGCTTCGGTAATCTTTCATTTTGTAATGGCTGAGGCCAAGATTGTTAAACGCCACATCATTCATTGGATCGTACTCTGTGGCTTTCTCATAAGCATTCACAGAATCCTCAAAATTATCCTCGCTAAAGAAAATGTTTCCCAGAGCAAAGTACGCATGAGGATTTCTTCTGTCCTTTTTTATGGCTTCAATCAAGAGCTTTTCAGCCTCTCTCATTTTCCCTTTGGCAAACAAGCTGTTTGCATCAGAAATTAATCGGTCGGCCTCTCTCTCTTCTGCGTCTGTGCCTATCATTTCCCCCTCTTTTTCAAGAATCATGTTTTCTTCGGGGTCTTCTTCCGGAATAACTTCTTCCCCCGGCTCGTCATGTACTTTGGGCTTTGGTTTTTCCTGGACCTTTTCCGGTTGCATGTTCGCCTGCCTGACCAGATAAAAAGCGCCTGCTGCCAATATAATAATTGTGATGATTTCCCACATGATTGAATTTCCAATTTTTAATTTTCAGTTTTCATTAAATCTATATTTATCCATTTTCAGCTCTTAGCTTTAGAACCGCCGTTTTCCCGCTCAAATGACAAGCAGCACATCAGTTTGCCGCAAATGCCTGAGACTTTACTGGCATTTCTTGAACCTTCATATTGCTCCCTCACCATATCCATTGAAATATTTTCCAAGCGAGTCAAGAAACTCTTGCAGCATATCGGCCTTCCGCATGGCCCGAAGCCATCCAGAATTCTGGCCTCATCTCTCTGTCCCATCTGACGAAGCAAAACTGTTTTTTGCAGCTGCCTCGAGAGATCTCTCACGAGATTTCTGAAATCAACTCTCGAATCTGCAGTAAAGTAAAAAGTCACCTTTTCCCCGTCGAGTGAAAATTCAAAATCCACAAACTTCATGTCCAGTTTGTGTTCGTCCACTTTTTTATGAAATATGTCGATATAACCGCTGTGGTCCAGCTTCAACCTTCTCAGCCTTTCCGTATCTCGCTCAGTTAAAACCTTCACGATATCTTTAAGCGGCTGATCTTTGGTCTGCTTGACTGTCTTATTGATGTACCTTACCGAGCCCACTTCTTCGTCGTGGATGGTGTCCACCAATACAAAATCGCCTATCTTTATTTCCTCGGAAGGCTGTTTGAAATCATATATTTTAATTCCCGATCTCAGTTGTACTCCTACCGCTTTTGCCATTTGCTAATTCTCTCCTACCAACTACCAATCATACTTATTTACTAATTCTTGCTTAGTTTGCCCGGCTGAATATTTGACCATTTTAGAACCTGTACATTGGTATTATTGGTAATTGGTTACACTTATTATTAAATTTTCCAGAACAAATCTGGCTGACAAATTTCTGTTTAAATATTGCCTGGATCTTGCCAATAATTCCAGTTTTTCTACCGCGCCTGCATCCTGATCAAGGAAAGAACGCCTCAGAATGGTTTCAAGTCCATCCAGTAAATCCCCTGCAAGCTTTCTGTCTTTGCCGTATTTCTCAACTTTGTGAAATCTGTCCGCCAGAGAGCTTGACTCCAAGATTTCTCTCGCATCAGCTAAACCTTCCTCGGTTGCCTGAACCCGATCGCTTGTGCCAAAATCTACCAGTTGGCTCCTGGAAACGATTGTCTCTGGCAATAGCAATTTGTCCTCGGCAATCAATATGATAATACTTTTTTCAGGAGGCTCCTCGAGCGTCTTTAACATCGCATTTGCGCTCTCCTCTGTCATCAGGTGCGCATCCTGGACAATAGCAATCTTGTGGCCTGCCTGATACGGCTTCAGGCTTAACTTATGGTTTAGCTCCCGAATCTCGGCAATTTTTATTCTTTCGCTTCCGCCATGTGCCGTCTGGTTCGTGACGCCGCCAATAATCATGACGTCTGGATGATTGCCTGATGCAAACAATTTGCAATTTGCGCATTCATTACAGCCGCTGCCATTCTCGCAAACAACGCTCTTGGCAAAGCTCATCGCTGTCTCTGCCTTTCCAGATCCCTTCTGGCCTACAAACAGCATAAACTGGGTATATTCCCTTGTTTTGGCCTGCTCGTCCAAATACCTTTGATGTCCCCTATTTTTAAGCCGAATATCCATAAGTAAAGAAATTATAGCAGTTTAACACGGTAAAATCCAGCTATAAAGCTACTCCTGTTTTTCTAGAAAAATCCTCAAATATTTTGGTAAATCGGAGTGAAAGGAATACATTTTGCCGTTTAGCTTAAATGACAGGTCTGAAGCATGGAGAAATTGGCGAGCAAGTCCGGATCTGTCATCTCGCCTGCCATATGTTTTATCCCCTACCACAGGATAACCAATGGCCGCGAGATGAACTCTGATCTGGTGCGTCCTGCCTGTAATAATTTTAACTTTTAGAAGGGTCATTTGACTAATCCGACACCCGGTGTCGGATTGGTTGTAATAATGCACAACTTCATATTCTGTAAAGGCATCTTTCCCTGTATCTGAAGCTTCCATTTTTTTCCTGTCCTTCTCCGACCTGCGTATCGGAATTTCAATTTTCCCATTTTCCGGCTCAACATGACCCCATACGAGAGCTAGATAAATTTTCTCAAATTTTCTACTCTTTATTTCTCTTTTCAATGCCCTTTCGGTATCGCTGTTTTTCGCAAAAACAATTAACCCCGATGTGTCCTTGTCTAGCCGATGCACAACTCCCGGCCTCTCGTCACTCTCAATATCAATTTTGGGACGCACAGCATCAAGCAGCGTGCCTGTTTTGTGATTTGAGTCCGGATAGACAACGATTCCCGGATCTTTATCGATCACAATAATATCCTTATTCTCAAAGACAATTTTAACTTTCGGGATGACTTGCTTCAATCCCTTATCCTTAGCGTCCTGGACCTCGACATTGTCACCCGCTTCTAATATAATGCTTGGCTTGCCTGCTCTCCCATTTACAAAAACCAACCGCTCCTTTATATAATTCTGGGCTTTATTTCTCGAAATACCAAGTATGTCAGCAACAAAAACATCGAGCCTTTCGCCCCTCCCTTGGTAAACTTTTTTATTCATTACACCTTTATTTTTTGCGAGACTTTTTCCAGTTGTTTTCTGGCACCCATCAGAATCAATTTGTCGTTTACGCTAAGCATTTCATTACCCGCCGGATTTATCTTCGTAGAACCGTCAACTCGATTTACCGCCAACACGGCAACATCGTCAGTCTGGGAAAGATAAAATGAGAGGGGTCTGTTTACAAAAACCGATCCGGGGCCGATTTGCACTTCTTCAATCTGCAGTTCATCATGCTTGCCGTCTACAATAATGTCAAGAAAGTCAACAACAGCCGGCCTTAGCGCCATAGTGGCGATATGATACCCCGCTATCTGCTCCGGCATGGTTACTTCATTTGCGCCGGCTTTTTTGATTTTGGCCATGCCCTCTTCTCTTCTGGCTCTTGCGATGATATAGACATCCGGATTTAAGCTTCTTGCTGACAAAACAATATACAGGCTGTCCACCTCTGAACCGGGGACGATAATGACACTTTTTGCTTTCAAGATGCCAGCCTTTAAAAGGACATGTTCCTCGGTGGGATCTCCTTGTATGACCACATAATCTCTTTTTAGCGCCGCTTCTGTCTCCACGGGGTCTCTGTCAATCACTACGAAATCAACTTTCTCTTCTTCAAGCTCCTCCGCTATTTGCCGCCCCACTCTGCCATACCCGCAGATAATGTAGTGGTCTGTATATGATTTAATTTTTTTCTCCATGTTCTTTTTCCTCCGATTTTCTTTAAAAGTTCCTTCAAAAAAATATTCAGCAATAAATTTTATGACATATGCAACTATGGCATAACTGCCGAGTATCAGGACCAGAATAAGAATCTGCTGCAGAATCGATCCACTCGCCTCATGATAAAAATGCGTAAGCAGCACTAGCGCAGTCTGATAAAAAGCGCTCCAAAGGTTATCTCCATTTAACATCATAAAACCTGCTGTTCCCACTGTCAAAAGAACGGCAAACAGAAGCACGAGCACCTTCAGAACATCTGTTTTTGTATTTTGGTCGTTCATTTACCCTCCGCCATAGATAAATTATAGCATTTTTAATGGACCAATATAATGTTTTTATGAGAAAACCCCGAAATCGAACCTTGCGGCTATCGGTTCGAAAGGCGAGCGAAAAACTTTAGCGATCTTTTAAAAATATGACTTCCGGAATCGGCTTTCCTGCCTGCCGGCGGGCAGGTTGTCATTTTTTAAATTTAAGCAAAGTTTTAAGCGACACCTTGAGAATCCGCTTAAGCCGCAATTTTTGCTTCATTTTTTCTAAAAAAGTGAAAAAAGAAAAATTATTTTTATGGATTCCGAATCCCAGCCAAAGGAGGACAGACGAGACCGGAATGACAAGAGGAAATAACAAAATTTTCTATCTCTTTGAGAACTGTGGAGCTTTTCTGGCTCTCTTCAAGCCGTATTTCTTTCTTTCTTTTGCCCTGGGATCTCTGGTTAAAAATCCTGACTTTCGAAGAGTGGTTTTGTTTGCTTCGTTATAGTCAACCAGTGCGCGCGATATTCCGTGGGTTATAGCATCCAACTGTCCGCTTTTCCCGCCTCCAGCGACAACTACCGATATATCAAACTTCTTGGATAGGCCCAGAAGTTCAAGCGGTGAAAAAATCTTTTCTCTATCAATGGGATTTGTGAAGTAATCTTTGTAACTTTTTCCGTTTACAATGACATTTCCCGCACCAGAATACAGTCTGACTCTTGCGACAGCTTCCTTCCTTCTGCCGACAGCTGCATTATATTTGCCTTTAAACTGAATTTCTTTTTCCATTATTTCTGAACCTTCCCTTTTTCAATGCGCAACTCTATCGGTTTTTGCGCCTCATGTTTATGTTTTTCGTCTGAATAAATTTTAAGCTTTTTCAAAAATTCTTTTTGCAATCTGTTTTTGGGAAGCATACCGGATATAGCATGCACTAAAATGTATTCCGGTTTTTTTTCTATCATCTCCTTAAATGTGGTGGTCCTAAGACCGCCGGGATACCAGCTGTGCGAATAATACTTCTTATCTTCAAACTTGTTGCCGGTAACTTTAACCTTTGCCGCATTTATAATGATAACAAAATCTCCGGTATCCATATGGGGGGAAAAGTCCGGCTTGTCCTTGCCCCGCAAAATGTCGCTTACAATAGCTGCCACCTTGCCCAAAGTCTGGCCTTTTGCGTCTATCAGATACCATTTTCTGTCTATATCACCCTTTTTGGGAATGAATGTTTTCATTTCTTTGCCTCCTTAACCGCCGGTTTCTTTGCGCCAGACTTCTTGGTGTCGCTTGCTTTTTTAGTGTCTGTTTTCGCTTTTGTTTTTACCGCTTTCTTTGTAAGCTTCTCCGTGTCAAGCAGTTCGATGTATGCCATCTCGGCGGCATCGCCCGGCCTTATGCCAAGCTTTACGATTCTTGTGTAACCGCCTTTTCTCGATTCATACAACGGCGCAATCTCGGTAATAATTTTCTCAGTGGCGTTTTTGTCAAGCAGGTACGCATTTAAGCGCCTTCTGGTTACGAAATTATCTTTGCTTCCCTTTGTGATTAGCTTTTCAACAATCGGCCGTATTTCCTTCGCTTTTGGCAGTGTGGTTTTAATCTTTTCGTGGAGAATCAAAGAGGTGGCGAGATTTCTAAGCATTAAATCCCGATGTCCCTTTTCCCTCTTAAATTTTCTTCCTGTGTAACTATGCCTGTGCATCTTCTGATTCCTGTTTCTCTGTTGCTTCTTTATCCTTTAATAATCCCAGCTCCTCTAGTTTCTCCATAACTTCGTCATAAGCCTTGGCGCCAAAACCCTTAAGCCCCTTTAGTTCGTCAAAGCTTCTCTTCAAGATGTCATCTACTGTTTTGATGTCGTTATTTAGAAGTGCGTTCGTGGTTCTCGGAGATAAGTTTATTTCCTCAACCATTATGCCGGATGAAGGATCGTCGATGTTCTCGAGCTTCTCTTCCCGCCTCTTTATCGAGGCGCTTTCTTTGCCGCTTAAGACCAGGAAGTGGTCCACTAAGAACTCTGCAGATCTCGATAGTGCTTCTTCGGGAGTTATGGTTCCGTCTGTCTCAACTTCCAAAACAAGCTTATCCAAGTTTGTCATTTGCCCAACACGAGTGCTTTCAACGTTATATCTGACTCTTCGAATTGGCGAAAAAAGAGCATCAAGCGCAATAAAGCCAACGCCCAGTTTTTCTTTCCTTCTTTTCTCAACTGTTATATAACCTCGTCCTCTTTCGATCCTAAGCTCTATATCCAACTTTGCATTTTTTGCATCAAGGGTTGCTATGTGGAGATCCGGGTTCATGATTTCTACTTCTGAATTCTTTTGGATCTTGGCAGCCGTCACCTCTCCTGCGCCTGATGCCGATAAGGTTAAGTACTGAGGCTCATCGGTTAGAGATTTAACCCTTAATTTTTTTAGATTCATTATGATCTCAACCACATCTTCCTTGACATTTGGAATTGTTGAGAATTCGTGCAGGACGCCCTCTATCTTTACTGATGTAACTGCCGATCCTTCAAGCGATGAAAGCAAAACTCTTCGCAGCGAATTCCCAAGAGTCATACCATAACCGGGATGCAATGGCTCTATGTTGAAAACGGCTGCATTGTTTTTTGATTCTTGTTTTTTAATCTCTGGAAGTTGTATTTCGTGTAACACGTGGTCTCCCTTCTGCCATTTGTTGAATGGCTTATTGTTTGTGATTTAATTTAAATGATTTTAATCCTAGTTGCCTGATTACCTAATTCCCATTCTATTTTGAATATAATTCCACTATTAATTGTTCGTTGATATTTGGATCAATATCCTCTCTTTGAGGAATGCCTTTTACCTCACCTTTTAGTTTTGCAATGTCGGCCATTAACCAAGGTGATTCCTGATTTTCTTTTTTCTTCACAATTTCTTTAAAATAATTGTTTGATTGCTTTGACTTTTTAACTTCTATTTTATCACCCGGCTTTAGTTCAAATGACGGGATATCAACCTTCTTGCCATTTACTGTGAAATGTCCGTGTTTGATTAACTGTCTTGCCAATCGTCTTGAAGTTGCAAAGCCCATCCTGTAAACCACATTGTCAAATCTCATCTCTAATAACTGTAAAAGAACTTCGCCGGTTAATCCCTGTTTGCCTTCTGCCTTCTTATAATAATTTCGAAACTGTTCTTCTAAAACACCATAAATTCTCTTTACCTTTTGCTTTGCGCGCAGCTGCGTCCCGTATTCGCTAACCTTCTTTCTTGCTGATGCAAGGCCATGAACTCCGGGTGCGTATGTGCGGCGAACCACCGGACATTTCTGGGAGTAGCATTTTTCCCCTTTGATGAACAGTTTTTCGCCCTCACGCCTGCATTGCCTGCATTGTTCTTTAATCTTTGCCATTATACTCTCCTCGGTTTCTTTGCTCTGCATCCGTTATGGGGAAGCGGCGTTACATCTTTTATTGACTTTACATATATACCAAGAGATTGAAGCGCTCTGACAGCTGTTTCTCTGCCGGAACCGATACCTTTTACATATACGTCTACTTCGCTTAAACCATAGGGTTTCGCCTTTTCGACTGCTGCTTCCATTGCTATCTGTGCCGCGTATGGGGTAGACTTTCTCGACCCTTTAAATCCGGATGATCCGCTTGAACCCCAAGCGATAACATTTCCGGCTTCATCAGCAATAGAAATAATAGTGTTATTAAAAGTTGCCTTTATGTGAACTGTTCCTTTGTTTACAACTTTTTTAACTTTTTTTCTTTTTTTAACTGTTGCTTTTGGTTTTGCCATGATATTTTGGTTAATTGGTTAATCGGTGTATGGGTTCATGGAGATTTTTCCTACTAACCTACCTACCCATTCACCCAACAACCCATCTATGTTTTTGCTGAAGGTTTCTTCCTTCCGCTTCCAACGCTTATCTTCTTTCCTCTTTTTGTTCTCGAATTTGTCTTGGTTCTTTGCCCTCTTACAGGAAGACCGGCCTTATGTCTCGCACCGCGATATGTGTTTATGGCTTTCAGGCGATTGACATTCACGCTGACTTCGCGCCTAAGATCACCTTCTATTGTAAAATTTTTTGTGATGTATTCGCGAAGTTTTGTGAGTTCGCTCTCGGACAGATCCTTGGTTCTCTTGTTTGAATCAATTCCGGTGTCTTTTAGTATCTTTTTCGAGCGAGTCAAACCAATACCATAAATATATCGAAGAGATGCTTCTATTCTTTTTTCTTCCGGTATATTTACGCCTGCTATTCTTGCCATATATTGGTTCCTTGGTTTATGGATTTATGGGTTTTCCTAATTACCTACTAACCTATTTACCCATTGACCTATATTATCCTTGCCTCTGCTTGTGCTTAGGATTCTCACAAATAACCCTAACCACGCCCTTTCGCCTGATTACTTTGCACTTTGAACAAATTTTCTTGACTCCTGCTCTAACCTTCATTGTTTTTCATCTTTTGGACGACTCCGACTAAGCGTCGGGGCTGCCCTGATTATTTTCTTCTATTCTTTTTGGCTTCTCCTTGTGTCTGTATGTGATTCTACCCTTCGTTAAGTCATAAGGCGTCATCTCAACCGTTACCCTATCACCCGGTAAAATTTTGATGTAATGCATCCTCATTTTTCCGGAAATATGCGCCAAAATAATATGCCCGTTCTCTAGCTCTACTTTAAACATCGCATTTGGAAGAGTTTCGAGGACGGTGCCTTCTACTTCAATTACTTCCTTTGTATCGCTCATAACTTCTTTATTCTCTGTCTTTCAATCGTTAAGTGATATTATACACAATTTATTTCTGATTTGCAACACTTTTCTATATGATTTCATCATAACTTCGGGTAATAATTTGGGCCTTTAACTGATTAATGATTTCAATTGCCACAGCCACCACGATCAAGATGCCCGTCCCGCCAATGGCAAAATTCTGAGCATTGGTAAATATTTGCATTGCAAAAGGAAAGACAGCGATAATACTCAAAAATATAGCGCCCCAAAGCGTTACCCGCATAATGAGATATGTCAGATATTTTTCCGTCTGTGTGCCAGGCCTTATCCCGGGTATAAAGCCGCCTTGTTTCTGGATGTTTTCAGCTACGTCTTTCGGCTTAAAATACAAGAAGGTTGAGAAAAAGGTAAAAGAGAACACAAGAAAAAAGTAAAATATAGCGTATTCCGGCGTGGTACTTGCAAAAGTGGTTTTTATAAAATCAGCTGCGTTCTTTATCCAAGCTGTTTTGGCATTTGAAAGAAACCCGATCACTTGAGGAATATTCATAAAGGCGCCGGCAAAGATTATAGGAATAACACCGGTCATATTAAGCCTTAAGGGCAAATGAGTATCTACTCCCCCATAAAGCTTTGCTCCCCGTATGCGTTTGGCATAAGAAATGGGAACCTTGCGCTTGGCTTCCGTAATAAAGACGATCAGAAGCACCATCACAACTGTCAATACAGAGACTAAACCAAACATCATCAATGCCTGATTGTCTATCTGTTCTCCGCCAAATATCTTGCTGACAGACTGCCCCACAAATTGAGGAAGTCTCGCTAATATACCGGCAAAAATTATGATGGATATGCCATTGCCTAAACCTTTTTCCGTAATAAGCTCACCCAGCCACATTAAAAATACCGTGCCAACGGTAATTGATAGTAACATAATGAACCACCCAAAAGCACCAACGCCCGCAAGCAGATTAACGCCCGCTTGGCTGCTAATGCTTTGGAGCAGTTTGATCATGCCGAAGCCTTCTATAAAACAAAGCGGAACAGTTATGTATCTTGTGTATTGATTAAGTTTTTGCCTTGTTTCCTCTGACTCTTTGTTCATTTGCTCTAGCTTTGGAGAAACCATAGTCAAAAGCTGGATCATAATAGAAGCCGTGATGTATGGCCCCAAACTCATTAGGCCGATTGAAAATCTGGAGGTGCTCCCGCCGGAAAATACATCAAAGAATGGCAGAACAGAGTTCCCCGATGAAAAGGCCTTGTCAAAAAATGCTTTCAAATTATCCGGTGAGGGACCGGGAATAGGTACGTGGGAAATCAAGCGAAAAATCAAGAGAACAAACAATATATACCCTATCTTCTTTAAGAGATCTTTATTTTTGAATATTTTGTTCCAGTAGTTCATTCTCGTTGGTTAATTGGTTCGTTGGTTAATTGGTTCGTTGACAAGTGGATTCAGGAGAAACATTCCTCCGATAAACCCATGCACCTATTTACTCATTAACCTATTTACTTTGCCGCCTTTTGCCACGATGGCCTTTTCAGCTGATTTTGAAACAAAGTCTACATTCACGTCAACTGCCTTTTCGATCTTTCCATTCCCGAGAACCTTAACGGGCATTTTATCATCCTGTATTAGTCCTTTTTGCAAAAGTTTTTCTTTTGTGATTTTCCCCGTAAATCCGTTTAAGTCGCTAAGATTTACAACTTGATTCTTCGGATGTATGGATTTGAAACCTTTCAGCTGCGGCAATCTCTTTGCCAGGGGCGTCTGTCCGCCTTCAAAGCCAATGCGAATCTTGCCGCCGGACCTTGACTTCTGACCCTTTGTGCCTCGTCCTGCAGTCTTTCCTGTCCCGCTACCGATGCCTCGGCCAACCCTTTTCTTATTTTTTGTTGTTGGAATTAAATTATTTAGTTCCATTTTTTCATCCTTTGGATGATCGCCTCCGCCGTTGTCGGATAAACTCCGCTTTGCGAAGAGCGACTTCCTAAATTAATTACCTTGTTTATTACTTTTTGACTGTCTTAGACTTTACTGATTTCTTTGCGGCAGTCTTTGTCTTTGCAACTTTTTTGGCCGGTTTATCATCTGTGGATTTATCAGATTTTACGACTTTCTTTGGTTTCTTCTCTTCCTTTTTGGGAACTTCTCTTTCCTGAAGGCTTTTTAAAGCTTCAAAGGTCGCATAAACATTATTTATTTTATTTGTTGAGCCTAGCATCTTTGACAGGATATCTTTTACCCCCGCGGCTTCAACTACCGCTCGAACGGCACCGCCCGCGATAACGCCTGTACCCGGACGAGCCGGTTTTAAAAATACTTTCGCGCCGCAATAAACGCTATTAACTTCATGCGGAATAGTTGCCTCATAAAGGTTGACGTCTACCATGTTTTTCTTTGCCTTCGCAATAGCCTTTGTTATAGCCAAAACAACTGCTGTACCTTTTGCAACTCCGACGCCAACTTTGCCCTTCCTGTCCCCTACCACAACAGTAGCGCGAAATCTGAGGCGCCTGCCGCCTTTTACCACTCTGGTAACACGATCAATCTGAATAACTCTCTCGTCATGCTCCTCGGCATTTCGAATCTCTCTTCCTGCGTTTTTCTTCGCTTGCTTATTTCCTTGTTTCTCTTCTTTTTCAGCCATCTTTGTCCTTTAGTAACTTAATAACTTATAAACCAACTAAAATTCAAGCCCGCCTTCTCTCGCGCCATCGGCAAATGCCTTGACTCTGCCATGATAAAGCTTGCCATTTCTGTCAAAAACAACTTTCTTAATTTTTTTGTCTTTTGCTTTTTGGGCGATCAACAGTCCAATGCGTTTTGCAGTTTCTGTTTTTGTCTCCTTTTGCTTCTTCGCGCCTTTCTCAGCGTCACTTGCTGAAACGAGGGTTTTGCCGTTCTTGTCATCGATAATCTGCCCTGAGATATGCTGATTTGACGAGAAGACAGAAAGCCTTGGACACTCAGCTGTTCCGCTGACTTTTGCCCTGATTCTTCTTTTTCTTGCGTGTAGTTTATCTGTTTTTGTCGCTTTCATCTTTTTTCCTAATTACCTAATTTAACTAAACCTATTTCCCGGCGGTTTTCCCTGCTTTTCTCCTGATAACCTCGTCTGCATATCTAATACCCTTCCCCTTGTAGGGTTCAGGCTTTCTCACTTTTCTGACTTCAGCAGCAAACTGGCCTACTTGCTGCTTGTCTCGTCCTGAAATGGTAATGGTGTTTTTCTGGACTTTTGCTTCAAGTCCGTCCGGAACCGTCAATTCAACCGGCTTGTTGTATCCCATGTTGAGCACTAGCTTTCCGCCGTCAACCGCAGCCCTGTAACCCGTTCCTTTAAATTCCAGCTTCTTCTCAAAACCTTCGCTCACACCAATAACCATGTTGTTTATCAATGTCCTCGTTAATCCCCAAAGCTCCCTAGCCTCCGGCGTATCTGTCTTTTTAGTCACCAAAATCGTACCGCCTTCTGTTTTTGCTTCAATTTGCCTGTTTTTTACAAATGAAAGCTCTCCCTTGGGACCGTTTACTTTAATGGTATCCCCAGAGATATCGACTTTCACACCTTCTTTGATTTGTATTGGTAATTTCCCTATTCTGGACATTTTTCTTTCCTAATATATTTTACAAATTATTTCACCGCCCAAGCCTTGCTTTTTTGCCTCTGATCCTGTCATGACGCCTCTTGATGTCGAAATGACTATCATGCCCATGCCTTGCAACACGCTTGGAATGTCGCTTTTTTTGGTATAGACTCGGCATCCCGGCTTTGAAACTCGCTCAATCTTCTGCATTTTCTTATCAGATAACTTCACTGTTAAATATCCCGGCGTTTCCTTCTCGGACGAAAATCCATCCACATAACCCTTGGCTTGAATTACTTTTAGGATATCTCTTTTGATCCTGGAATCAGGAATTAAAACAGTATCCTTCCCTACCATGGAAGCATTTCTGATTCTTGTTAACATATCTGCTATTGGGTCATTCATATAAACTCCTTTGGTTATTGGGTCAGTGGGTTGATAGATTATTAGGTAATTCTTTCCTATAAACCCATAAACCTATTCTACCAACTTGACTTTGTTACACCGGGTATTTCACCCTTGTTTGCCATTTCCCTAAAACATATTCGGCAAAGCTCAAACTGTCTGATATACCCCCTGGGTCTTCCGCATTTTTTGCACCTTGAAACCTTGCGCGTAGAATACTTCGGTTTTTTTTCTGCTTTTACTATCATTGATTTTCTTGCCATAACAACTCCTATTTTTTAAATGGAAAACCCATGTAACTTAACATTGCTCGAGCCTCATCATCCGTTTTGGCAGATGTCAAAACATTGACCTGGAAACTAAAAGGATGAGGAAACTTGTCATATGGAACTTCGGGAAAGATGGTTTGATCCTTGATACCCAGGCTGTAGTTCCCTTTCCCGTCAAACGCACCAGGTTTCAGTCCCCTAAAATCTCGGACTCTTGGCAATGCAATATTTATTAATCTATCCAAAAACTCATACATCCTCTCGCCTCTTAAGGTAACCCTCGCTCCAATATCCATGCCTTCGCGAAGCTTAAACCCGGCAATTGACTTTTTGGCGGTAGTCTTTACGGGTGCTTGCCCGGTTATGATTTTTAAACCCTCAATGACATCAGTTAGCTCTTTAGAATCCTTGGAACTGCGCCCAACACCGGCATTTACTACCACGGCTTTAATCTTCGGTATTTCCATGACATTCTTGTAGCCGAAATCCTCGCCTAGCTTTTTTCTAATTTCTTTTTTGTATAAATCCAAAATTTGAGACATTTTACTCCTTTTTATTGGTTAATTGGCATTCGGTTCGTGGGTTTGTGGAGCTTTGAATATTAGAATTTTACCCAACAACCTACTAACCCATTCACCCATTCGCCAACTCCTTTTTGCATCTTCTGCAAATTCTCTCTTTCTTGCCGTTTTTTAAAACCTTAAAGCCGACTCTTGATCCCTTATTACACTTTGGGCAAACCAGCTGGACATTTGAAATATCCATAGGCGCGGACTTCTCGACTATTCCACCGCGCGGGTTTTTTTCACTGCCTTTGACGGTCTTTTTCACAATATTTAAACCGTCTACGATAACCTTATTTGCTTTTGGCAGCACAGCTGAAACTGTTCCGGTTTTTCCATTATCTTTGCCGGTTAGGATAGTTACTTGATCTCCTTTTTTTATCTTTGCCATTTTATTTCTTTCCTCTTTTGAAAATTGAAAATTGTGAATTGATAATTGCTACAGTACCTCCGGTGCTAGTGAAACGATTTTCATATAACCTCTTTCCCGAAGCTCTCTGGCGACTGGCCCAAAAATACGGGTACCTCTAGGCTGTCCTGACTTATCTATAATAACTGCTGCATTGTCATCAAACTTAATAGTTGAACCGTCTTTCCTTCTGTTTTGATTTACAGTTCGAACAACAACCGCCTTCACTACTTCCTTTTTCTTGACTGTTCCGCTTGGAATAGCAGTTTTGACACTGGCAGTAATGACATCGCCTACACGGGCATACCGTCTTCTTGTGCCACCCAAAACCTTGATGCACATAATTTCTTTTGCACCTGTGTTGTCTGCTATCTTTAATCTTGTCTGCTGTTGTACCATTACTTTGCTTCCTTATTATTTTCGACCACTTGCCATCTTTTATTTTTTGAAAGCGGCCTTATTTCTTCGATTTCTACCACATCACCTATTTTGCATTTGTTTTCATTGTCATGCGCCATAAACTTGGTTGTGGTTTTATATTTCTTGCGGTAAATCGGATGGCTTTTCAAAGCTTCGACTTTGACTACCACAGATTTATCCATTTTGTCAGAAACAACCGTTCCCTTTAGCCTTCTTTTCATTGTCGCTCATGCTCCTTTTTGTAACTAATTACTTTATCTTAAACGAATCTACGAATATTACTTATTTCTCACGAATCTATTTGTACTAATTTGTAACACTTGTAGATTCGTCTAGGATTTGCAATTCGTTACACATTATCTTCCTTTACCAGCTCTCTTTCTCTCTTAACCGTCAAGGCTCTTGCCAGATCCTTCTTTAACTTTCTGATATCTCTCACCTTATTTGATTCTTTCGTGGCTACATCAAAATGAAGTTTGAGCAGCTTTTCCTTGCTATCTTTGATGAACTTATCAAGTTCTTTGTCTTTTTTCTGCGCTATTTCCTTAATCTTCATTCTTTTCCTCTTGCACTTTCTGAATTGTTTTTGTCTTCATGGGGAGTTTGTGGGAAGCGAGTCTCAAGGCTTCTCGCGCTGCTTCCTGGGGAATTCCATCCATTTCAAAAATGATTCTGCCGGGCTTTACGACAAACACGAAGTGATCCGGTGATCCCTTTCCGCTGCCCATGCGCGTCTCATTTGGTTTCTTCGTGACAGGCTTGTCGGGAAAAACCCTAATCCAAATCTTGCCGCCTCTTTTGACTGATCTGGTCATTGCCCTTCTGGCAGCTTCTATCTGCCTTGAAGTAAGCCAGGCAGGCTCAACCGCCTTTAAAGCATATTTGCCAAATGAAATCTGATTTCCCCTGTTGGCTTTGCCTGTTTGGGGGTTTTTCTGGCTCTTCCTAAACTTTGTCTTTTTTGGCATTAACATTTTATCGCTTTGCTCCTATTGGTTATTGGGTTAATGGGTGTGTAGGTTTATGGGATCTTCCCCTAACCTACCCGCCAACTAACCGACTAACCTATTTACCTATATCATCTCCCGCTCTATTTTTGGTTGTTCCTCCCATATAAATCCAAACCTTTATACCGATAATTCCATAAGTTGTGTGGGCTCTGGCTGTGCCATAATCTATATCTGCGCGGATCGTCTGAAGAGGTATCTTGCCTTCAGAGGTAAACTCGCGCCTGGCAATCTCTGCGCCGTTTAGCCTTCCGGCAACCATTACTTTAACTCCTTTTGCGCCGGCCTTTAGAGCCTTATCAACGGATTGTTTGACGGCTCTTTTGTAAGCCATTCTTCTCTCAAGCTGAGAAGCTATATTCTCGGCAACAAGCTTTGGATTTACTTCTGCGTTTCTTACTTCCTGAATATTTATATCTTTTAACTGCGTTGAAATGATCTTCTGCAAATTCTTTTTTAGCTCTACAGCACCAGATCCGCCGCGGCCTATCAAGACGCCGGGCCTTGAGGTGAAGATGTTTACAGACACTTGAGTCGCATTTCTTTCAATCTCAACTCTTGCGATACCGGCTTTTCTTTCCAGGTTTTTAGCCAGGTATTCTCGGATTTTTCTGTCTTCATGCAAATACTTGGCATAATCTTTTTCGCTATACCACTTCGAAGACCAGTTTTTATTGATCTGTAATCTAAAGCTTATCGGGCTGACCTTGTGACCCATTATTTCTTCTCCTTTTGTTTAGCTTCTGGCTTCTCTGATTTTGGTTTGTTATCTTTCTTATCTTCTGCCTTAACAGCTTTCTTTTCTGCCACTTTCTTTGTTTCTTTATTTTTTAATTTCGAATCTTTAATTTTTACTCGATCCTCTTCTCCCTCTACAACTATCGTTACATGAGCAGTCCTTTTGCGGATAGCGCTTGCCATACCTCTCGCTCTTGGCCTGTGCCTTTTGAGTGTCGGACCTTCATCAACCATAATTTCAGATATCACTAAATCGTCTTTATTCATTGAAAAATTGTTTTCGGCATTTGCGACAGCTGACTTAAGGGTTTTCTCGATCAATTTTGCCGCCTTTTTAGGGGTAAATTTCAAAATACCAAAAGCCTCGTTAGCTTTCCTGCCTCTAACCATATCCGCAACGAGCCTCGTTTTACGCGCTGATATTCTGTTGTACTTTGATACTGCTTTCGTTTTCATTTCCCTAATTTCCTAATTCCTAATTAACTAGTTAACCTTTTCGCTGTTCCTTTGCCATCTTACCGCCGTGCCCTCTAAACTTGCGGGTTATTGAAAATTCACCTAACTTATGCCCGACCATATCCTCTGTTACAAAAACCGGGATGTGATCTTTGCCGTTATGGACGCCGAATGTGTGGCCCACCATTTCCGGAGAAATAGTTGAGGCGCGAGCCCAAGTCTTTATAACTTTCTTATCATTGCCAAGAGACGTGACTTTCTTGAGCAACTTTTCATCTACATATGGTCCTTTTTTCAGTGATCTAGACATCGTCGCTTACGCTCCTTTCTGGTAACTAATTACTTATCTTAAACAAATCTACGAATATTACTTATTCCTTACGAATCAATTTGTACTAATTTGTAACATTTGTAGATTCGTCTAGGATTTGTAATTCGTTACCATTATCTTTTTCTTCCTCTTACAATCATCTTATTTGATTTGGCTTTTCTGTTTCTGGTTTTAAATCCAAGCGCCGGCATACCCCAAGGTGTTTTCGGATGAACCAGGCCGATATCTGTTCCGCCTTCACCACCGCCATGCGGATGATCAACCGGGTTCATGGCCTTACCTCTTACGGTCGGACGAATACCCATATGTCTTTTTCGACCAGCCTTGCCAACTTTAATATTTTTGTGCTCGGCATTTGAAACTTCACCTATAGACGCTAAGCATCTCTCGTCAACTAATCTTTGCTCTCCTGAAGGGAGCTTTATCTGAACATACTTGCCTTCTTTTGCCATTAACTGAATCTTTGTACCGGCGCTCCTGGCAAGCTGTCCGCCTCTCCCGGGAGTCAGCTCCACATTGTAAATAGTGGTTCCGACGGGAATGTCTTTTAGCACCAGCCTGTTTCCAGATCTCACTTCCGCTCCCTCACCAGCGACAACTTTCTTGCCAACTTTGGAACCTTTGGGGGCTATCATATAAAACTTTGAATTATCTTCCCTCTCCACCAAAGCTATACGAGCGTTTCGATTGGGATCGTATTCAATCGCTGTAATCTTGCCTTCCAGATTTCCTGACATCTTAAAGTCAATCAATCTATACTTTCTCTTGGCGCCGCCGCCTTGGTGCCTGACGGTAATTTTCCCTTGCCCGTTTCGGCCTGAATTCTTCTTTAGAGGTACCACTAAAGATCTCTCCGGACTCTTTTTTGTAATGTCCGCAAAGTCATCCATGCTCATTCGGCGTCTTGCGTTTGATGTCGGTTTGACCTTTTTTACTGCCATTATATTCCTTTAAATTCCTCTATTTTATCGCCGGCTTTCAGTGTGACATACGCCTTTTTGAAATCCGATCTTTTGCCATACTTTCTGCCGACTCTTTTGACTTTTCCTTTTACGACAACTGTTCTAACGTTTACAACCGTTACCTTAAAAAGTTTTTCTATTGTCCCCGCTATTTCAATCTTGTTTGCATCCATGTCAACAACAAATACATACTTTCCTTCTTCTGCCTTAGCGAAGCTTTTCTCGCTGATAACCGGTTTCTTTAAAATGCCTAGCATTTCCATTATTTTGCCTCCTCACTAAGCATCTTTAAACTCTCGCCGATAAAAACCACTTTTCTTGCCCACGTAATATCATATGCGTTTAGGTTTTTGTAATTTACCATTTTGACACCCGGCAAGTTTCGAACGCTCTTTTCTGCGTTTTCATCATTTTTCTCAACAACTATCAGTGTGTTTCTGTTTAAGTCCAGTTTCTTTAGCAAATTTGCAAACACCTTGGTGCTTGGCTTCTCCATCTTTATCTCGCTGATGGCCAAAATGTCTGCATCTTTTTTTGTCCTAAGCGCGGACATGAGAGCTGCATTTCTTTTTTTCTTTGGCATATTTAGCTTATAGTTTTGCGCGCCGGTCGGGCCAAATGTTACCCCGCCGCCTCTCCATATAGGCGACCTTGAGGAGCCTGCTCTGGCGCGGCCTGTTCCTTTTTGTCTCCACGGCTTCTTGCCGCCACCGGAAACTTCAGATCTGTCAAGCGTCTTTGCGCCTGCCTGCCTCTTATTTGACTGTATGATGTGCAAAGCCTCAGCAAGCAAAGATTCATTTACTCTTCCATCAAAAACCTTGGTACTTATCGTACTTTCTGTTTTTTTGCCTGTTTTGTCATAAACTGCTACTTTCATGCGTCTCTCACGCTCCTTTTGTAACTAATTACTTATCTTAAACGAATCTATGAATATTACTTATTATCACGAATCTATTTGTACTCATTTGTTACCATTTGTAGATTCGTCTAGGATTTGTAATTCGTTACACATTAACACTCTTTATTAACACAACTGACTTTCTTGGTCCCGGTACTGCTCCTTTAATTGCCAAAACGTTCTTCTCCGCATCTACCTTTTCGATTGTTAAATTTTTAACCGTTGTCTTAGCATGGCCCATCTGACCGGGCAGCTTTCTCCCTTTGAAAACATGCTGCGGAAACATAGCCCCGATAGAACCGGGCCTTCGCTGATTTCTTGAACCGTGAGTCATGGGACCGCGATGGAAGTTGTGCCTTTTGATCGTTCCGGCAAATCCTTTTCCTTTGCTTACGCCTGTAACGTGGATTTTTTCTCCTTCTTTGAAAACATCGCACATTATAGCGTCACCAACCTTCATGTCCTCGCCTACGATTTTCACCTCTTTCAGAAATCTCGGCTTTGATCCTGATTTTTTTAAATGGCCGAGAATCGGCTTTGAAAGTTTCTTGGTTTCGCCAAATCCAATCTGCATGGCCTCGTAACCGTCTTTCTCGGTGTTTCTGATTTGCGTAACCACGCACGGACCCGCCTCTACCAATGTAACAGGAACCATCTCGCCGTTTTTGCCGAAATAGTTTGTCATTCCAATTTTTTTGCCTAGAATTGCTTTCATTTTTCGCAACTAAAATTTCTTCGACATACCGACAGTTTCCCCTTAGGACTTGTCAGCACCCCGTTTGTTTTAATATTATTTCTTTGTTATTTTGCGGGAATTAATCCCTAAAAAATAAACTTGTAAAATTATAGCGAAACCAGAACAAAAAGTCAATACTTTCGAAAACGTGGGATTTGGGGGATCGCTTCGCTTGTGGAAATTGTTTGATGCAACTTCAACAGCTACCACAATTCCAGCATTATTTTCGTCCTTTCTTTCCTTTGACGATTATGGGCTTGCCCAGGATCTTTCTCGCCTCTTCCTTCAATGGTATTTTCCAACCCAAGTTTTCCTTCTCTTTAATAAGTTTTAGCAAATAAAAGGGGTGGACATGAATATAGTTTCCTTTAAAGAAATATCTGACTTGTTTTTTGTCCTTTTTGGGTAATAGTTTCAGAAGTTCGCTTGTGACAAAGTCAGGCGCAAAGAGATATACATCTGTTACTTCCTTTCGAATAATAGTGTCGTCTATCAAAAGATCTAACTCTTTCAAAAATCTATGTCTGAACTTTGCCTTATTTGTCTCAAGCACCGAACCGGACTCAAAAACATGCCCATGGCCGGCGCTCTCGAAAAAACCCTCTTTGTCCGAATAATGCGGGTAGAGCATCTTGAACTCACCTGTCATTTCTATCTCTCCGTTGCTTGCGACGTAGAAGTCAGCTGTATGCAATCCGGCAGTGACAATCAAGGCGTTTTTGCTCCTAAATTGCGGCAAATCCCTGGTGATCTTCATGCCGCTAAACTAACATGGGAAATAAATAATTTAACTGTTTAAAGTTATAAATCCAATAACCCAGAGCACTTATACACGTCACACGACTTACGCATTCCGCACACACCCGGTGAGCAAATACCACCCACACCCGGTGTGTAAAATCAGCGAAATGCGTAAATCATGGTCATTCTGGCCTGTCTTGCCGGCAGGCAGGCCTGTCCAGAATCTTTTATTTCTGAAGAGTTTTCTCGGTAACCATACTTAGCCACTTGCCATATGTTTTGACTTTGCCATGAACAATATCGAGGTAGAGCTCACGGATTTTTTTCGTTACCTCCCCCTCTTTTTCTCCTGTTAGCTTAAGGTCGTTTATCTGTCCGATGGCATTGACTTCCACGGCCGTCCCGACAAAGAAAGCCTCATCAAAGCCCTTGATTGCATCCGGTTTGATGTCTTTTTCCTTGACTCGCATACCCAATTCTCTCTGGGCAATTTCAATTATTGAAGCCCTTGTTATCCCTGGCAAAATAGAGCCTTTGTTTGGCGTGAATAATTGTTTGTCTTTGACGAAAAATACATTCTCTCCCGGACCTTCGGCAATATTTCCCTTGTAATCTAGAAGTAACGCTTCATCAAAGCCGTGATTTTTGGCATCTGTTGAAGCCAGTATCGAGTTGGCGTAATGTCCGGAGATTTTGGCTGTCATAACGCTGGATTTGGGATGAATCCGTGTGAAATCAGATATCTTGACCTTTACCGCTTCCTTGGAAAGATATTTACCCCAAGGCCAGGCCGCAATCATGACATTAATTTCTGAACCCGCCGGATCTAATCCCATCTTCTCACCGTAAAATACCAGCGGCCTTATGTAACACTCGGTTAAATTATTTTTTCGGATAATTTCAAGTGTCGCTTCAATAATTTCAGCCTCACTCCACCCGTCATTCCCGCGCAGGCGGGAATCCATCTGCATTGCCTCTGCTGACTTATACAACCTTTTTATATGATCTTCCAATCTAAAGACTGCTGGACCGCGTGAAGTCTCGTAACAACGAATTCCTTCAAACACTCCTGAGCCATAGTGAAGAGAATGATTCAAGATATGAACCCGCGACTCTTCAAATGGAATAACTTCCCCGTTAAGCCATATAAAATCAGCCAGCTTCTGCATTTATTTAATCTCCTTAAAAAATGGCTTTTCGGATTCAACCCAGTCAGCAATTTCTTCTTGGATTCCTTCCGGCAGGATTATTTGTTTTTTCAAATCTTTCTCTTTCGTTGCAATAAATTCTATATGATCTTCCTTACTTTTAATATCATCCGTTGGAAGATTGACTTCAAATATAATATTTACCTCATGTTGTAATTTATCTTTATGATGAACAAATAAATTTTCGCAAATTCCAACAAATGACGAAATATCGATATTTTTTATCCCTAGCTCTTCTCTCAACTCTCTTTTTAGGGCTTCTTTGGCGCTCTCACCATTTTCAACATGGCCTCCCGGTAAAAAATGCCAGCTTTTATCTTTTAACTTGCATAAAATCACATTACCGGAAGGGCTCCGCAAAAAGCCCCTGGCTATAAAATGAATATTAGAATCAGGAGAAAAGTATTGCCGCATACTTTCATTATAGCCGAGTTGAAGCTCGAAGGAAAATTATTGTAGCCAAGAATTTTTCTTCACAAACCCCAGCTTTTTCCAGCGCTTTCCAAGTCCCAGATAATCACCGGCGCCAACTGATGCAAGGGTCAAGAGAACCAAAATATAGACAATGTGTTCGTCAATTAGCGGATTCATTTTGATAGGCAGTGATGCCAGCCATATGAGAAACATCATTATAGATCCCACATATGCAGAGAGCTTTACTCTGAAGCCGAGTATTAAACCGACTCCCACGAAAAGCATTCCCAGCATAAAGAGCCAATCCACAACCACATTACCCGCCAGACTGTGAAATGTACCGGCAAAAGGACCTTGCACAGATTTTAGAAACCCTGCCGTTGGCGATACGCCGTTAAGCCAAGCTTTCCCTGACTTAGTCGCATAGCCCAAGCCAAAAAGCTTATCCAGAAAAGTCCACAGAAATATCCAGCCCATCACGATTCTCGTGAGTCCAAATAAATATTCTTTTTTCATTTTTTGCCTTCCTGCCCTCTCCGCCTATTGGCGGATAAACTCCGCTTAGCGAAGGTGGGTCTTTATGATTTTTTTCCCCCTTCATAATACCATAATAATTTTTATTGGCAAATCTTTTTACCACTAGCCTAAACCGGTTTAGGCTAGTGGTTCACCCGTTAATTAATTCTTACTCCTTTGTATCTTATGGTTCTTGTTCTTTTTCGATACGTCGTTATTTTCTTCTTAGTTAATTTTGCGCTTTTTTCAAAGCCAAAACCACATTTCAAGCTAAGCCTGCTGATTGCAGTTGCGCTCATACCTGTTGCGATCTTTATATCAGCATATGTTGACCCTTCGCTGATCATTTTCAAAACCTTGTATCGTCTGGCAATATCGTTAATTTCTCTCGTAGTCAAAACATTGTCAAAAATACTTCCAACTTCATCCCTATTTCTGCATTCCACTAATAAATCCATTACATCGGCAATTTCTTTATCATGCCAAATCAATCTTTTATTCATAACACCCTCCTTCATTATTAGATATTAAATTAAATCAACCAATACTAGTCTAAACCGGTTTAGACCAGTGAAACAAGTAGACAGAATTTGTGGCTTAAATTTATTCAGTATAAAGAGAGACTCGGGTTCGAGTCTCTCTTTATTACCGTATTGCCGTAAATCGGTTCTACATTTTGATTTCGATATTCACGCAAGATGGCAGCGAGAGATCCATCAAGGTATCTATGGTCTTTGGTGTCGGCTCAGTAATGTCAATTAGCCTTTTATGAGTTCTCATCTCAAACTGTTCTCTGGAGTTTTTGTCAATGTTTGAGGCTCGAATCACGGTGGTTGACTTTCGCTCGGTCGGAAGAGGAATCGGTCCCTGGACCACTGCCCCGCTTCTCTCGGCCGTCTCCATAATCTGCTTAGCCGACTGATCAATTAATTTATGATCATATGACTTTAGCTTGATGCGAATTCTCTGCTTTGTTTTTTCTTCTGCCATTTGTTAATGTGCTTTTTCTTTATTATTATTTTGTAATCTTTGTTACAACACCAGCTCCAACTGTTCGGCCGCCTTCACGGATGGCAAATCTTAGACCATCTTCCAATGCGATTGGCTGGATAAGTTTGACGTTCATGTTAATTTCGTCGCCCGGCATAACCATTTCTACTTTTTCCGGAAGGATAACTTCACCGGTTACATCAGTTGTTCGGATGTAGAACTGAGGTTTGTAACCCTTGAAGAATGGGGTATGTCTGCCGCCTTCTTCTTTGGTAAGAATGTATGCTGAAGCTTCAAACTCGGTGTGAGGTGTAATAGTTCCCGGTTTTGCAAGGACTTGCCCTCTTTCGATACCGGTCTTTTCAATCCCTCGAAGAAGAAGTCCTGCATTGTCACCGGCCTGTCCTGAATCAAGTGATTTTTTGAACATTTCGATACCGGTAACGGTTGTTTTCTTGGTTGGTTTGATACCAACGATATCTACCTCGTCACCAACTTTTACAGAACCTCTCTCGATTCTTCCGGTTGCAACAGTTCCTCTGCCTTTGATGGAGAAGACGTCTTCTACCGGCATCAAGAATGGCTTGTCAATGTCTCTCTTTGGCTCGGGAATATATGAGTCAAGCGCGTCCATAAGATCCATGATCGCCTTTTCGTTGTCTGCGTCGCCTTCAAGAGCCTTCAAAGCTGAGCCTCGGACAATAGGAATATCTTTTCCCGGGAATTCGTACTTGGTCAGAAGTTCTCTGATTTCTTCCTCAACCAAGTCAAGCATCTCAGGATCGTCTACTTGGTCAACTTTGTTCATGAATACAACGATGTAAGGCACGCCAACCTGGCGAGCAAGCAAGATGTGCTCTCTGGTCTGAGGCATCGGTCCGTCAGCGGCTGAAACCACCAAAATAGCTCCGTCCATCTGCGCGGCGCCGGTGATCATGTTTTTTACATAATCAGCATGTCCCGGACAATCAACGTGGGCATAGTGCCTTTTATCTGTTTCATACTCAACATGAGCGGTAGCAATAGTAATGCCCCTCTCTCTTTCTTCCGGAGCATTGTCGATCTGGTCAAACTTCTTTACTTCAGCTTTGCCTTGCTTGCCAAGTACTGCCAAAATAGCCGCGGTCAAAGTAGTCTTACCGTGGTCAACATGTCCGATGGTACCGACATTGATATGCGGTTTTGTTCTTTCGAATTTTTCTGCCATAACTTTCTCCTTGTAAATCCTTCGAGGTTTTATACGAAGAAGGACCTTTAGATTTAATTAGTTTATTATTTTTAGTCAAGTTACCGGTTTATTTTACCTTAAATTTGTTTTATTTGCAACATCTTTTGAATTTGGTTATTGGGAATTAAGCAGCCTATTTGCCTAATTACCCACTCGCCTATTCCCCTGACTTTCCTCGCTTTGACTTGATTTCTTCGGCCACATTGCCGGGAACTTCTTCGTAGTGGTCAAACTCCATGGAATATGCTGCTCTGCCTTGAGACATTGAGCGAAGCGTTGTGGCATAACCAAACATTTCGGCAAGCGGCACATGGGAATCAATAATTTTGGATCCGAACTTATCCTCCATCTTCTGGATTCTTCCGCGTTTTGAGTTGATATCACCCATGACATCCCCCATGAACTCTTCCGGAGTCGTGACTTCAACGCGCATAATCGGCTCAAGGATGATCGGATTGCCTTTTTTGACACCGTCCTGAAGCGCCATAGAACCGGCGATTTTAAATGCCATTTCAGACGAATCAACCTCATGGAATGACCCGTCATAAAGAGTTGCCCGGATGTCCACCACGGGGTAACCTGCGACAACGCCATTTGCCATTGCTTCCTTGATGCCGTTCTCGACCGGATTGATATATTCCTTCGGGATAGCGCCGCCAACGATTTTGTTTACAAATTCAAAACCTGCGCCTGATTCAAGCGGCTCTAGCTCAAGCAAAGCGTGGCCATATTGGCCGCGGCCGCCGGATTGGCGAATGAATTTTCCTTCCGCTTTTGAAGGCGACTTAATAGTTTCGCGATAAGCCACCTGCGGTCGGCCGACATTTGCCTCAACCTTAAACTCTCTTTTCATTCTGTCTACAATAATTTCAAGGTGAAGCTCTCCCATACCTTCGATAAGGGTCTGGCCGGTTTCTTCATTTGTTTTAACCCTGAAAGTTGGGTCCTCTTCGGCAAGCCTTTGTATAGCCATGGCCATTTTTTCCTGGTCTGCTTTCGTTTTTGGTTCGATAGCAACCTGGATGACCGGCTCCGGGAAAGTAATTTTTTCGAGCACTACCGGTTTTGCCACGTCGCAAATAGTATCTCCCGTGGTTGTGCCTTTTAAACCAACTGCTGCCGCAATTTCACCGGCATAGACTTCCTTCACTTCTTCCCGGGAATTTGCGTGCATTTTCAAGATTCTGCCGATTCTTTCCTTTGAGTTTGTTGTGGCATTTAGAACATAACTTCCACTGGAAAGCTTGCCTCTGTAGACTCTAAAGAACGCCAGCTTTCCGACGAAAGGATCTGTTGCAATTTTAAATACCAGCCCCGCTAACGGCCCGTCGTCAGTTGATTTCACCTCTACCTCTTCACCAGTCTTTGGGTCTTCGCCTTTTGCCTGAGGCACTTCCATGGGATTTGGCAGATAATCGACAACTGCGTCCATGATGGTTTCGACCACCACGCCTCGGCCGTCGCCGCCAAGCACGGGATAGAAGTTTGCGCCAAGTACGCTTTTTCGGATTGCCGACTTAAACTCTGCTTCTGTAATCTCCTCGCCGCCAAGGTATTTCTCCATCAAAGCATCATCTATCTCAACTACCTTTTCCAGCAGTTTCTCTCTGTATTCTTCGGCCTTGGCTTTCATATCTTCCGGGACTTCGCCCTCTTTCAAGGTTTTGTCTGTGTAATCTTCATAGGTGTAGGCTTTCATGGAAACCAAGTCCACCGCTCCTTTTATGCCTTGCTCAAATCCAATCGGAAGTTGAAGCGCGTAAGCGTTTTTGTTAAGCCTCTGGTGAATTGATTCTAAACTCTTATAAAAATCGCCGCCTGTTTGATTGATCTTGTTTATAAAGCAAATTCTTGGGACATTATATTTATCTGCTTGCCTCCAAACTGTTTCTGACTGAGGCTCAACGCCCATTTTCCCGTCAAATACAACAACCGCGCCGTCTAGAACGCGAAGGGATCTCTCCACTTCAACCGTAAAGTCAACATGGCCCGGAGTGTCGATAATGTTTATGTTGTGATCTTTCCAAAAGCATGTGGTAGCGGCAGAAGTGATGGTGATGCCTCGCTCTTTCTCCTGCTCCATCCAGTCCATAGTCGCTTCACCTTCGTGAACTTCGCCAATTTTGTGTGTTCTGCCGGTAATATACAAAATACCCTCGGTGACGGTTGTTTTGCCGGCATCAATGTGGGCAATAATTCCAATATTTCTCATCTTTTCCAAACTGTATTTTCTGGGCATTTTTCTCCTTGGTTAATAGGTTGATGGGTTGATGGGTGAGTCGGCAAGTGAGATTTTTTTATCAACCCAATCACCTACTGACCCATTGACCCATTTAGTATCTTGCAAAGTGCGCAAAAGCTTTGTTTGCTTCTGCCATTTTGTGAGTGTCTTCTTTCTTTTTAATTGCCGTCCCGGTATTGTTATACGCATCCATTATTTCTTCTGCCAAACAAATGTCAAACGGCTTGCCCTTTCTGTTTCTCGCGGCATCTCGAATCCATGTAAATGCATAATGAACTTTTCGACCTGCCTTAACTTCAATAGGCACTTGGTAAGTGGCGCCGCCGATCCTTCTGGATTTGATCTGAACTTGCGGAGAAACATTTTTTACCGCCGTTTCGAAAACTTCCAAAGGGTCGGTTTTCATCTGCTCCTGGATTTTATCCATTGCACCATAAACAAGCTTTCTGGCAACAGACTTCTTGCCATGAAGCATGATTTTGTTCATAAATTGGGCTAGCAAAACACTGTTGTATCTTGAATCTGGCTCAATAACTTTTCTCTCGACTTTTCTGGGATCTCTTGGCATGCGTCGCTATGCTCCTTTCCTACTAATTACTAATCTTAAACGAATCTACAAATATTACTTATTTCTCACGAATCTATTTGTGCTAATTTGTAACATATGTAGATTCGTCTAGGATTTGTAATCCGTTATCAAGCTTTCTTTGCTCCGTATTTACTTCTTCCTTGTTTTCTGTTTTGCACACCGGCGGTGTCTAGGGCACCCCGAACGATGTGATACCTGACGCCCGGCAAATCCTTTACTCTTCCGCCTCGAATCATAACCACGCTATGCTCTTGCAGATTATGGCCGATACCCGGAATGTATGCTGTAACTTCCATACCGTTTGTAAGCCTTACTCTGGCAATTTTTCGAAGAGCTGAGTTTGGCTTTCTTGGAGTGGTAGTTGAAACCTTTACGCAAACCCCTCTTTTTTGAGGAGAGTTTACCTTAACTGTCTTCGATTTTAAGGCATTATAAGACCTGGTCAGGGCAACAGCCTTTGACTTTTTGGTTTTCTTGCTTCTTGGTTTTCTGACTAACTGGTTGATTGTTGGCACAGTGTCCTTTTCTGGTTAAATGAATTAACCTGTTTATTTTAGCACTTTTTGAAGTTAATTTCAATATTTTTGCTTTGAATTCTTTAATGACTAATAACTAATATCTAATCAATGACTAATTTTTTAATTTATAATTGGGATTTCAATAGAAATTAGAAATTTTGAATTAGTTATTCATATTAAATCCCGTACCGACCGGTACAAGCTTTCCGATAATAACGTTTTCTTTAAGTCCGCGCAGGTTGTCGACTTTTCCTTTTGTTGAGGCATCTATCAGGATCCTGTTTGTTTCCATAAATGACGCTGCGGAAAGGAAGCTGTCTGTCGAGAGAGACACCTTGGTAATGGAAAGAAGCAGATTGGTTCCGGTTGCCTGCTTGCCGCCCGCCTTCTTTACTCTATCATTTTCTTCCATGAAACTTGTTCTTGAGACTATGTTTCCAGAAACAAACATCGTGTCACCAGGCTCGTCAATCTTGAGCCGGGAAAACATCTGGCGAATAATCACCTCGATATGCTTATCGTTGATTGTCTGTCCCTGCGAAGCATAGATCTGCTGAACCTCGGTAGTAATGTATCTCTGAACAGCGTTTTCGCCGAGAAGATTTAGGGCATCTTGTAAATTCCATGAACCTTCAGTGACCTGTTGGCCAAGAGTTACTTCCTCACCATCTTTAACCAGCACGCCGACATTGTTTGCCACGGTATACTCTTTGATGTCGGCTTCTTTTACAACAGTTAGTTTTGATTTATCTTTTGAGATCTTTACGATGCCATTATTTACTGCTTTTATCGCCTTTCCTTTGGAATTCTTAGCCAAGACATCTTTTGCTTCAACGGCTTGATTGTTCTTGACCAATATCTCGTTGCCTTTCATATCGTATTCATCTTTGTCAACCACCATGGAGGCAATTCTTATAACTTTATGTTTGCCTTGATTTTCAATAGCTACCCGTCCGGCAATTTCGGCAAGTATTGCCTGTCCTTTCGGCGGTCTTGCTTCAAAAATTTCCTCAACTCTCGGCAAACCTTGGGTTATGTCAACACCGGATACACCGCCAGCCTGGAAGGTTCTCATGGTTAGCTGCGTGCCCGGCTCGCCAATACTTTGAGCAGCGATAATGCCGATAGCTTCACCGAGTGCGATTAAACCGCCTCGCGCCAAGTCTGCCCCGTAACATTTCTGGCATATGCCCCATCTGACCTTGCAAGTTAGGACGGATCTTATTTTTAGCTCATCTATTCCGGCTTCCTCAATCTTTCCGTAATCTTCTTCTGTCACCATGACGCCCTTCTTGACGATTACTTCCCCGGTTTTTTTGTTGACAGCGTTTTCTGCCAAAACTCTGCCGATAATTCGAGCTGAGAAGTCCTCTCCTATCTGCTGGCTTTCTTCTCTGGAAATAATCATTCCTTCCGTGTCTTTACAATCTTTTTCGGTGACAATGACATCCTGGGAAACATCGACCAATCTTCTAGTTAAGTACCCCGCATCAGCGGTTTTGATGGCCGTATCCGACAAACCTTTTCTGGCCCCATGAGTGGAGATGAAATATTCAAGCGCTGAGAAACCTTCTTTGTAGTTTGATTTAATGGGAAGTTCAATGGTTCGGCCGGTCGCATTTACCACATTTCCTTTCATACCGCCCAGCTGTGTCAACTGTCCGATGTCACCTCTGGCGCCCGAATCCATCATGATAAACACAGGGCTCATCCTATTCATCTCATTCATCATATCCTTCTGGATAGCACCTTTTGTCTTATCCCAAAGCTCAAGATTCCTTCGATACTTCTCATCCTCTGTAATCAAACCCTGGCTTGCCATGGCATGCAGCTTGTCCACCCGCTCTTCTGCTTCTTTGATGACATTTTCTTTGGTTGTCGGAATATGAATGTCGTCCATGGAGAACGAAATGCCGGAAAGGGTTGAGTATTTGAAGCCCAAGTCTTTAATATTATTTACAAATTTAGCTGTTTCTTCCTGACCGAATCTATCAAAGACAGATTTAATAATCTTTGCCATTTTCTTCTTGGTCAGAACTTCTTCTACAAACGGCGTTCCTTTTGGCATAATCGCATTGAACTCAAGCCTTCCGATTGTCGTATCATAGACCTTGCCGTTTATCTTGACTTTAATTTTTGCAAGCAGATCAACATCGCCGTTTTGGTATGCCAGCATCGCTTCATCGTTGTCTGCAAATATCTTGCCTTCTCCCTTTGCTCCTTCACGGACAGAGGTCAAGAAGTAACAGCCTAAAACCATGTCTTGGGAAGGATTCATTACCGGCTCGCCCGCCGCAGGCTTTAGAATGTTTCGAGTTGAAAGCATTATCTCCCTGGCTTCGGTTTGCGCTTTTTCTGAAAGCGGCACGTGGACAGCCATCTGGTCTCCGTCAAAGTCCGCGTTAAATGCTGTACAAACCAGCGGATGAATCTGAATGGCTTTACCTTCTATTAAAACAGGTTGAAATGCCTGGATGCCAAGCCTATGAAGGGTCGGCGCGCGATTTAAAAGGACATATTTGTTCTTAATAATTTCATCCAGCGCATCCCACACTTCCGATGTGCCCATTTCAATCATTTTTGAAGCATTTTTTATGTTATGGGCAAATCCATTGATTATAAGCTTGGAAATGACAAACGGCTTGAAAAGCTCAAGCGCCATCATTTTCGGCAGGCCGCACTGATGAAGCTTTAACTCCGGTCCGACAACGATCACGCTTCGGCCGGAATAGTCTACACGCTTACCCAAAAGGTTTTGCCTGAATCGGCCATGTTTGCCTTTTAGCATGTCGGCGAGAGACCTTAACTTCTTCTTCTGTCCCGCGCCCTGCGTAACTTTTTCCCTCTTAGAGCTTGAATCGATCAAGGCATCTACGGCTTCTTGAAGCATTCTTTTTTCATTTCGGCAAATAACGCCGGGGGCATCCATCGCGAGTAACTTCTTCAAACGATTGTTTCTGTTTATAACCCTTCTGTATAGATCATTTAAATCACTTGCGGCAAATCGCCCGCCGTCAAGCTGCACCATCGGACGAAGATCGGGCGGTATGACGGGCAAATTGGTAAATATCATCCACTCAGGCCTGAGTCCGGCAAGTTTAAATCCCTCAGCCCACTTTAGTCTCTTTAGGGCTTTTTTGCGTTTTTGGCCATGCGAAGAATCAACTTCAGCCTTGAGCTCTTTTACAAGGCCTTCGACGTCTATTTTTTTGAGGAGCTCTAAAACCGCCTCGGCACCGATACCGGCTTTAAACAGCCTGCCGTATTTCATGGAATATTCCCTGTACTTCATTTCAGAAAGAACTGTTTTCTCCTTGAGCTCTTCCATTTCTTTCTTGGCGGCATTGCGTGAATTCTCTAAATCTTCAATCTCCTTCTGTGCCTTTTGAGCGTCTTTCTCATTTGAAGTAATTACCTTTTTCTTCTCCTTGAATTCATCTTCAAGGGATGCAAGCATCTCTTTCTTGGCATTCTCATCGATTTCCGTGACAACATAATTTGCAAAGTAAACCACTCTTTCAAGTTCCTTGACGCCCATTTCAAGGAGAAGTCCGATTGAGCTCGGAATGCCTTTCAAAAACCAAATGTGAGTTACCGGAACAGCAAGCTTGATGTGGCCCATTCTCTCTCTTCGAACCAGACTTCTGGTAACTTCCACGCCGCACTTGTCACAGATGATGCCTTTGTAGCGGATCTTCTTGTATTTGCCGCAGTAGCACTCCCAGTCTTTTGTCGGACCGAAAATCTTCTCGCAAAACAAACCGTCTTTTTCCGGTTTTTGAGTCCGATAGTTAATGGTTTCCGGCTTAGTAACTTCACCATGAGACCATTTCATAACCTGCTCCGGTGAAGCTATGGAGATTTTCACCGCGTTAAATGTTTGTTTCTTTTCCTCTGTCTTTTGCATATTTGTTCCCTTAAAAACTTAGCAACTTACGAACTTAGTAACTTAAAAACTAACCCTATTCTTCTTCGGCATCGCTTGTCACATCGACTTCCGGAAGATCCGGGATGTCTTTGCCTTCGATTATCTCCGCATCTTTCAATTCTTTAATATCCTCATCATATTCATTTTCAATGGCTTCTTCCGCGCCAACTTCCATCTTTATGCGGTCATGAGAATCTTTCTGCAGAAGCTCGATATTCAAGCCGAGGCCTTGCAATTCCTTTGTCAGAACATTGAATGATTCCGGAATGCCCGGCTCCTTTATTTCCTCGCCCTTGATGGTTGACTCGTATACTTTACTCCTGCCGATAACATCATCTGATTTAACAGTAAGCATTTCCTGCAATGTGTTGGCAGCACCGTACGCTTCAAGCGCCCACACTTCCATCTCACCAAACCTCTGTCCGCCGTTTTGCGCCTTCCCGCCGAGAGGTTGCTGGGTAACCATAGCGTACGGGCCGATCGATCTGGCGTGAACCTTGTCCTCAACCAAATGGTGTAGTTTCAACATGTAGTTCTGCCCTACTGTGGTTTTCTGATCGAACGGATCGCCGGTTCTGCCATCATATAGCTGAATGCTCCCGCCTTCCGGCAGTCCCGCTTTTTTCAATTCCTCTTTTATAGTCTTAATCTTTACTCCGTCGAAAACAGGCGAAGCGACCTTGTATCCAAGAGCCTTTGCAGCCCAGCCGAGATGCGTCTCCAAAACTTGGCCGATATTTAGACGCGAGACAACGCCGAGAGGATTTAGGACAATATCAACCGGCGCGCCATCCTCAAGATATGGCAAATCCTCTACCGGGAGAATTCTTGCGATAACGCCCTTGTTGCCGTGACGTCCGGCCATCTTGTCTCCGACTGCCACTTTTCGCATCTGCGCAACAGTTACGAAAACTTGCTTGATAACACCTACGGGCAGCTCATCTCCCTTGTCTCGGCTTTTGATTCTTACGTCAATGACTTTCCCGTGAATTCTTGACGGAAGGCGAAGCGAAGAATCCTTCACGTCTCTTGCCTTTTCGCCAAATATAGCTCGGAGCAATCTTTCTTCTGCTGTAAGCTCGGTTTCTCCCTTGGCTGTGATTTTTCCGACCAATATGTCGCCGGCTGCTACCTCGGCGCCAATTCTGACGATGCCATCCTCATCCAGATCTCTTAACGCCTCTTCCCCGACATTTGGAATGTCTCGAGTAATAACCTCCGGACCGAGCTTTGTGTCCCTGACGTCTACCGGAAATTCTTCCAAGTGAATTGAGGTATATTTATCTTTTTGAAGCAATCTCTCTGAAATAATGATGGCGTCTTCGTAGTTGCCTCCCTGCCAGTTCATGTAAGCAACCAAGACATTTTGTCCTAGCGCGATTTCACCGTCTTCTGTCGAAGTCCCGTCAATTAAGAGATCTCCCTTTTTGACTTTCTGGCCTTTTTCAACCACGGTTTTTTGATTGATGCAGGTGCCTTGGTTCGACATTCTGAATTTTTCCAAAACATATGTTTCTTCTTTTCCGCCTTGGTATTTAACTGTTACAGAATCAGCTGTCGAGGACATAACTTCCCCGTTTGCGCCGGCTCTGACTATCTGGCCTGAAGCTTCGGCGACATTTGCCTCAACACCCGTTCCCACAATCGGAGATTCCGGCTTTACAAGAGATACGGCCTGGCGTTGCATATTTGCGCCCATCAAAGCTCTGTTTGCGGCATCATGCTCAAGAAATGGGATCAAAGCCGTAGAAACACTCACCGCCTGTTTGCTTGAAACATCAATGTAATCAATTTCATCAATTTCCGCCTCGTCGGCTTCCAGGTGCCTGCGAACCGGAAGTATTTTTTCTTTAAAGTATCCTTTTTCATCCAACGGCGCATTTGCTTCTGCGATAATCGATTTTTCTTCCTCGGAAGCATCCAAATAAACTATTTCTTTTGTTACGCGAGGCCTTACCTTAACCGTTGTTTTTTTGATTTTTGCAAGTGCCTTTGCGGCCTTTTCAGTGATAGCTTCACCGCTTCCAATAATCTTTTTAGCCCCTTCTTTAACCAGTTCATCTGAGATCTCACCAACAGCTGACTTGCCGTCATTTTTGACTTCTTTTACAACTTTTCTATACGGGCTTTCCAAAAATCCGTATTCGTTTACCTGCGCATATGATGCAAGGGCATTAACCAAGCCGATGTTTGGCCCTTCCGGAGTTTCTATCGGACAGATTCTGCCATAATGGGTTCTGTGCACATCACGAACTTCAAAACCGGCACGCTCCCTTGTTAAACCACCCGGACCAAGCGCCGACAATCTTCTCTTGTTGGCAAGTTCTGCCAATGGGTTTGTCTGATCCATAAACTGAGACAGCTGAGATGATGCGAAGAATTCTTTGATAGCCGCTACAACAGGCCTGACATTCACCAGCTGGCTTGGTGTAACCGTTTCAGGATCATTGGTGCTCATCCTATCCCTGATAATTCTCTCTGTTCGAAGCAGCCCGACTCTAAATCTCTGCTGAAGCAATTCGCCCATAGTCCTAAGACGCCTGTTTGCCAAGTGGTCTATATCATCCGGTTCGCCTTGCGTATTGTTCAATCGAATGACTTCCTTTATAACTTCGATCAGATCTTCGATTCTGAAAATTCTGTTTTCTCTAGCCTCTGACAGATTTAAATTTAACCTTTTATTTATCTTGTATCTGCCGACTTTTGATAAGTCGTATTTTTTGTGGTCAAGGAACATGCTGTCAATCAAAGATTTTGAGTTGTCTGCTGTAGCCAGATCTCCCGGCCTTATCCTTTTGTATGTCTCGATGTATGCTTCGTCTCGATTCGATGAAGCATCTTTGTCCAGTGTTTCCTGTATATAATCATGCTCTTTGTCGGTGTTTACATCCGCAAATGCTTTCTTTATGTCCTCATCCGTCACATAACCGAAGGCGCGCAGGAATGTGGTTATGGGAAATTTTCTTTTCCTGTCAATCTTCAAATATATGACGTCCTGAGCCGATGTCTCCATCTCAAGCCAAGCGCCGTAAACCGGTATCATTTTGGCTCCAAAAAGTTTTCGATCTCCCGAATATTCTGCGCTGAAGAATACTCCCGGAGATCTCATAAGCTGGCTGATTATTACCCTTTCCACACCATTAATGATAAAGGTGCCTCTTTTGGTCATGAGCGGAAGGTCGCCGAGGAAAATTTCCTGGCTTTTTGTTTTGCCGGTTACTTTATTTTTTAGTTCAACATTGACTCTGATGGGAGCTTCATAAGTCATCTTTTTCAATTTGGCGGTTTTCTCAGAGTGCTTTTCTTCCTCCAAATAATAGTCCTTAAATGAAAGCTCTAAGTTCTTTTTTGTGAAGTCCTCGATCGGTGAAAGCTCTTCGAAAATTTCGCCGATACCTTCGCGTACAAACCAGTTATAGCTTTGGGTTTGTACCTCGGTCAGGTTTGGCAAAGGGAGAACTTCCTGGACCTTGTTAAAATACTTTCTTTGTTTTTTTGCGGGCGCAGAGACGGCTTTTGACATAAAAACAGTTGCTCCTTAATAAATTAAAATTAACTTCTCTTTTTTGTAGGAGTTTTTTTATTCTTCCATTATTTTTGGGAATTAGCCTCGGTCAATTTATTCCCTTTTTTCTAGCATAATAAAGACTAAGGAACAATATACTCTTTTTTTAAAAAATAGTCAACAGTTTTTCTCCTGTCATTGGTCGAGGCTTCGAGCATCTTGGACACTCATACATTAAAATCTATTGTAGCATGTTCAAAACCGGGTAAGCTATTTAAATATTCAAGAGGCGTTTTCATTCCCAGTGATTGATGTGGTCTGTAGGTGTTGTATCTTTTACAATCAACAGTCAGAAACTTATTCAAATTCTCGTAAGTCATTCGTTTTCCTGTATGCTTAAATCCTCTTTTATCTACTCCATGGCTTCTTTCAATAAAGCCGTTTAAGTGAGGCGAGCTGGCTTTAATTAAAATATGGTCAATCCCTCTCTCTTCCAAGTAGACATCAACCGGATGCTTTACTCTAGTATGAGGAAATTGAGTATACGTGTTTTCAATACCGTTATCTGTTTGGATGGCATAAATACTGAAAGCCGGGGCAAAGAACCTTTCAGCTCTCTTTAAGAAATCTACAGTATTTGCCGGAGTAAAGTTATCATAGAGCCGCTTGTATTTAATTCTGGTAGCGCAGTCAATAATGTCATACTGGTAAGCCGCTCTCTTCCAGTGTTTTACATCTAGCTGGAGTCTTTCTCCCGGATAATATACATAATCAGAAAGTTTTCTTTCCCTTTTTCTCCTCTTTTGTTTCTTCAGCTTGTTTTCTCTGCCTAAAAGGTTATTGATTCCAGTTGGAGACAGCTTTATTCCATGATCTCTTTCAATCACGTAAGAAAGGTTGTATTTGCCGTAGCCAGTTTCCTTGCGAAGAGATAGAATCAGTTCTTTATTTGAACCATCAATTTGATTAGGGTGCGAACGCGCTATCTTTGGCTGATCATAGAGGCTGGTCAGCTTCTTGCCTGATTCTATCCATCTCTTATGCCAATAGTAGTAGCTGCTTCTTGGGACCCCATAATATCTACATGCTTCACTGGCACTTCCAAGTTCTTCCGCTTTCCGGAACCAGGCATACCTAATTCTGGCTCCATAGACCTCGAGTTGTTTGTTTGTCATATTCTTCTTGCTCACTTTCATCCTTTCATTTTAGATGAATGTGTCCAAGATGCTCGAGACCTTTACATTT
>JAJYJC010000005.1 GCA_021796415.1 bacterium
TATTTGCACTTCAAATCCTTCAAGCTGGAACTTTCGCTTGTACATCTCAACAAGTTGGATGTCATCTTCGGCAAGAAGAATTTTATAAGCCATGATGCTCGTATTAGTGATTCTGATATTATGATTAATTTGCGCGCGTGTCAATTGGGTAATTATTTTTTAAAAAAATTTCTTGTTTGCAGAGGCATTTTATGATAAAATCTTTACCGTTCGTTAGCTCCACTCTGATCTTTCTGTCATTCCCGCGCAGGCGGGAATCCGGGTTGAATAGATTCCCGCCTGCGCGGGAATGACTTTGGGGTAGTTGGAATGGCAAGATGTTAAGCCTAGTTATTCAATTAGAGATCGTGTAGTTGCTTGAATTGTTGTGATGAAAAATCTGAGAAAATTATATCAAATAATGAAATCGCTGAAGTGGGTGATGCTGTCACTCTCTGTTTTAGCTATTGTTGAGGCGCTAGTTGGAGCTGCTGCCCCCTTGGTTTACAAGCAAATCATAAATAACATTACAGGCATCGTTTCAAAATCTATCGGCAGGCAGCAAGGAATCGAAAACGGTATAGTAATCGGCGCCATTCTTTTCATAATGTTTTTAATTTACACATTTATAAATATCACGAAGAATTATTTGGCTCCCAAGCTTGAGGCGGGCGCTCAGAGCATACTTCGTGACAGGATTTTTAAGCATTTGACTGAGCTTTCTCTTGATTTCTATGAAAAGGAGAGAGTAGGTTCGATGATGGCCACTTTTAACCGCGGTATCTCGAGAGCCGGTTCGCTGCTTAGCCAGATATCAAACTGGGTTGCGGCTCAAATGATTCAAGCTTTATTTGCTCTTATAATGATGTTTATCATCGACCCTATTGCCGGTGGCATTATCCTTGTTTCAGCATGCATTTTCCTCACAAGTACTATCAGGCTTGTCAAAAAGATCAATCCAATGCATCTAAAGGTCAATGAGGAATATGACAAGATCGGAGGCCAGACTTATGAAGTGGCTGCCGGCATACATACTGTCAAATCATTTGTTCAGGAAGACAACGAGACGAAACTTTTCAGGAAAAAGAACAGAAAATGGACAGACCTAAATGTAGCTCGCGGCAAGAAGAGGGCGGCGTTCGTCTTGGGCCGATACGGCGTCATGGACTTTGCCAGGGTGGTCATTTTGACCATGGCAGCATTCAAAGCGCTGTATGGGCAGATAACTCCGGGCGATGTCCTTCTCTACGTGACCTACATCAATTTTATCATCTGGCCGATTGGCAACTTGACATGGTTGTATGACGACGCTCAAGAAGCGATGAAATCCATCGAAGATGTCTTGGATTTCCTTGAAATAAAGCCGAAGGTTGTCGACAAGGCAAATGCCAAGAGAATCAAAAAAGTAAAAGGAAAAGTTGAGTTCAAAAATGTTGGATTTGCCTACAATGGCGGGAGAAAAGTCCTGCATAATGTTTGTTTTGCGGCAGATCCCGGCCAGTCTGTAGCTCTTGTCGGGCCTTCAGGGACAGGCAAATCCACCATTGCCAAGCTTTTGGGCAGGTTCTACGACGTAAGCGAGGGACAGATTTTAATTGACGGCAAGGATATCCGTGATGTGACGCAGAAATCCTTGAGGGATAATATCGGCGTCGTTCAGCAGGAAACCATGCTTTTTAATGATTCTGTCAAAGAGAACATAAAGTACGGCACCCCGAAAGCTTCAATGAAAGAAATTAAAGAAGCAGCAAAGGCTGCCAACATTCACACCTTTATCATGAGCTTGCCTCACGGTTATGACACGATTGTCGGTGAGAGGGGTATCAAGCTTTCCGGCGGCGAAAAGCAAAGAGTGGCCATAGCTCGCGCCCTTCTCAAAAATCCGCCGATTCTCATTCTGGATGAAGCCACTTCTCATCTTGACTCAAAATCCGAGCAGCTCGTTCAGGAAGCTATCTGGAGAGTGATCAAGGGCAGGACCACCATCATCATTGCCCATCGGCTAGCGACTGTTATGGAAGCTGACAAGATCATCGTTCTGGAAAAGGGGCGAATAGTTGAGGAAGATACTCACAAAGAACTCGTCGAAGCCGGCGGGCTGTATTCAGAATTGTTCAGAATCCAGTCCGGTGCTATGCTTGAGTAATTATAATCATGTCAACACCTGGTGTCGACACCAGGTGTTGACATGAAAAACTAGGAAGTTTAATATCGGTGTATGCCTTATAGAAAAACAAATTTTGTTAATGGTAATTTTTATCATGTTATCAATCGTGGTGTAAACCATGATGCGATTTTTAAGGATGAAAAAGATTACCGGCGTTTTTTAGACTCAACTAATTTTTCAAGATTTGATTCAGAAGTTCAGTTCTCCTATTTTAATAGGATTTCCGAAAAAGCAAGGGGTGAAATGTTGGAGAGATTTGAAAAAACAAAAGGTCCTTTAGTTGATATTTTGGTTTTTAGTTTGATGCCAAACCATTACCATTACCTAATGAGACAACTTTTGGATGGTGGAGTGCAAACGTTTATGAGGAATTTTCAGAATAGCTATGCGAAATTCTTTAATATCAAACACGAAAGAATCGGCCCTTTGTTTCAATCAGCTTTTAGGGCTACACCAATTGAAAGCGAGGAACAGCTAGTTCACACCTCAAGATATATTCATTTAAACCAAGTCTCCTCGTCACTAGTGGAAATAACAGATCTGGAAAAATATCCTTGGACTTCTTTTCCTGAATATTTAGGCAAAAAAAGATATAACTTCGTAAATACCAAACCAATATTAGAATTCTTTGATGGCGATAGGATTAAATATAAAAAATTTGTTTTTGAGCAAGCTGATAATCAGAAAGAATTGCAAATTATAAAAAATCAATTAAACTAATACTGACACCTGGTGTCGACACCAGGTGTTGACATGAGAAAAATAGGATGAAGATAGGGTATTTTGCCACAGGCAATGAAAACAAACTCAGGGAATTTAATCAAATTCTCGGCTTGGAATTGGAACAGATTGATCTGGATTTGCTGGAACCTCAAGGAATTGCTGTTTTAGAAATTGTTAAAGAAAAGGCGCGTGATGCATACGAAAAAACGGGCAAGCCGGTACTGGTAGAAGACACCGGCCTAGAATTTTCGGCTTGGAATGGCTTGCCCGGTGCACTTATCAAGTGGTTTCTTGATTCGGTTGGCAACGAAGGTATCCTGAAAATGATGGTCAAAGAGGATGACAGGCAGGCCAAAGCAAAAACGGCGGTTGGTTTTTATGATGGCAAAAAATGTCACGTATTTTTAGGCGAGGTGGAGGGAGAAATTCCGACAGAAATTCGCGGCGTGAGCGGCTTTGGCTGGGATCCGATATTTATCCCTGATGGCTACCAGAAGAGCTTTGCCGAGATGGAATCATCTGAAAAAAATGAGGTTTCAATGCGCAAATTAGCACTTGAAAAATTAAAGTTAAGCATGGAAATCAAATGACAAACAATAAGGGTTCGTATAGAGGCAGCAAAAAGATTAAAGACGAAGCTAGGCGCCTAAACCTCATATCAGAAATAGCAAACGAAGAGGCAGAGCGAGTGTTGCTTAACATGAAGAACTCTGGTTTTAGCCCTCGGGTAATTTGTGATTTCGGATGCGGAACAGGTGATGCGTTTAGCGTTCTGCAGAAAGTCTTTCCGAGATCTCGGATATTTGGAGTAGACCAGTCAGAGACAGCAGCTTCACTGGCAAAAGAAAATAATAAGGATGTACAGGTATTTAAAAAAGACATGAATCTAGATGGCGCTTTTGATGAAATAGGACAG
Organism: bacterium; assembly: GCA_021796415.1. Classification (GTDB taxonomy): domain Bacteria; phylum Patescibacteriota; class CPR2; order UBA1875; family JAJYID01; genus JAJYQQ01. The sequence continues at coordinate 3,786 of JAJYJC010000005.1, forward strand.
CAAACAGGGCCGATAGACCTTGCTTTTTTCCGAAACGTTTTATTGCACATACCCAAACCATCAATGGCTTTAGAAAAAGCAAAAGAACAGGTTAAAAAGAATGGTTTCTTGTTTGCCCAGGAACCAGACTGGAGTAAAGCAGAGGGAAACTGGCAAGAATTCTCGGTTTTTGTTAATGCTATAACCAAGATGATGCAATCTGTCAAAATAAATCCTTATATTGGTCGGGATATGGAAGGGGTATTTAAAAATTTAGATCTAAAAGACGTTGAGGTCGATGTTTCTAGGCGAAAGGTAATACCCAAAGATACCACGTGGGAGATTCTCTATTATTTGCTTGAGGTGGCAGGTGAAGGCATAGATCCGTACCTGCAGGAGAGAGGTATTAAAAGTAGAAAAGAGATGAAACAAAGGATGGAAGTTGTGAGAGGAGCTAAAGGCAACTATTACTATACACCGGCATGGTTTATAGCGACTGGCCGTGTTGTTTAAGCGCCAGGATTTTAAAAATGAATTTTTTCTTCTCTAAGGTAATCTTTGAGGTCTTGGTGTGTTAGGATTTTGGCCGCTTCTTCTGTTGATACCCATTTTAAACCGTCGTGTTTAAACTCCGGGGTAAGGTGTCCGTCTAAAATTTTTGCCAAAAACATGTGCTGCGTGACATGGTGCACCTTGCCGGTTTGCTCAAATTCGTAGTTTATATCGGGCAGTTTCTCAATTAACTCCACGTCAAATCCGGTTTCTTCCTTTAGCTCGCGAATGGCGGTCATCTCTGGGGTTTCTCCGTCTTCCATGTCGCCCTTAGGAAAAGTCCAGTCGTCGTAGCCGCGGGCACGGTACTCAAGCAATACCTCCTCCATACCATTATTGTCTCGAATTAGCACTGCCCCGGCTTTCTCTAGATTAGTTTTGGTGTATTCCTTCATGATTCAAATTATATCATAACCATGGAATTAAAAACTTCCAGGCAGATTATTTTAACGGTAAATCGTAAACCTAAATGAAAGCCCATACTCAGGGAGGATTCTGGGTAAGCAGAATGACAGTATACTAAGTTTCTCCCCAGTTCGTCATTCTGGCTTGCCCAGAATCTTTTATCCCATATGAATTCTGTCTGGTTTTTGTTAAATTTGTTGGTCTACCCTTGTTTTGTGCTGGAAAGGTGTTACTATAAGCGTAATGGCAAAAGCGATTTCCATAATCTTTACAATTATTTTACTTCCGACCTTTTTTGTTTGCCTGTTTTTAATTTCTTTAAAATTCACTATTTTTAATCCCGGATTTATCAAAAATGAGCTGAAAAGCCACAACGCCTACACCGTAATTCACAATAACTTTTCTGAGATAGGAACGAGTATCATTGGCGGAGATGGAAAGGATGCAAACGGCGCGCCGGTTGCCGGAGCGGAAAATGCAAATCCTTTTAGCCAAGCAGACACAATAGCTTTTGCCCAAAACGTCTTAACGCCCCAACTTATGCAGAAAGAAACCGAATCGTTCATTGATTCGGTTTGGCCGTGGCTTTTTTCCGGGAAAAAGCTGGCGCCTGTTGCTACCGGAGATCTGAAGGACAATATTTACAATGGTATCATGGCGCAGTTTAGGGCAAAGTACAGCGCTTTACCGGTTTGCTCTTATCCCGGCCAGTTTACCATGAATCTTGGAACTTGCAGGATTGCCGGCGTTAGTTTTGACGACCTGGTTAAACAGGCGCAGATGCAGAAGTTTGGCAATACCACTATGCCGCTTTTTGCCGTAAACAGTATCTCTGATAACTTTAACATTTCCCAAGCGGCTTCAAATAATCCCAAGCTCGGAAACAGTTTTCAGAATCTTTCAGGTGCACAGAGCTGGTTGTCACCCATTACGAAGAACTTTTATTTCATCCCGGCTGTACTCTTAATTATCTTGTTGCTTCTGGCCCGGCTGTTTGCCGGCGCATGGAAGAAAACACCAATGATTTTCGGGATATATTTGATCATCATAACCGGATTGTTCTATCTGATAAGCTTTTTGGAAACGAAATTTGGATTTTCGTGGCTCATAAACTTTGCAGATAGCAAAATTACTGCTCTTCCAAATATCAAAACACAGCTAGTAATTCCCATGGTGCGTGACATCGCCGCAAAGGTGGAGAGAATGAATCTTGAGATTATGATCATAGCTATCATTATCGGCATTATATTAATTTCAGGTAATGTTGTACTCAAGAAGTTTTTTGAAAAAAAAGCAAATGACATAGGTAAGCCTGCGCTGACAGAGACGACAAATTCGAAAAAAGAATAGAGTGCTTGAGTAAACCTTACAAGCAGAATAATCCATGTTATCATAGACAATAAGTCAAATATCCAGGAGGAATCAAAATAGAAACAAAAATCGATAATGTCATACTGGCCGCAACTAGTTTATTATATGGTTCAAAGCTTGTTTTAGTGTTAGCATATTACAGTAGAGGTTAGCATGGCATCCAGGAAAACAATGAATCAAAACACAGAAAATATAAAAAGCGCAATACAGCTCTTTCGTGAAGCTGCCCAAAGAGTACCTGCGTACAAGGATTTTTTGAAACAGAACAAGGTTAATCCTGACGAGGTGGTATCAGGTAAAGACTTTGAGCGGGTTCCGCCGGTAGACAAGAAGAATTACCTAAGAAAGTATTCATTAAAAGACTTGTGCTGGGATGGCTCATTAAATAAACCGCTGGTTTTTACCTCAACATCCGGCTCAACAGGGAAGCCTTTTTACTTTGCAAGGAATGAATCGATAGATTTGCAAAGCGCCATGATATATGAGTCTTTCTTGAAGCAAAATGTTCTTAAAAATGGTGGCACAACTCTGATTATTGTTTGTTTTGGCATGGGTGTGTGGATTGGGGGGCTTATCGCTTACGAATCTTTAAGGATGTCGAGCTGTGAAAACAATTATCCGATTTCGATACTGACGCCGGGCATTAACAAAAAAGAGATATTTGAAGCGCTTCGAGAGCTGGCCCCAAACTTTAATCAAGTCGTTATGATTGGTTATCCGCCCTTTATCAAAGATGTGATTGATGAGTCGTCCAGTATGGGTATTGACATCAAAGCGATGAATATCAAGTTAATTTTTGCCGCAGAAATTTTTACCGAAAAATTTCGCGACTATATAGTAAAAAAAGCAGGGATAAAAAATACATATTTAGACATAATGCACATTTATGGCAGTGCCGACATAGGCACCATGGCGTGGGAAACGGGCATTTCAACGCTCATTAAAAAGTTGGCATGCAAAGACAAAAACTTATTTTCATCCTTGTTTCCGGGGTTGGAAAACAAAACACCGACGCTCGCCCAATATAACCCCCGATTCATTAACTTTGAAGAACAAAACGGCGAGATATTACTTACGGGCAATAACGTTGTCCCGTTGGTGCGCTACTCTATTGGAGACCGGGGGGGAGTTATGAGCTACTCCGAAGTAAGCAGGATATTTCAAGAGAATGGTTATGATCTCGAGAAGGAATTGCGTAAGGCATCTATTGAGGGTCATGTCGAGAAGCTGCCCTTTGTCTATATTTATGAAAGGATCGATTTTGCGACAACTCTTTATGGGTTGCAGATTTTTCCAGAGATGATAAGAGATTCATTGTTGCATGATGCTGCCACAGAATTTTTAACGGGTAAGTTTACTTTATTGACGAAGTTCGACAACAAACAAAATCAATATTTGGAGATAAATGTGGAGCTCAAAAATAACGCAAAGCCTGACAGCGGCTTCAAGAGAATGCTGGCCAACAAAATAACATCTGATCTGTCTAAGAAAAGTTCAGAGTTCAGAGAACTGCATGCCCATCTCAAGAAAAGGGCTGTGCCAAAGCTGGTTTTTTGGGATTTTAATGACCCCACATACTTTAAAGCGGGAATCAAGCAGAAGTGGGTTGCATAAATTTTATTTAATATGAATACCAAAACAGTCAACAAAAAATCTTTCAAGTTGCTTCCGGGTAAAGAAAAAATTAAAACTTTGCTGGAGTACGCCACTTTAGCGCCTTCCACACACAACACGCAACCGTGGATTTTTAGCGTTGCCGAAAACTCCTGCAAAATCTATGTCAATCCCTCACTCTATTTGAGGGAGGCAGACAGGAAGGGCAGATACATAGCTATTAGCCTGGGATGCCTCATCGAAAATCTTGTTATAGCCGCAAAACATTATGGTTATTACCAGGATATTGAGTATAATATCGCTCTGAAAAACATTAAACAATATAAGAAAGGCGACAAATTTCTAATCGCCGAGGTGTTTTTGGAGAATAATGGAGCCAAAGAAGAGAATAATGAACTATTTGACGCAATACCGAAGCGATTCAACGCAAGGGGCCCATTTGAAGAGAAAGCCCTGCCAAAACCGCTCAAAGACCAGCTTTGCGGCATAAAAAAAGAAATACCGGAAGTTGACATGACAATGGTTGCTGACAAAGAAAAGATACTCGAAATTGCCAGACTCACTGCAAAGGGGATGATGGCGGCCCATAAAAACGTTAATTTTAGGAGAGAGCTTTCCGGTTGGGTCAGAAATGCTTTTTCCAGAAAGAGAGACGGCATGTCATGGAAATCTATGAGAATCCCAGCCCCCTTTGCCGGATTTATTTCTTACATGATTCGTTTTTTCAATATGGGACCGGTGTTAGGGAAGCTGAATTTCAAGAGCGTGGCTTCTGCTCAGGCTGTATGTGTTTTTGGGTCAGGTGAAAATATGTTTAGCTGGCTGCAGGTTGGGCGAGCCGCCGAAAAAGTTATGTTAAGCACATATGCAAAGGGCTTCAATACTTCTGTTTATGTTGCGGCGATTGACATTGATTCTTTGAGAAAGAACCTAAAAAGTATCATTGATAGTGAGAGTGAGCCTCAATTTCTACTATGCCTAGGTTACATGGACCAAAAACATCCCAAAACGGCTCGCAAGGACATTAAGGAGGTTATTATAAATGAGTGATATAAAAGACAGCTTGGTTGAGTTACAAAACTATGACCTCAAAACCTATTCTCCGATTGTTTTTGACCTTGGAAAAGAAAGTGATATTCAGAGTATTGATGAATTAATAGAGAAAAAGAAGATAACCAAGGTGGTAGATTATTTGCATGAGCAAAAAAAAGAACTGCAGCTGATAAACGACCCGAAGCTCTTATACGAGGGGGTCGATGCAGTAAAAATAAAAAATGAAGAAGGGGTATGGATCTATTACCCGTGGCTTTCATCGCTGGTACACTGCCTGAAGGAGGGTGATTACAATAGATTGCGTTTGTCCAGAAATAGAGAACTGATTACAGAGGAGGAAGAAAAAGAGTTTGCCAGCCTTAAAATAGGCTTTGCCGGGCTGAACGTAGGAAACCCAATAGCGATTTGTACCGCCCTGGAAGGTGGTAGTTTGGCTCTCATGAAGTTAGCCGACAACGATACTCTGGACTTCACGAATTTGAATAGGTTCAGAGCGACTGTTGCAGATCAAGGGATAAACAAGGCTATTTTGACAGCTCGCCAGGTATATGAAGTGAGCCCGTTTGTCAAAACAGAAGTTTTAGATAAGGGAATTAGCGCGGAAGGAATTGAAGATTTCCTATTAAGACCCAGGATAGATATTCTCGTTGAAGAGATGGATAACTTGCCCCTAAAAATTAAAATTAGAGAGAAGGCCAGGGAGCATGGGATACCAGTTGTGATGATCACGGGAAATGGTGCTGGCGTGATTGTGGACGTGGAAAGATACGATAAAGACAAATCTTCAAGGGTATTAAACGGCTATTTGAAAGATGATGTTATCGAGAGGATTAAGAACCCCGTTAGCACATTGGATGAAAAAATTGCTCTTGCCAGGGATTTCATGGGGAAAGAGCATTTGTCACCGAGATTAAATAAATCATTTGGCTTGATTGGTCGAGAATTAGTTGGTATACCGCAAATTTCCGAGGCGTCATTTTTGAGAGGGGCGGTTGTGTGCAATATATTAAGAAATCTGTTGCGTAAGGATATACCATCCGGGAGATATAGTTTTAGCCTAAGCGATATAATAAAATAAATAGATGATACTACTCGCAGTAACTATTACCATACTTCTAATAAATACCCTTCTGGGTTATTTGGTTTTGGTGAGAAACTATAAAAGCGGCAGCAACCTCATCTTCTTTCTGATAACCTTTGCCTTTTCTCTTCTGGGGCTTGTGAACTATATATCCATACGAGTTACCTCTCCGGATAGTATTCTACTATGGGCAAGATGGGTGATGGCCCTCGCCACTTTGCATACATTTCTTCTGGTTGTTTTTGCAAGCGTATTTCCGCAGAAAAAATTTCAGATAAACAAATTTCTAGCGGTATATCCAATATCATTTCTTGCAATTTTTGCCATGTCTCTTACCTCCTTGGTTTTTAAGGGGATTGATGTTTCTGGCGGCAAAATTACGGTTATGCCCGGCAGCCTCATTCCGCTATACGGAGCCTGGGTTATTTTCTCGGTAGTTGCAGCCTTTATTATTCTGTTTAAAAAATATCGCCGTTCAGCAAATCGCCTCGAGAAATTACAACTGAAGTACATTATAGCGGGCTTAATAATTACATACACAACACTGTTTACCATGAACTTCATAATCGTTAATGTCTTTAAATACACAGACATCGTAAAGCTTACGCCTTTATTCACTTTGCCATTCATCTTCCTTTCTGCTTATGCCATCATTAAACATCGCTTTATGGATATACGAATGGTGGCAGCGAGATCGGTTGTGTTTGCGGTACTCCTGTCTCTGATCGGCTTTATTTACACTTTTTCTATGCTCTGGACCGACCGCGTCATGTTTCCCACCTCTGGAAGCGTGCTAAGCGTTTGGCAAATTTTATTCAGGGCAGCTTTGACCTTATTTATTATTTTCTCTTTCCAGCCGCTAAAAAGGTGGATTGGAAAAAGAACAGATAGAATTTTCTTCAAACAATCTTATGACCCGGAAAAACTGCTGGACGAGCTATCCCACACCATGGCTTCGAGCATTGTCTTGATTGAACTGCTATTTAAAGTTATGAATATATTGATTGATAAGATGAAGGTTTCCAAAGGATTCTTTATCTTACTGAAGGATGGAGAAGTCTATACAACCCAAGGCATTGGTTATAAAAAGAATTTACGGGTAAACCCAAAAGACATTGAGGCTCTAACTCATGATGGCATATGTATATATGATGATCTGGAGGAGGGTTCGCATTTAAAGCAAATCTTGAAAAAATATGACGCCTACATTGCTCAGCCATTAAAAAACGATAACCGCATAACCGGAGTACTGCTTTTGGGGGATAAGAGTTCAGGCGACATATACTCCAAACAGGATATAAGAATATTTGAAATTATCGGTCCGCAGATATCGGTTGCCATTGAAAACGCTAAATCTTATGAAGAGATTCAAAAATTTAATACCGTGCTCAGAAGCGAGGTGAAAAAAGCGACAAGCGAGCTCGAGACGGCAAACGAGAACTTAAGGGAGCTGGATAAAGCAAAAGACGAGTTTATTACCATGGCTTCCCATCAGTTAAGGACGCCGTTAACTGCAATTAAAGGATACCTTTCCATGCTGCTTGAGGGTGATGCCGGTGAGATAAAGGTGGGGCAGTACGAGTTTGTTGAAGAAGCCTACTCGGGAGCGACAAGAATGGTGGCATTGATAAATGACCTTTTGAATGTTTCCAGGATGGAAACGGGAAAATTCTTCCTGGAGCCTACGGAATTTGAGCTGACGAAAATGGTTGAGGAAGAGATCAAACAGCTTGAGAAGACAGCAAGGGATAAGGGTCTAAAGGTTGTGTTTGAAGGGAGGGGAAAAATAAATCTCTATGCTGACGAAATGAAAGTAAGGCAAGTGGTTATGAACTTTATTGATAATGCCATTTACTACACTCTGCAAGGCAAGATAAAAGTCAAGGCTTACAAGGAGGGTAAAAATGCATGTTTTGAAGTTACGGACAACGGCATCGGAGTTCCTAAAGAACAACAAAAAAACTTATTTACCAAATTTTATCGTGCCGAGAATGCACGTAGAACCAGGCCGGACGGGACGGGACTAGGGCTCTTTATGGCAAAGAAAGTGGTGGAGGATCATAATGGAGAAATTATTTTTCATTCAGAAGAAGGGGTTGGGTCTACTTTTGGTTTTCGTCTGCCGATAGCAGCTAAGATTAAAAAACAAGACCACCTGGCCGAAGCGGCGAAAAATGTTGCTGCCGAAACAAAGGTGGCAGATGCTCCGCGGCAAGAAAAAGACGAGATAATCAAAAAGAATAAAGAAGCGGTTCCAACCTCCTAACCCGTGATTTGTAGGAATTAACATAGCACGAGGGCTATTTTTTGTTTATGATGCGCTTAAATATTAATAATTTGCCCCGGTAAGGGCAAAGTAGATGAAAAGGAGATTATTATGCAGTTCTATAATGTGAAAAAGAGAGAAAAGGTAGAAATATCCGACGACCAGCTGAAAAAGACCGTATACACGGGTAAAAGCGGTCAGAAGAGATACGCTGTGCGCGCTGTCGATGACGATGGCACAAATCTGACGCGATTTGTTTCCAAGGATGATTACGATGCGCTAGATGCACCGGAAGAGTAGAAAAGAAAAAAGCTTCTTTCGAAGCTTTTTTCAATTGCTCAAGTGAGTCTATAAGCCGGGTTCTGTTATCGATGACCATCTATCTATGCGTCCGGACCGCAGTTTTCAGCGCGAGCAACACTTTTCTAATCAAGAGCCATACCTTGCTTTCACAAAGTTAAGACACATTTTAGGAAAACTTTGGCCCACCGGACTTGCACCAGGTAAGGTTTACCTCCATTTATCGTCGCCGATAAATGCTGTGGGCTCTTACCCCACTCTTTTCACCATCGCCGGCTAATTTGCATTAGCTTAGGCAGTTTTGTTTCTGTGGCACTAGCTCGGGCCTTTCGACCGGTCACATTTCGTGACTACCATGCTCTTTGGTGCCCGGACTTTCCTCCCCTTTTACAGGGTAGCCATCCGACTCACTCAAGCTATGAGAATATACCACAAATTTCAGCTTAAATCAAGCATATTTTCCTTGAATTCTGCTGTTATTTTTGTTATAATTTCGTGGTATTTCATTACAAATTTCGAATTGTAAATTTCAAATTATTCCCGGCCCGTTCGTCTAGTGGTTAGGACGCCAGGTTTTCATCCTGGTAACAGGGGTTCGATTCCCCTACGGGCTACCAATGAAGATTTCTTGCCATCAAAAGTGGCATTTATACTATAAACAAGCCCTAAACGGGCGGTTCCAAAACCTACATTCTTTTTATATGAAACTCCCTCAGGAAAGACCAACTTTTGGAACCGAGGTTTTATTTTGTCTGGCATATCAAACCACTGCCTGCCTAAATCATCAATAAAGTGCATTGCATAGTTCAAAGCCCCCTCAATATCAAGCTGGTCTATTTTAGATTCATTTAATGAAATCTGTTCGGCAACAATTTCGTTATCAACCTCCGCCTTCCTAGTAAAAAACTCCTCTTTTGTATAAGAGCCATCTTCTCTCATTTCATATAAACGTTTTCTCTTTTTCTCTAGAAGATTTATTGCTTTTTGTATTCTTGCAGTTTCCGTTTGGTAAGCTTGACCCTTCTCTTGCCAAAAATCTAAGGCAGTTTCTTTGAATAGTTCTAGAAATTCGTTTTTAGGTGTTATAGTTCGGAGGTGTTTAATAAAATCCGCCTCAATGTCTTTTTTCGGCAATGACTTCCCATACATTGAGCATTCTTTATTATAGCAATGATAGTTAGCATATTTCCCGCCATTGCCCCTTGAATAACTGCCCGTTAAAGTGTGCCCACATTCTCCGCAAAGGATAGTTCTTCTTAGAGCAAAGTCGGGATTAAACCTATGTCTTTTGAGTTTCAATTTTCCGCCACTTTTAAAGTAGGTAATCTTACCCATCTCTTCTTCGCTAATCATCGGTTTGTGCAAACCTCGTCTTTCTTCCTGAGTCCAAGGATTTACAATAATGCCTGTATAAAATTTCAGATGTTTGCTTAGCATTTTGTCTACAAACTGCATGGAGGTCTCTTTGCCTCTGATTCTGGCAAGACCCCACTCGTCAAGTTTGCCAGTTAATTCTTTTTGTGAATATATGCCCTTTGAAAATTCCTTTAATGCCTTTTGAATAATAGGGAAAGATTGCTCGTCTGGCGGGTCTGGTCGTGTTTTCTTCTCACCATGCTTTTTAGAGTGAAGACATCTATATCCAGTGGGAGCTTTCCATGGATAAATACCTCTGTTGATTTGAGTCATCATTCCGTCGGTACACTGCCTTTTTCTTATAGCGTTTTCGTATTCTGAAGCTCCTGCAATGATTGTTTCAAAGAATTTACCAGTAGGGGAACTGTCAATCGGTTCCGTGACAGAGTGGAGAGTCGTGCCGTAATCTATAAGTATTTTTCTGACCGCAAAATGGTCTTCGGTATTTCTAGCAAAGCGGTTTAATCTTAGGACAATGAAAGCTTCCACATTTCCCTTATTTTTACGGCAATATTCAAGGGCATCTAAGAAAACCTTGCGATTATTCAGGCTTAAATCCTTTGCACTTTCACCTTCTTCCCGAAAAACAGATACCACTTCGATACCTTTTTCTTGACAATATTTTTTGCATACTTCTTCTTGGAACTCTAAAGATGTGCCTTCAACCTGCTCACCGCTTGAGACTCTTGTATAAATTATTCCTTTCAACTCGGCTCCTTTCTTTTAAATAAACCAAAGAGGGACAACCCTGCTGTACACAGTTCCTCGCGGATACTGAACAGGATTGCCCCTCAAAGGCAAAATCCGCGAAATTGAAACTGTGTACAATCTAATTATACCATTCTTGTCAAACTTTTGCTACCTAGCATTTAATTTTTCGAGTTCCCTTTGTACCAAACTATTCAAGTACCTTTTCCTATCCCGTACACTCGGGGATTCCTTAGTCAGTCCATAGAGCCTCTCAAACACCGCTAGACCAAGTTTGTTGTAGCTACTCAAGATAAAGTTCATGTTTTCTTCTCCTAGCTCTTGGGCAATCTCATAGCATCGGTACTCATCAGGTGACCCTGGCTCAAACCCCCTTACTGGAATCTCTTTAAAAGATTTATTAATCATCGATGTTTTCATTATCTTTTTCTTTATCCTTATTATTATTACAACTTCTGACTTGATTGGTTCCACCATCCATTGAAAAGCTTTCTATAAGAGCCTTTTTCCCTTCATTTAAGTTCTGACTAACAGACATCGGCTTAGTACTAACTTCTGACTCTAGAGGCTCCTGAGTTTTCTCTTCACCTCTGACTAAGTTGTCTTCAAAATATTTATCTAGCTTTTTGATTTTCTTATCGGGAAGGATAAAATCGCCAAAATGTATCTCAAATGAACCTCTGCACCCTCGACGGTCTTTGAACCATATCAACCTCTTCCTCTTTAATGACAACACTAACTTTTCGATGTAGTTGACTCCCTTAAGTTTTGGAAACAAGTCGCTTTTAATTGTCTCAAGGTTTGTTGTACAAATTCCATAAGCATTACAGGTTAGTCTAAGGTGGAGATAGAGTGTATATTCGTTCCTGTTTATCCCACCGTTCCTATATAAAGAAACAATATCTCGCTTATAGGCTATCCAGTTTTCTAGCTTTTCATCATCTAGTGATTCCTGTGTCATTTTTCTTCTCCTTATTATAATTTTTATCTTCATTCCATTGCTCAAATATGATTTCAACAAGAGAACGCATAGAATCTCTTACTGTCTCTGCTTCTTCGTCAGTAATATGGGGGTTGCCTATCAGGCTCTTGGTGCGTTCAATACTCAGCATTTCATTGTCTTATGTTATAAATTCTGGTTTTTACTTCCTTGAGATAATTGAAATAGGTTAAGGCATCAACATTAAGCTGATGGTCAAAATAAAGTTTAAGGATGTCATTCAGCTGGTCATCCTTGTTAAAGGAAAATGTTGCCTTGCCCGAAATTTGCTTTGTAATATCGACTATCACGTAACCTTGGCATATGAGAGCCGTGCAAAGAGCAATATCAGTAGTTGTATATACACTATCTCCGTTCATTGCCATTCTCCTTCCTCTACATACCTTAAGAGTGTGGGTTCAGTCCACGAGTGCAGTGCTCGTAAAAGGTCTTGTTTATTTGAGAAGTCTCCATCGTTATAAATTTTTTTTGTGTAATGTACTTTTAGGTAGGCACTTTTAAAATTTTTAAGCTCAGGGTTACGAGATATTTTGCTTTTTCGGGTCGGGTATAGGGATTTGGTCGTCCCGTCATTGCGAGTAATAGATAATGCGTACTTTGGCTTTATTTTCATTTTTTAATTCTCCTTTTCAAAAGATTAGTATTGTCTATTTCGGTTTTTGGGAAAATTATAAAAGAAAAAGTAGCCCTTGTTATTGAAGGGCTAAAAGTTGCGTTTTCTAAGGGTTAATCTAGCTATACTTTAGGTCTTTTTTGACGATTTGGAGCGGTTTTTGACGATTAATCTTTCATAATCAATCTTTGGGAGATTCACTTCACTCTTCATCAGTAGCTTATCTGCCCCACAGACAGGGAAGAAATGAGGCTTTAATTTTTTGTCAAACCCTGCCCTTCTAACAACCTCAGATAAATTATTGAGACCTTGTTGGTTGGGGTATGCATTATTTAAATCTTGTTTCGTCACAGTTTGATTCAATTTATTATTAACCAAATAATTGAAAAGTAGGTCAGGAGCTAGCCCATCTCTAAGTGTTCTAAATAGGATATTTTGTTCCTTGGTTTGCATAAATAATTTAGTCCCATCTTTATAAAGCTTGATGTGTACGGCTTGATGATTATCATTATTGTCACTTGAAAACTTTGGGGGTAATCTCTTAGCAAGAATCTGTCGTGTGAGCAATAACACGTCGGTATAATCCCAATGGGTGTAGCCAGTGCTATCTACCAGTTTCAAAACAATCGATGTTTTTACATTGTTATTTGCTGGCTCATAGTCTCTTATACCAGTACCAATACAGTCGCCACTATATTTCTCAAATGTCATCAATTCAATTATTTGATGAGAGTGTAGCACTCTAATTATTCGCTCGATTTCTTGCTGAGGTATTTTGATTTCTGATGCAGTTGGGATGTCAACAAATTCATTTTGAGTTAGTTCATAGGTATCTAGTATGAAACAAACTACTTTTTGCAAATTGTTAAGTCTGTTTATTGCTTGGATAGAACCAAGCCATTTATTAAGCTCTTTGGTTCTCCTTTGTATGTAACTTTCATTTTTCATAATAATTTTAATTGTGTGTTGTGTTATGACAACTTAAATACAAAAATACTACCTATTAACACTTTTTAATTGCCCATATTTATTATATTACATTCTCAACCACCTATAAACAGATAAAAAAACACCTGTAAACTAGGAAAAATCACACCTATAAACGCATAAAAGTACTGTCTAAACAGAAAATAATCATACCTATTAACTAAAAATAATTAAAAGCTTAGAATTTAACCTCGTGTGTTGTATAGGGATTATCTTTGTTTTGTCTCGCCATTCCCCCAACGAAGTAATTGCTTTTTATAAGGAAAAAAGTATAATATAAGCGTCTAGACTAGCATAGATTGCAAATTCATTCTTCCGAGAGTGATTGCGCCTTATTTTAGGGCAATCACTCGATAAACAGGGCGCAATCCCTGCTGGTCTAGACACCTAGGGTGGTTGTCCTTTTTGTTTCAAAATGTGTTACATAGATAATCAAGAAAGAGGAAAAATGAATAAGAAAACTATATTATTAACGCTAATCATTCTTTTTTTCGGAATAGGTTTGTTCTATTGGTTTCAGATAAGACCAGGCAACATAAAACAACGATGCGATGCACAAGCAAATCAAGGTCTAAAAGATAACAATTTTGGTGTTAATCCAGGTATTTCCGACCCAGACAATGCTCGTGAATACAATGATTTCTTTCAAAAATGTCTACATGAAAAGGGATTATAATTTAATCTACTACTATGGGAACAAGCATATTCGATTCAGAAGAAAAAATTGAAACCAAAAAGACAGATACACCTACTAGTTGGCATTACTGTCCAAAGTGTGGAGAGAAAATTAAGCAAGAGGCTAGTTTTTGTACTCAGTGCGGTTTTCAGATAGTGGAAAAGTCGGATACAACAAAAGATTTTCAAGCAGTTTCTAAGAAAAAAGCTCCCTCAAAAACGAAGGGCGTTATTTCGAGAGTTGTGGGAATCATATTTATACTAATTGCCATAGCCGTGGGAAGATACTTAGGTCAAACTTTGGGTATATTATATATTTTTCTACTAATACCAGGTTTAGCTGGTTATTACCTCCCCAAGTATTACATAAATAAGCCTAGATTCATTCGTTTCTTAGCCTGGTCGAATGTTATAACTTGGCTCTTACCATTCGCTGGTCTATATACTGCAATTTCAACACTTAAAACGGCTAGTAGCTCTAAGAAGAAGGTGAAGTATGAGACATTGGGCATCATTGGGTTATCACTGTCAGTCATTAACTGCTTATTGGGGGTTTATATATCAAGCCTAAAATAGAAAACTATGAAGTGCCATAATTGTAAAAAAGAAAATTCCATAAAAGATAAATTCTGCTTTCATTGTGGCACTAGTCTTGTTGAAGCTGAGAGTGACAATCTGATAGAGCTGAGACCCAAGAGAAAGACGAAGAGAAAAATAAAATTTGCCTTCAAGTCTCTGGCAATAGTTGTTATTGTCGGGGTTATCAGCACTCTGTCCTATCTCCTCTATACCTCATATCAGTCAAGCAAAGGTCTTAAAGCAAAGAATGCAGAATTAACAAAGCAACTAAAGGACACTGACTCAAAACTACAAGACACAAGTTCACAGCTTAATGATTCTCAAGATAGGATAAGCCAACTAGAACGCCAACAGTCTGCGAATCAATCGCAAATCAATAGCCTCAATTTTTCTAATAGTATGCAAAGAAGTAATCTCGGATATGAACAACTTAAAAACCAAGAATTACAGGACAATATTAATGCACAGAGGTACAACTGGTGGTAAAATCATGAAAAAGAAAATTTTAGATGTCTTGAAAAATCCAGTAGTAATAATTTGTGCAATTGTTATGTTAGCAATCGGCTTATTTCTCTCTTACAAATACGGGTATATTCCATATAAGCAAACACAGGAAGGATGGGTGAGTTCAAATTCTTGGGATTGTCCTGCCGACCATCCAATCAAAGGCAATCTTCACAGCATGATTTATCACACAAAATCAAGTCGCTGGTATAGTAAAACCAATGGTAGAAATTGTGAATGTTTTGATACGGAGGAGCATGCAAAAGCTCAAGGATTTAGGGCACCATTAAGGTAACTTATGTTTCAAACTATCAAAAGACTTATTGATAAGTACAAGAGTGTCATAGAAATGATAGAGGGTTTATTGATATTGATAGCAATTCCATTAGTAATAATCGGCATTGGCTCTGGCTATTCATACATTAGTAATATTCTCAAACAACCGCAACAAGCAGCAGAACAGAAAAGGATAGATGAGCAAAAGGCAAAAGATAAGGTCAAGCAACAACAAGAGAAAGCAGATTTTTCAAAATATCTAGACGATTTATCAATGATTTGCAATGGTAATGTATCCGATGTCACTGGAGAACAACTCAATCAATGTTATTACTTCAGCGAAGATTTAAAGAACAGAGGCAACAAAAACCCCAACTCTGACTTTGACTATGTTGATAAAGAAACCTATGATGATTATTTGAAAGACAACCCATTACCTAAAAATTGCCTTGAAAAAGTGTCTCAACTTAAGCCAAGTGATTTATCCCAATGCTTACACTCGTATGATGAGCTAAATCCGCCTGATAACACAGATACATCTCAAAACTAGCTAGTAGTTCTTAACTCGTTCAAATAATCTCGCCACTAGTTGTTTGATAGGAAACGGGAAGTTCTCTTTTCGTTGAGGGACAAAAGATTTATTTTTAGAAAAGGGCACTAAGGAGTGCTGCCAAACTAGCCAAAATGCCTCCTACGAAACTAACGATGGTTGATGAAGTAGTATATTTTTGGATTAAATCAAATGTGGCATATTTTCGTTGTCCTTCTTTTTGAAAATTGGCTTTCATCTTGTTGTAAACCTTATCTAACTTGCGGTTATACCAAAAGCTTACAAAAGACAGGGTAAAATATGATATAGAAATAACTAGCCAAAAAATAACTTTCATATTTTGAATTATACCAAGATTTTTTACAACTGACTATTTCAGACCCAATATCCCACACTATCAGACTCCAAACTCTACTTGAAGTCTTTGCCACTCTAGTAATTCCTTTATTAATGAGTTCCAATTAAATCGGAGGTAGTCTACCAACTTTTGACCCCTCAAAATGCCTGCATATAGGTATTTTTTTTATGCCCAAAATCTTGACAGCGTAGAGGATTTGAACTTTCGAGTCTTTTCCACAGAAAAAACCCTTGCAAGGATTTCCCCTATCTGTCTTAATCTTTACAGGATAATAACCCCAAGTAGAGTATTATATGGACATGAAAAAGACAATTTTATCGGAAAAAGAGCTCCAGCTTCTGGAAAGCCTTATTTCAAGCTATGGCTACATAGCTGATTTTAATCAGATCGAAGCCAGGCTTAAGATTAGTCATCAGGCTGTCAGGAACCTAGTCGCCAAGCTGGTAAGCAACGGCTGGCTGGTCAGGATCAAGAAAGGCCATTTTGCCATTGCAAATCTAGAATCCCATAGCTTTTCAAATATTTCGCCTCTGGCGATAGCTCAGGTGCTGATTCCCGGTTCTTATGTTTCATTCGAATATGCCCTGAATTACCACGGTCATTTTGACCAGTTGTCTGCAAAGGTCACTTCGGTAACCACTTCGAAAAAAAAGTCTTTTCAATTTCAAGATACAGAATATCTCTTTGTCAAAGCCAAGCCAGAAATGATGGCAGGTTTTAAAGAGATAACGATTGAAGGACAGCCCGCCAATGTTGCGACCTTCGAAAAGGCTCTCCTTGATATTCTTCACTTCCGAAAAGACAGCTATACGATTGATCTATTAGTTGAAAAACTAAAAGAAGCTAGAAACGAGATCGATACAGAAGCTTTGATTCAATTATCAATGGTCTATCCCGTAACATTTAGGAGACGTCTCGGATTCTTGATGGATCTAGCCGAGCTGAACAGCGACTTTCTGCAAATGGATCTAAAAGGGACCCCTGGTTTTGCCAAGCTGACTAAAAAATCAAATATCTTTAATCCTAAGTGGAGACTCTACTATGAAGATCGATTTGCTAAGTAGAGCTCAGCTCTCCATTATCAACAAAAACAACTTCCGCTATCCTCTGCAAATCGCGGAGAAGGATTATTTTCTTGCCATCGTTTTACAGATTATCTATAGCTCAAAATTAAAGGATTCGCTGGTCTTCAAAGGCGGCACGGCCATCCATCATCTATATCTCGACCAGTTGCGATTTTCTGAAGACCTTGATTTTCAGACAACCGGCAAGATTACAGAAGATAATTTGCGAGAAGTATTCCAGCCATATGATTTTCTGGAAATAATCAAGAGCTACCAGTCTAATTTCACGCTAAAGATTCAGAGGCTGAAATTCACCGGTCCTTTGGGACAAGCAAACTCCATCAAGCTCGACGTTGATTTGACTCAAGAGCTAATCCTGCCGGCTGAAAACGCAGAATACAGAAATGTTTATGGCGTGCCGGTTTCGGTCAGAGCCATGGCGATCAAGGAAATCTGCGCTGAGAAAATTCGGGCTGTAAATGAAAGAGCCAGATATCGAGATTTCTATGACCTGGCCATGGTGATGAAAACTAATAGATTCGAACCTAACGATGTTTTGGCAATTCTCAAAAAGAAAGAACTCAGAAAACCGCTTAGCAAGGATTCTGTACTAGAAAATCTGGAGATTGCCGAGGAAGCAAAAAAATCTGGAGCTGAGAGCCTGTATTACAGCAAAGAAATGAGCGAATCAGAGTTGAAGACAAGTTTGAATAGCATTCTATCCTTGATTTAAATGCTTTACTGCTTTTTCAAGCTCAGCTAAGACGCTATTGTTCGAATAGCTTACGATAGCGTCTACCAACAATTTGATTGACATTATGCCTTAAATGAGGCATTTTTTTATGCCAAAAAATTAGACAGCATAGGGGATTTGAACTTTCAGCATAAAATAGGTTGACTATCTAGCAGATTAATGAGAATATGCTTCAGTACTTATGAAGCTATTTAGAAGAACTAAAATAAAATCAGAAGAAAGTATTCAATCCGTTAATTTCAAGGGTAAAAAGAAACTTTTTCGAAAGAAACGAGGCAAGAAAAAGCTCAAAAGAAGAATCATTCTAGGGCTCATATTAATTGTGTTGGCCGTTGGTAGTTATCTCGGATATAAAGCTTACACCGCTATGGAAAAAGCCTTCGCCGGTAACAATGACTTAATTGGTCTTTTGGACGGGCAATCAACACCGTTAAAAGGACAAGACAGGGGTCGAACCAATATTCTTGTTTATGGTATGACCAAAGACGGGCTAAGAACTGACTCCATTATCTTAACTTCGTATTACTGGAAGGAAAAGAAATTAGTAACTCTCAACATTCCCCGCGACCTTTACTTTTATGATGGATACGAAAATGACAAAATCGGCGAGGTTTACGCATATGCATTGAACAGAAAGCATGGTGATCAAAATTATGCCATGCAGTTTGTCTCAGACCTTATCTCAAAAGAATACAACATCCCTATCGATTATCGAGTTAAAGTCAACATGCAAGGCGAAGTGAATTTTATCAATACCATCGGCGGAATAGACGTCAATGCACCTGACTCATTTACTGATTATGAATTTCCAACCTGGGATTATAGCGGGTACATCAGACCTGCACCTCATTTTGATGCTGGTATGCAGCACATGAACGGCGATACCGCCCTTATATATTCTCGCAGCCGCCACAGTATGGATAATAACGAGGGATCTGACTTTGCCCGTTCAAAGCGCCAAGCACTAGTAATCCAGGCCATTATGAATAAGGTGAAATCTATGGGGCTGGTTGGCAATGTTGCCGACGTTACTCATTACTTGGATATCCTGGGAGATAATGTTCATACCGACATGAGTGTCAATGAAATGGTCAGCTTTGCAAAAACACTCAAAGAAATTGATCCCCAGCGAGATTACGTAAGAGCAAGTTGGGAGTCAGACAATGGTTTTCTTTGCGCGACCAGTAACTATGAAGGGTCATATATTGTCAAATACGGTACACAGGATGATTGTATAGTTGGAGGAGGTGGTTACAAAAACTCCAAATACAGAGATATGGCCAGATACTTTGTTCAGAATATGCTTGTAAGCGCTCCCCAAGCTCCTGCTGATTTTGTAAAGAGCGCGACTATAGCGCTTGGCAGTTCTCAAGAGAAGAGCACACAACAATAACAGTTGGATGCCGTTTTTTTGTTCACTCGACAAATAAATTGAAAGGATAGAGACAGGAAGGCAGTTGCAAAAAAACCGGAGAAGCTGGTTAAAATTACCCAAAAGTAACAGGAAGAAAAAATCTATAAAACATTATACTTAGACAATCCCTTGCCAGCCAAAAGCGTAGCTCTTACTTTCGATGACGGTTACGGTGACAATTACACGAACGCTTTTCCTATTCTTCAGAGATATCAGATGAAGGCAACGTTCTTTATTATCACAGGTGCTTTAGGCGAACCGGATATATGGCAGACTCCCAAATCAGGGAAATGTCAGAAAGCGGCATGGAAATCCAATCACACACCGTTCATCATGTAGCCTTAGGAAAGATTAATGCTGGACTGGCAGCAAAGGAAACTGCAGATTCGAAAAAAACTTTGGAGCAGATCTTAGGAAAACCCTGCCTTTTCCTCGCTTATCCATCCGGCTCATTTAATACTACAGTTGAAAATAATCTTAAAAAATAAGGATGCTTGCTGGCTGTTACCACCGAATACGGTGATACTCAGAAAAGCGCTAAGCCATTTGAACTCATGAGAATCAGAGTAATGGAACGAACCAGCTTAAAGTCATTGCTCAGTAGAATTGCTGACCAAAAAACCAGGTGAATGTCTTTTTTATGATT
The DNA here is from genome assembly GCA_021796415.1 of bacterium. Lineage (GTDB taxonomy): Bacteria > Patescibacteriota > CPR2 > UBA1875 > JAJYID01 > JAJYQQ01. The sequence continues at coordinate 23,951 of JAJYJC010000005.1, forward strand.
ATGCGAGATTTTCAACCAAGCACTTAGGTAGTTGATTCAATTCCTGCTAGTTTACTCGTAGCCATATTTTCCAGTAAACCAATTTTTGATGAATTGGGTCAGGATGAGGTATGTCAAAGAGATGAGAGCGAGGATACCAAAAAATAGAAAAGGCAAAGGAACAAAGCCAAAGTAGTGACCAAGGGCAGTATAAGGTAAGAGGGCGCCAAAGGCAACGATAGCAAGTGTGGCAAAAAGCAGAGTTTTGCTAGGTCGGCTTTCAAGGAAAGGAATCCTATTGGTTCTGATGATATAGACAACAAAGACCTGGGTGGTCAGCGATTCAACAAACCAGCCGGTATGAAAGAGCTCTGGCGGCGCTTTGAAAATCCAGAGCATCACCCCGAAAGTGGCAAAGTCGAAAATAGAGCTGACTGGACCGATAAAAATTATGAAGTACTTAAGAAACTTAATGTTCCAGGGCCTCGGTGTCACCAAATACTCACTGTCAACCTTATCTGTCGGCAGGGCCACTTGCGAGAGGTCATAAAGAAAGTTGTTCAAAAGTATCTGAGTCGGCATCATTGGGAGAAACGGCAGAAGGAAGCTGGCACCAGTCATGGATATCATGTTGCCGAAGTTGGAGCTTGCCCCCATTTTGATGTATTTCACGGTGTTGGCAAATGTTTGCCGGCCTTCCTTGATGCAGTCAGCCAGGATTGTCAAATTCTTTTCGAGCAGAATAATCTGGGCGGCGTCCCGAGCGATGTCGGTAGCGTTGTTGACCGAGATTCCAACGTCAGCAATTTTTAATGATGGCGCGTCGTTGATTCCATCGCCGATAAAGCCGACAACATGTTTGTTATCTTGGAGGGCAGTGATAATCCTCTCCTTTTGGAGGGGCGTCAGACGGACAAAGGCATGAGATTTCTCAACGGCAATTCTTAGCTCGGCGTCGTCTAATTTGTCAATCTCTTCACCGGTCACAATTTCTCCGGTATCAATTTTTAGCTCTTGGCAGATTTTTTGAGTCACAAGAGCGTTGTCACCGGAGAGAACCTTAAATTGAATGCCTTGTTTTTCCAATTTTGAAACAGCATGACTGGCCGTGGGTTTGGGAGGATCCATAAAATAGACAAAACCGAGAAATATCAAATTTTCTTCATCTCTGATACTATAAGAATCCTTTTTCTCAATTTGTTTATAAGCCACCGCGAGAACCCTGAATCCATCATGGCTTAACGACTCGTAAACTTGCTTGATTTTTGCCTTTGTTTTAGCGTCCAGCTTGTGGACATTGCCGTCGGTTTCATAGCTGACAGACTTCCCAAGAATAGATTCCGGTGCGCCCTTGGTGATCAAAAGCAACCCGGCACTTTTTGCCACAACCGACATCATCCGCCTTTCAAAATCAAAGGGAATCTCATCAACCTTGGCGTATTTTGAAATGTCAATTTTTTGGTGCTTTACTATGGCACTATCAAGAACATTTTCCATACTGGACTGCATAGTGCTGTTTAGGTAAGTGTATTCAAAGACTTTTTCATTTCTTTTCCTGTTCAGGTCATCAGCACCTATCAAAGAAACTTCGTCAAACGTCAGTGTCCCGGTCTTATCGGTGCAAAGGACGTCCATGGCTCCAAAGTTCTGTATCGAGCTAAGCTCTTTGATGATTACTTTCTTTTTAGCCATGTCACGTGCTCCCTTGGAAAGGTTGATGGTCACAATCATTGGGAGCATTTCGGGAGTTAGCCCGATGGCCACAGCGAGTGCAAAGAGAAGAGATTCAGTAAAGTTGCCTTTCAGGAAAAAATTAGCGGCAAAAACCACTAAGACAAGGATGACAATGAGACGGATCATAAGCATGACAAAACGAGTTATGCCTTTATCAAAAGAGGTCGTAATCTTTGTTTTGGCAACCTCATGGGAAAGTTTTCCAAACTCAGTTTCCTTACCGGTTTTTAAAACGACTGCCTCAGCCGATCCTCCAACAACATTCGAGCCCATAAAAATCAGGGAGTTAATGTCAAAAACCAGGCTGGTTTTCTTTCCATTCCAGGCCTCACTTTTTTTAACCGGGAAAGATTCGCCATTTAAAGCCGACTGATTTATGTGCAGATTATTACTCGAAATAATTCTGGCGTCGGCAGGAACCATTTTCCCAGCCGAAAGTTCGATAATGTCTCCGGGAACGACGTCTCTTAACGGCAGTTCCAGTTTCTTGCCATCGCGTTTTACGAAGACTGTGATTTTTACCATCTCTTGCAGTTTTTTGGCGGTTTTTGAGGCGCTATATTCCTGCAAGAATGACAAAACAACGCTTAAGACAGCCATGAGAATTACTATAAGCGAGTCAACCCGTTGGCCCAAGACGAAGGAGACAACAGCAACAAAAATAAGGGTCAGGGTGAGAGGGCTTGTGAGCTTTGAGATAAATTTCAGGATAAGGCCCTTTTCATCTACAGAAGCAATCTGATTCGGGCCGAACTTGGCAAGGCGGTCGATAGCTTCTTTCCCCGAGAGACCTAAGGAGGAAGTTTTAAGACTGCTGAATAGTTCAGACAGCGGTTTTTCTGCATCAGAGCGCTCTTCTATTGCTATTTTGGAACCTGGTTGGGATTTTGTAATGGTTGTCATAACTTATATAATTTTATCTTTGTGCATAAAATTGGTAAAGTATTAAATGGCTCCTTCGATAATGGATATGGGGCAAAAGAGTTGTTTTTTAAAGGGAGGTAATTGACTTTTTCAAACAGCTGCTTAAAATTTAAATATGCCAAAACTCTTTCGTAAAATATATTTCTGGGTTCCTTTGATAATAATTCTGATTTTGGTAATTGGAGCAGCAGGCTACTTGTTTCTATCAAATCACTCCAGAACCGCCGGCTCTGATGAAACCGGCATCCACAAGATCAAACATATTGTGATCATCATGCAGGAGAACCGCTCTTTCGATAGCTACTTCGGTACCTTTCCCGGAGCTGACGGCATTCCAATGAAAGACGACCAGCCCACTGTCTGTGTTCCCGATCCGGCCACTGGTCAGTGCGTAAAACCATATCACGATACAAATGACAAAAATGCTGGAGGACCTCACAGCCAATCAAATGCCACCGCCGACATCAACGGTGGCAGGATGGATGGCTTTATCGGCCAGGCAGAAATGTCCAAGAAGAAATGCGCCGCAAATGATCCGGCTTGCTCTAGTGGCGAGAATACTGATGTGATGGGATATCACACGGATGCCGAGATTCCCAACTACTGGGATTATGCCAAAAACTTTGTTCTCCAGGACCACCTGTTTGAGTCCAACGCCTCCTGGAGCCTGCCATCGCACTTGTTTATGGTGTCGGAATGGTCGGCAAAGTGCTCTAAGAGCAATAATCCTCAGTCGTGCGTAAATGCACTGCAGAGTCCGGGTAATCCACCAGATTTCCTTGCCGGCGCAGGCAAAAACATCATCAAAGCATGCCAGAATGGTAGCAAATCAAAAACATGTGAGTCGGCATTGACGCAAATTGGCATTACGCCAGATATGGCTCAACAACTGCAATCAATTATCAAACAAAATTGTACTGCCAATGAGGACGCCAATCAGTACATCCAGCAATGCATAGACAAGCTAAAATCAGTCAATATTCCTCCGAAGCTCAAGAAAAAGCTGACGGCGGCCGCGACTAAACTCAAGCCTCCCATCTATGCTTGGACCGACCTTACTTATCTACTGCACAAACAAAATGTGTCCTGGGGCTATTATGTTTTTAACGGCACTGAGCCAGATTGTGAAAACGACGCGGATATGTCGTGTAAAGCGGTGCCTCAGAATGCCAAGACACCGGGTATCTGGAATCCTCTGCCATATTTTGACACTGTGAAACAGGACGGCCAGCTGGGGAACATCCAGTCGCTAAATAACTTCTACGCTGCCGCCAAGAAAGGCGATTTGCCGTCGGTTAGCTGGATCGATCCGACCGGCTCAGTCAGCGAACATCCCCCGGCACTTGTAAGCAGCGGTCAGTCATATGTGACCGGTCTGATCAACGCAATCATGAAAAGTCCGGACTGGGACAGCACCGCTATTTTCCTTTCCTGGGACGACTGGGGCGGGTTTTACGACCACGTCGTTCCACCCACGGTAGATGAGAACGGTTATGGCCTCAGAGTCCCAGGCATTGTCATCAGCCCATATGCAAAAAGGGGATATATCGATCATCAAACGCTCAGCCATGATGCTTACATCAAATTTATCGAAGATGATTTCCTTGGCGGCGAGCGGTTAGATCCCAAAACCGACGGACGTCCCGATCCTAGACCGGATGTACGGGAGAATAATCCTGCTCTCGGAAACTTAATAAGTGATTTTGATTTCAGCCAGACGCCCCAGGCACCTGTGATCTTAAACCCAAATATAAAGTAAGGTAAAGCTTCTAGGACTATATGGTAAATTGATTTCTCGGTGAGACAGAGAAGAAAGTTTTTTCTAATTAAGCAGGGATTTCTTTGAAGGCTTTCTCAAGCTGAATTAAGGCATCATTGTTCGAATAACTTACGATAGCGTCTACCAGAAAAGGTCTCATCGCAAGATGGGATTTTTTCTTTGCAGACAGGACGTAAATTTTCGTGTAGAATAGAATAGTTAATAAGGGTCTTTTATGTTTGAAATTATTCGCAACATGTTTCGGAGGAAGCTAAGAACAATTCTTACAATATTTGGTATTGTCATCGGCGTTTTGGCATTAGTTGTTCTGGGCGCTTTGGCTGAAAAAATGAACTTGATGCTAAAGGGCGGCGAGCAGTTTCTCACCGGGCAGATTACCGTTTCTTCTTCGCAAGGGGCAAGCGGCGAGAGAAACCCTTTTGCGTCCGGAGGATTTCTAACAAAGGATCAGATTGACCAAATTGCAAAGGTTGATGGAGTAAAGGCGGTTCAGGCAGGAGTGGAGACAAGCTACATTGATCCCGATAAGAAGAATGGAGGATCGGGGATCAGCTTTGGTCCGCCGCCGACCATTATGGGAGTCGATCTAAATAGCGACTTCAAAAATGAAAACTGGAAAACTTTAACCATGAAAAGCGGCAGAATGATCCAAAAGGGGGATGCGGGAGTTATTTCGGTCGGTTCAGACATCGCTTCTGATAAAAATTTAAAAACCGGCGATACATTTAAGATTGATAATAAAGACTTTAAAGTTGTCGGAGTTTTGGAAAAAACCATGACAGGCCCGGATAGTTATATTTTCATGAATATCGGAGATGCTCGGGCGATTTTAATCGACCAGACGCCAACGTTAAAGGATTTGCAAGATAAATCAGCGAGTGCCAAACAGGCTGTGGCGGACCCATCATTTAAATACCTATCTCCTGCAGTGCAGAGCCAGATTGCCCAAGCAGCCAACTTTGACGTAAACAATATCAATTCTTCGGCTTCTGTAAGTTGGAAGGATGGCGCAGATCCGGAAAAGGTTTCCAAAGACATTGAGTCAAAAGTGAAGGACGTGAAGGCTCTTTCACCGGCGCAAGGCAAGAAGATGATCGAATCGGTATCAGTGCTTTTAAACGCCGTGATTATGGGAAGCGCGCTCATTGCTCTGGTTGTCGGATCGCTCTCCGTGATTAACACTATGATTATGTCGGTTTCAGAAAGAAGGCGCGAAATCGGCGTCAAGAAAGCGGTTGGCGCGCGCGACCGGCATATTATCAAAGAATACTTGATTGAATCATCCATGATTGGTCTTTTCGGCGGCCTTATCGGTCTGGGTATTGGTAGTGGAATCGTATATCTAATCAATATGTCCACGGCGTCAAAGAATATCCAGATATTTGCCATCACACCGCGGCTTGCTATCGGGGCGATAGTATTTTCAATCGTGATTGGCGCTGTAGCCGGTCTTTATCCGGCGTGGCATGCTGCGAGAGTCAACCCGGTATCGGCTTTAAAGGAAGAATAGCTAAAAATTTCCAATTTCCAATGATCAATTTCCAATAAAATTACAAATTTCAAAGGTAGATAAATGGCAAAAAAAGACGAAAAAATACTTGAGGCAAGAAAGCTTACAAAAACTTATAAACCGAGCAAGGAAAACATTGTTCATGCTCTGAATAATTTAAACTTGGATATTAAAAAAGGTGAAATAGTAGCCATTATGGGACCGTCGGGATCGGGTAAGTCGACGCTTTTAAATATGTTTGGTATTTTGGATCAACCATCGAGCGGCAAAGTAATTATCGATAAAAAAGATATTACAAAAGTTAAAAAGGGTGATTACCCGAGCATTAGATCAGAGATGGTTGGATTCATATTTCAGCAATACAACTTAATCCCAACGCTAACAGCTCTTGAAAACGTTATGTTGCCGCTTAAATACTCGGGAGTTAAGAAGAAGGAAGCAAAGAAAAGGGCGCTGAAGCATCTTGAAGAAGTAGGTATGGGCAAAAGAGCCAGTTCTAAGCCGACCCAGCTTTCCGGAGGCCAACAGCAAAGAGTAGCTATAGCGAGAGCCTTGGTTAACAACCCGGCGATTATCCTAGCCGATGAGCCGACCGGCAACCTAGATACCAAGACAGGCGATGAGATCATCGACATGATGACTGATCTCAACAAAAAAACCGGACAAACGTTCGTGATAGTTACCCATAATCCGGATGTGACGAGGATTGCGAACCGAGTGATACATCTTCGAGACGGTAAACTAGAGAAGATAAAATAAAATAAAATAAAATAAATCTTTTTACCACGAGGGAAATTAAAAAAGCACCAATCGGTGCTTTTTTAAAGCATGTAGACTTTTATTTTACTCGCATCCGTGGCAGGCAGAACATCCTCCGCCACAGCCGCTTTCGATCTCTTTGGTTCCTTCTTTTTTCACATTTTTACTTTCGCAGCTGATGCATTTTACTTCCGGTGTATTGCCTTCAAGAAGTTCAAACTCAGCTTCGCAATCCTTGCATTTATATTTGTTGATTTTCATATTGCTCCTTTCGTTTGTTAATGGTTATTCAATGGTTATTCGGTGGTAATCCAATAGTTATTCAGTTGTTTTTCTATTGTTTTTCAAGATAGCAGTTATAAAATTATTTAGTTTAATGCCCAGGTTTTTTATTTTCTTATCTAGATTATCATATTCTACTTGATTTATATACCTTAACTTGAGAGAAATATTTAAGAAGTGTAGGGTTTCCATTAAAGATCCGCGCGCTATGTAAAGAAACCTTGTGAAGTCCTTGTATGAATATCGTCCATAGCCCTCTGCGATGTTAGCCCCAACCGAATTAATTGCTCTTGTCAGTTGATCTCTGATCCCGTAGTGTTCGGATTTCGGCAGCTTATCAACCAAGCGATAAATATCTAATGCCAGCTCAACAGAAAGCCTATATACTTCTAAATCCTGAAATCCCTCTTTTTTCTTATTATCCATTGAGTAACTACCGAATAACTATTGAATAACAACCGATGATCTATTTTACTAGTTTTTTAAAAACTTCCGGCTCTGTTGCGGCAAGGTCTGCCAAAATCTTTCTATCAATCTCGATATGCCTGTCTTTTAGGGATTTCATAAAATCTGAATATTTTGTGCCGTTTAGCCTGCAGGCCGCTGAAATTCTAGCGATCCATAGCGATCTGAAGTCGCGCTTTTTTGTTCTCCTATCACGGTATGCATAGGACATGGAGTGGAGCAATGCCTCTTTTGCGCCCTTTATGGATGAAGTCCTGGCATGTGACATACCTTTGACTTGCTTCATTATTTTTTTATGCTTTTTGCGTGTAGTAACGCCTCTTTTGACTCTCATTTATTATCCTCTGATTTGCTTTTTTACATTTTTATAGTCAGCGGGGGAAACCGATGCATTTTTTGTATCGTCTCTCTTCCTGTCCGGGGACTTTTTCTCCAAAATATGATTGCCGTAGGCTCGGGCTCTTATGAGCTTGCCCTTTTTGGTCAATTTAAATCTTTTTACCGCAGCTTTGTGCGTTTTCATCTTTGGCATTACTAATTTTCTCCTTACTAATTCTCTTGTAACCAATTGCTAATCATGCTAATTTACTTATCTTCATTAAGGATGCTTGAATTTTAATCGCGCCCCTTATCTAGAGTATGTATATCGGTATTATTTGTAATTGGTTACGCTTATTTTTCTTTTTTTGGAGCCAGAATGATCCCAGCTTCTCTTCCCGTGAATGCTACATCTTGTTCAACCGTTGAAACGTCCTCTAACTTTTCAGCAAACTTTCTCAAGACCTTTTCACCAATGTCCTTATGGGTAATCTCTCTGCCCTTAAAGAATAATCTGACCTTTACCTTGTTTCCTGACAAGAGAAATTTTTTAGCGCTTTTTGCCTTCGTCTCCATGTCGTGCTCGCCTATCTTTGAGCTTAGGCGGACACCTTTCATCTCAACATTTCGTTGTTTTTTCTTCTGGGTTTGTTCCTGTTTGCGTTTCTCGTATTTAAATTTCCCCCAATCTATAATCTTTGCAACGGGGGGATTTGCATTTGGAGATATTTCCACAAGATCCAATCCTTCCTCTTCCGCGGTTCTTAGCGCTTCAGGCAATGAAACAACTCCGATTTGTTCGCCGTTTATGTCAAGCAGGCGCACTTCCTTTGCCTTAATCTGGTGGTTTATGTTGTATCTTATAGAAATTACTCCTTTAATTTTCCTCGAATATCATAGCAAAAAATGAGCTTGGTGTCAATTGTATTTAAGATGCCTTTTAAGATGCCTTTGCCTTGGTTTTTGCCTCTTGTTTTGCCGGGGCTTTTTTGCGGGCTACTATTAGCTTCAACTGTCTGGTGGAGATTTGGCAAACAATAGGAGTTTTGCAGGCAATTGATCCGTCGATTGCCACATCCATTGGTTTTGGCGTGTTTATGGCTATTCGTTTGGCCCGAAACAGTGAAATGTCCGGCTTTTTCTCCGGTTTTAGCTTCTCGGGATCCATTATATATTTTAAAGAATTTAGCCCCGACATCTTTCCGGTAATTAAAATGTCCAGCAGATTTGATTTTGAATCTTGCGGCTGATTTTCTGAAAACCTGGCATTTGATATCTGAATATTGAAAAAGTCGGTCTCAACGATGAAGTCGTCATTAAAGTTCAAAATGGCTCGCTGAGGCTTAAACTTAGAAGCCCATGAAAGAGCGTTTCGATAGTATTTTGTTTTCTGGAACAGGGAATCTTCAGTCGGCTTTGCATTAGTAATTTCTGCGCTAAACCCGATATTTACGCTTGTGATAAAATATTTCTTTCCCACTTTTCCGACATCTAAAATGTCTATTTTTCTGGCAGCCAGAATGTTGCATGCGGTCTGCCAGTCAAGTATGCCAAGAGACTTGGCGAGTTCATTCTTGTGTCCTATGGGGATCATGCCGACGGCCACGTCATTCTTGCCAATGCCGTTTATAACCTCATTTATCGTACCGGTACCGCCGACAGCAACAATCGTTTTGTAGCCCTTTTTAATGCCCAGATTCGTGAGCTTTGTGATGTCTCCTTCACCAATGCTTTTTACGAACTCACCGGCAATGCCAAGCTCCTTCAATCGCGCTTTCAAGCGATCCTGGATTTTATTTATGCGCCCGCCTCCTGAAGCGGGATTTAGAATATAGTAGTACATAAAAATAATTTACAATTTGAAATTAGAAATTTGAAATGGAATACGCCGATCATTTTTTGGCGCTTTTTTCTTTTTCTTGTGTCTCTTCGACTTCCAGGATGGGTTCGAGCTCAACTTCCTTCTTTGTTTCAGCCATAGCGCATTTGCCTGAAAAGACAGCGCCGGGAGAAACGACCAAGATCCCGGCTTGTATGTCGCCGTAAACTCTGCCGGTCTCAGATATTTGCAATGTGTCGGTAGCTTCGACATTACCTTGGACGACACCGGAAATGTAGACATTCTTTGCCTTGATGCTGGCTACGACATTTGCACTGCCGCCGATTTGGACGCTTGCTTTTGTTCTGATGTCACCAGAGACGTGGCCATTGATGTTGATGTCCCCGTCACTTTTAAGGTTCCCCTTAAGTTTTACCGATGAGCCGACAATCGTTTCGATGTTTTGGCTGTCCATAGTGGGCGTGAAATCGTCTTTTTTCTCAAACATGATAACTCCTTACTAATTTAATGTTGCTAAATACTAATCATACTAATTTACTAATTCTCATTAAAGCTACTTTGAATTTTAATCACGCTTCTTTTATTTAAAATACGTATATTATTATTTGTAATTGGTTACACTTATTTGCTTTCATTCTTTCATTGCTTTTTTTATTGCTTCTTCTTCCTCTGCGCTGAGAGTATTTGTGGATTTGCCGTCTTTGACTTGCTTTGCATAAACCCTTGTGCCTTCTCTGGCGTGCATGCTGGAGATTACAAAGCCATTATCGTCGTTATCAAGCAGTGCAACGGAAAAGCTCTGGTTTCCTCCTGTGTCGTTTTTGCCAAATGGGTTGTATCTGATAAAGCCTGTTTTTTGGAGGCTGCGCTGCATTTTCCTGCCGATTTTTACCATCTCGATCTGCATCTTCTTGGCGTATTGCTCGACTTCCTTGGTTTCATGCAAGTATTTTTCAAGGACCTTGTATACATCGCCGTTTTTGTCGGTATTAAAAAGTTCGCTGGCGCGCTTGTAGATTTTGTTTTGGCGATAGGTTAAAAAGACTAGCCAAATGGCTAGAATAAATGTTGCTCCAGCGATGATAAGAAGATTTGTGTCTATTTTAAGGTCTCCCGCTTCAAAGTTAAGGGTATTATACCTTGCAATAAGTGCGACTTCAAGACTTATCTTGTAATGGTTTTGCCTATAAAATATAATCTAACCATGGCAAAGAAAAAGAAATCTCCCAAAAAGAGAAATTTAAAGTATGGCACGATTAGCGCCGGTGCGGCGAAATCCGATGCGGTAGTTTCAATCGGCAAAAAAGAACCGAAAGATGAAGTTCAAGACGTCTGGTTTAAAAAAGAGCTTAGGCGAAACCTGATATTCCTGGCAGTTTTCTTTTTAACCCTCATTACAATTTACATTTTGGTTACAAAAACAAATGCGCTGAATCCTGTTTTGGCAATCTTTGGACTGCAGAATCTATATTAAATACATTAATTTTCAATTTTCAGTTCTCAATTTTCATTGAATGTCCCATTTGATCAATTCTTTATTGTTTCTTTTTCTTTTAGCGAAGATGTGATTTTCTGAAATATCATTGTTAGCTCTTGCGCTTCTTGCCACAGCTTTCCAGCTTCTTCTTTTTTCTCGGGAAGACAGCGGACAATCATTCTCAACCAATGCTTGGTTTCCTGGGCCTCTTTTTTACAAATGAAGATCTTATTTTCGGAAATCTTTCTTTGAACTTGCCGCGTTGGCTTCCATGTAGTTCGCTCCGACGCTTGTTCCTGAACGAATCAGCTGGCTTACAAGCGGCTTTGTTATCGCATCTTGCTTTATGCTTTTACAGAAATCAATAATCATCTCGCCAAACTTTGCTGTCCGCTCTTCCAGGGTGTATTCGTTTTTGTTTGAAAACTGCTTCATTTATTTTGGTTAATTTTTAATTTTCAGTTCTCAATTTTCATTGAATGTTCCATTGATACAATGCTTCATTGAAAATTAATTTTTTGGCCTATACTGCAAGGCTTCGGCGATGTGACTGGATTTAATATTTTCGCTTGATTCAAGATCGGCAATGGTGCGAGCCAGCTTCAAAACTTTCGTGTAAGATCTTGCGGACAGATAGAGTTTTTCGATGGCGGACTTGAGCAGTTCGGAGGACTCTTTGTCGAGTTGGCAAAAATCCTTGATGTCGCGGGAATCCATCTCGGAATTTGTTATTTTTTTGCTTTCTTGAAATCGATCCAGCTGGATTTTCCTGGCTTTTTCGACTCGTTCCTTGATTTTTGCCGAATTCTCAGCTTTCTTATCGGATAATAATTTCTCGTGCTCAACCCTTGGCACTTCGATGTGCAAATCAATCCTGTCTAAAATCGGCCCCGATATTTTCTTCTGATATTTTAGGATTTGGTAGGGCGAGCAAGAGCAGTTCTTGACAGGATCGTTCAAAAATCCGCAAGGGCAGGGATTTTGGGCGGCGACAAAGATAAACTTTGCCGGGAATGTGAGGGAGCCGCTGGCGCGGGAAATAGTTACGGTGCCGTCTTCAAGCGGCTGGCGCAGCATTTCCACTACAAATCTTGGAAACTCCGGCAGTTCGTCCAGAAAAAGTACGCCGCGGTGGGCAAGAGATATCTCACCCGGTTTCGGCCATTGGCCGCCGCCGACAAGAGCGATGTTCGATGCGGTATGATGAGGGTTGCGGAATGGGCGAGCGGTGATTAAGGCTTTATCCTTTGGCAAAACACCGGTTATCGAATAAATCTTTGATATTTCCAGCGCTTCGTCGAAGGTTAGCTTGGGAAGAATTGTGGTAAGTGTCTTGGCAAGCAGGGTTTTGCCGGATCCCGGAGGACCGCTCATCAGGATGTTGTGTCCGCCGGCAGCGGCGATTTCCAGAGCGCGTTTGGCGTGTTCCTGTCCTTTGACATTCGCCATATCCAGGAATGTGTCTTCCGTTTCTGAAAAATTGATCTCAAAATCCTTTTCTTTGGCAATACCTTTCTCTTTTCTGAAGTGGAGAATCAGACTCCTCAATGTATCAACCGGGAGGATTTCGCTTCCCTTGACGATTACCGCTTCCTTGGCGTTCACCTTGGGTACAATCATCTGCTTGTAGCCCTTTTGCTTTGCCATCATGGAAACAGGCAGGACTCCATTCACCTTTCGCAGTTTGCCGCCGAGCGAAAGTTCGCCGATAACAACAGAATTTTCCGTATCAAAAGCTATCTGCTCGGACGCCGCCAGGATGCCAAGCGCAATGGGCAGGTCAAATGCCGGGCCCTCTTTCTTGATATTTGCCGGGGCGAGATTTACTGTAATCCTCTTCTGCGGAAACTCTGCGCCTGAGTTTTTGATGGCGCTTTTGACCCTTTCCTTCGCTTCTTCGACCGCTTTGTCAGGCAGGCCAACGATATTAAAGCAGGGGAGGCCGCGTGACAGATCCACCTCGACATCTATTTCCTCGCATTCCAGCCCGATAACGGTTGCTGATTTCACTTTTGATAGCATAAGGACTATTTTACGGCAAAGAAAAAACCAAAAACAAGTATACAAAGCGAGAATTTTCAATTTTCAAGTATCAATTTTCCTGACCGCCGGCCGGCAGGCATTCAATGTTCAATTTTCAGGATTCAAAAGTTGTCATTCTGGCCTGCCTTGCCGGCAGGCAGGCCCGTCCAGAATCGGTTGAACAATGGCTTTGGTTGTGCTAATATGTTTTTAACAGAAGGAGGGCAAAGTTTTACTCCTTCTTTTGCGTCCTTAATCAGCCTAATTTTCCTGGAAAAGGAGGAGTAATGGCAACGCAAGCTTATGGAAAGATTGATTCTGTTCGTGAATGGGAAAAAATATACAATTTTAGATTTTTCCCGCTTATCCAGCAACTGATAAATGGCGGCACTGATGTCGAGCCGGTTTACAGCGGCAAGGGTTGCGAAGTATGCCCTTATTGTGCCGTTTATCCTTGGCAAGGTTTCATGGGAATGCACTTTTGCCTCCTTTGTTTTATGGAGACAAAGAAGATCCTTGAACTTGGCAATGGCCTTGACTTCGATGGCCAGGGCTGCGACGGACGGCATCAGAAAGGTCGAATTTCCCGGAAAAAACGCAAGCAGCTTTTCCGGAAGCTCAGAGCAAAAACCGGCAATAGGCACGGACCGTACAAAATCATCCGCACGAGGCCTTACGATCCCTTTACTCCTCTGATCAAGGATGACGCTGGCAGGATCGTCAACATCCTTTCTCAGAGGATAGAGGTCCTGAAAACCGGCTAGGAGGCGATAATGGTGCGACAACTATATCGCAGGGAGCTTTGCGATCTGAAGAACCCGGAGGAAGCGGCAGTGGTCAGAAAGATTGCCGAAGCAGCATTGCTTGGCGTCAACGAACCTCCGAAATCGAAGCCAGCATCCAAGGCTGACAAGCCTGAAGGGAAGCATTAGCTTCCGCAGTGTTATCATCCCCGAGAAATCCCCTCGGGGATTTCTCTTTGTGGATGTTTTTGTTTTCATGTGAGTTTTTTTGGAGCTTTGTATTGAGGCAATAAATTGCTCTACCGTTACACTAATATGTATTAGTGTAGTAACTGAAACATTTTGATTATCTTTGATTCTGGTCAAGCCAGAATGACAGGGACTAAATGTGCGCTGTTTTGGCGGTTTTTGCACGTAGAACAGCCGCTTTGTGGGCGGCCAACTCGATTCTGTCATCGATTTGCTTCATTCGTGCCCAGCTGCCGTATTTTCTATTTATTGCCATCTGGATTAAATGATCAGCAAAATGAGGATTTTTGGGCAGGACCGGACCGTGCAGATAAGTGCCGTAACAATTATTATAGACGGCGCCTTCATACTTGCGGTCGCCGGTGTTGCCGTAACCGATTTTCACCTTGCCGAGGGGTCTGGTTTTTCCCTCCAGATATGTCAGTCCGCTGTGGTTTTCGAAGCCGACCAAGGTATTTAAAGTGGATTTCCATTTCTTCGCCTCAGCCTCGATGTCCAGAACGACATTCCCGATGCACCTTTTGTCTGACCCGACAGTGTAGGCGTCAAAAACGCTAATTCCCGGCAGCATTTCACCTTCTTTGGTTTTAAAATATTTGCCGAAGAGCTGAAAACCGCCGCAGATGGTTAGGCAAACCAAGCCTCGCTCGACCTCACGTTTAATTGCCGGACCGCGTTTGGCCAAATCGTCAGCTATAATTTTCTGCCCTCGGTCCTGGCCGCCGCCTAGAAAGACGATATCGGCTTTGGAAAAATCAGCTTTCACACCGCGCCCGACATTTACGATGTCAACCGAAATGCCGCGCTCAAGCATGCGGCGGCGAAGCGTTACGACATTGCCAAGATCGCCGTATAGGTTCATGGCGTCAGGATACATGTGATAAATCGTTAAACTTTGCATAATTTAAGTCCAGTAATTATCTAATATTTTTTCTTTGACCAGTAAATTTCTCAGCTCAAGCATGGCGGTGTAGGTGGGTAAAATATAGAGCTTCTCGTTCGGGCCGGTTTTTTTAATGGCCGTATCCAGCGCTTCAGAAATGTCTTTTTTTACCGTAATTATTTTTGACGACACGTCGGCATATTTTAGCCTCAACCTGAGGTCTTCACTGCGGATGCCGCTGACGACGATGTTTGAGAAATAATTTTTGAAAACCTCGTACTCGCAGTCCCAAATCCAGGAAATGTCGGTGCCGTCGGCGAAGTTGTCGTTTAAAATCAAAAGCGCAGTTTTGGGTTTTCGGGTGGATGAGATTGCCTCTACAACTTGATTGAAGCCGGTTGGATTCTTAACTAAGTGGATAATGGCTTTTTTGCCGTTTTTCTCAAATGATTCCATACGGCCGAAAGCCGGCTTCAAGTGAGACAGGGTTTTAGCGATGGCGGCGCTTTTGACTTCCAGAAATGATGCTGCGGCCGTTGCTGCTAAAGCGTTGTAAATGTTGTAAAGTCCGACCATCGGCAGCTTCAAGTCGAAACTTTCGCGCTTGATAATCATTTTTGCGGTGATGCTTCCCGCTTCCAACCGGATATCCTTGGCGGAAATCTGAGGGTTTGGGCGCTTGAATCCGCAGTTTGGACATTCATATACACCGATATGGCCGTAATATCTTCTCGCGTAATTTAGCTCGCTGCCGCAAACGAGGCAGTCCTTTGAGTCAATGGCAAGCTCGGAACTGGCCGAAATTCGCGTGTCTTGAACGCCGAAGTACAAGACATTGTCCTTGCCTTTTCCAAGCGAGGCAACCATGGGGTCGTCGGCGTTTAAGATCAGCTTGGCATCCGGCGCATCCTTGATCGCTTTCTCAATAATTGCGGCCGTTTTGTCGACCTCGCCGTAGCGGTCAAGCTGATCACGGAATATATTTGTAACCATAATCGCCTTGATTTGACTCTTGTTTTTCGTCATTCTGGCCTGCCTTGCCGGCAGGCAGGCTTGTCCAGAATCGGAATTTTTCTGGATTTCCGCCGGATGTTTATCCGACCTTTGGTGGGCGGGAATGACAGTGGATGGCCCATTTTGAATTTTAAATTTTAAATTTTTAATTAATTCCGGCATCGTTGCTTCGTCAACCTCATAAACGCCGATATCGGCTTTTAAACTGCCGAAAATACTAGCACGAGATATTAAGGCTGAGGCGATGCCGCGAGAAAGATTTGACCCGCCGGAGTTATTTAGGACTTTCATTCCAGCATTCTCCAGAATTTCAGTAATCATCTTTGCGGTTGTTGTTTTGCCGTTAGTGCCGGTAACCAAAATGACGCCTTTTGCCAAATTTTGGGTCAGCTTTGCATTAATTTCAGGATCAATCCGTTGGGCGATAACGCCGGGCAAAGCTCCGCCGCCGCCACGCCCAAAAGCGCGCGACCAAAATCCCGCCTGCTTGGCAGCAAGAATAGCCAAATACTTTTTATCCATGGTTATATTTTAACACAAAATCTGTTATCATTCCGTAATTCCTGACTGTCCGGCAGGCGGGGATGCGGAATCCATGTAAATGTACCTGGATTCCCGATCAGAGCCGGGAATGGCAAACCTACTTTGCTGGACTGATTCAGAATAATAAATGGGACGGATCTCAATCATTTCAATTTATGAATGGTGTATTGGTACACTAAACTAGTTTAGTGTACCAATAGTGTAAATAGTCAAAAGCACTACGCTAATACAGTTTAGCGTAGTGCTTGCAATGTGTATTTAGGGCAGAATCGTATGCTTAGGTGCCCAAGAAATTTTTGACTGCTTTTTCTGCTTCGGATTTATTCTTTATCCAAGTCACATCTTTATTGCGACGAAGCCAGGTAAGCTGGCGTTTGGCAAGGTTGCGGTCGCCTTGTTTAAACTTCTCAGTCGCTTCTTTCAAACTAATTTTTCCAGTTAGATATAGTCCAACTTGTTTGTAGCCTATACCGTTCATGCCAGGATCACCCAAAGAATATTTTTCGAGTAATTTTTTCACCTCGTCCACAAATCCTTCCTTCATCCAGACATCGGCACGTTTGTTTATTCTGTCGTACAATTGCTTGCGGTCATTTCCCTTTGTCATTCTGGCTTGTCCAGAATCTGCTTTATTTTTCTGGATTCCCGCCTGCGCGGGAATGACAGAGGAGGGAGATTTCATCGCTTTAGCTCCAAAGCCTTCACAAAGAGCTAAATACAAAACATTTTTTGGTAAGGATTTCTTCTTTTCGCTGGCTTTTGGCGATCCGGTCTCATAGAAAATCTCCAAGGCTCTGATTAATCGGTGCCGGTTGTGGGAATCGATCATTTTGGCTGTTCGGGAGTCGGCTTTTTGAAGCTCGGAAAAAATTTCCTCGGTTGATTTTTGGGCCAATCGCTCCCGCAGTTTCTGATTCGGCTTTGTATCGGACATTTCATAATTATAAATAACGGCATCGATATACATCATCGTTCCGCCGGCAATGATAGGGATTTTCCCGCGGCCGGCAATTTCCTTAATTTTTTCTTCTGCCAGCTTCTTGTACTCGGCTACCGAAAATTGCTCGTCGGGATCGGCAATGTCGAAAAGGTGATGCGGGATGCCTTCACGCTCTTCCGTTGTCGGTTTGCCGGTGCCCAGATCCATCTCTCTGTAAATGCTCCGGGAGTCGGCATTTATGACTTCGCCGCCGAGCTTCTTTGCCAAGTGAACCGCAAGCGCAGTCTTTCCGCTGGCCGTTGGTCCGGCAATGACTATAATTGGGTTCTTCATTTCCTATTTATCTAATCCCTAATTAACTAATTGATTATATCAGAAAACTTATGTATGATGAGGGAAATTAAAGAAGGGTTTCAAAAATGAATGAAACTGGAGATGTAAATAGAGGTCCTAAAGCGGAAGAATCAATAGTCGAGGGAAATTCGAGACACAAAGAAATGGTAAGAAGATTTGGCCAGGAAGGGATTGGTGAGAAACCAGTTACTGAAAAGCCTGACTTTACACTGAAAGATCAGCAAGGTATAGAAGAAATACGTTCAACATTTAACAGTCCAGTTGAGACTTCGGAAGGTAAGCAGGCAAGACAAATTCGAGAAGGTGACGATAATGTTGCAAGAGAGATAGCTAGGAATAAGGTGCGAAGAGAGGCCGAGAGAAATAAAAAAGGCATTATAAGAGCTGCTGTTTTAACTCCGTTGATCACGATTGGCTCCTTCATTGCAGTACATATTGGTTTGGGCAGACAGGAGAAAATAGATGACCAAAAGGAAGCAGGATATGAACAGGCAGTTTTCACCGATCAACAGAATGATATGAGCCTGCAAGTTCATGTTGGCGAAGGTGGTAATGTAAATGCAACAGTTTCAGATGGTACTGAATATTCAACCGATGCTGCTAGCCAGGAAAGCAATCAAGGAAATTAGACAACTCTTCCTTTTAGCATCCAAGCTTCAGAGCTAACAATCTCAACATCGACAAACTGGCCTAAGAGGCTAGTTTGTTTTCCGAGGTTCAACCTCACGTGAGGTTGAACCTCATTTTGCAACTCGACTATTTTATAATTATCGGTGCGGCCGTAGTATTTGCCGTTTTTCTCAGAGTCTATAAGCACCTTCATGATCATGCCGACATACTTTTTGTTTTCTTTCTCAAGGTATTTCTTTAAAAGATTTGTTATTTCCTGCCATCTTTTTTCTTTTACTTTTTGAGGCACATTATCTTCCATTTTTGCTGCTCTCGTGCCTGATCGAGGAGAAAATTTGCCGATGTAAATCATTTCAAAACCGACATCGCGCACTACTTTCTTTGTCTCGTTAAAATCTTCTTCCGTCTCGCCCGGGAAGCCAACAATTACGTCAGTGGTAATGGCGACCTCAGGTATCGCTTTCTTAATTTTATTAACTAAACTAAAGTAGTTTTTCTGGGTGTAATGGCGATTCATAGCTTTCAAGATTTTATCGCTGCCGGACTGCAGGGGCAGGTGGATGTAATGAGGAAAATGCTCAGTTTTCGGAATAGCTTTGATTAGCTCGTCTGAGAAGTCTTTTGGGTGGTTAGAGTAGAAATAAACTCGGTATGTGCCGGGGATTTTATCAATTTTTTTAAGAAGTTTAGTGAAATCGGTATTAAGTGTTTTGCATTGAGAATCTGACCCAACATTGTCATTCTGAGCGACTTCACATAGTGACGAGTCGAAGAATCTCTTTTCTTCCTCATTTTTCTTTGAGAGATCCTTCGTTTCCTCAGGATTACTGCAAACATTATTCTTTTGTTTTTCAGTCCTTTTGTCCTTTTGTCCTTGGTAATTATGCGTATGGACAAAATCTGAGCCATAGGAATTCACATTTTGGCCAAGGAGGGTTATTTCTTTGTAGCCGGCAGACACCAGATTGCGGATCTCAGACAAAATCTCCGGCATTGGCCGCGAAACTTCCCGCCCGCGAGTGTAGGGGACGGCGCAGTAGGTGCAAAAATTATTGCAGCCGGTAGAGATGGGCACGTAGGCAGAGAACGAAGATTCTCTTTTTGGAGTAATACTGAAATAATCTTCGTAATTTTCAATTTCCAATTCACAATTTTCAATCGAATCCCAATTTTCAATTTCCAAATCAGTTTTTTCGGGATTGGCTTTTTTGGGGTTTTGGTATTGTTTAGGATTTAGACTTTTGGATTTAGTGCTTGATTCCAAAAATTTTCTCAATTTTGGGAGATCTTTTATATCAAAAATCAGGTCAAAAAATTTGCTCATGGTAACTCTATCTTTATCTAAGACACAGCCGGAGAGAATAGTGACCAAACCTCCATTTTCCTTGCGTTTTTGCCACTCGCGAGCTTTGCCGTAAATGCGATCGATGGCGTGCTGGCGGACGCTGCAGGCGACAATAACTACAAAATCAGCATCAGATTCAGACGTCGTTTGTGTATGGCCGGCATCTTCAAAAACAGATGCGATCCTTTCCGCATCCGAGTGGTTCATAGCGCAACCCAAGGCCCAAATATAGTACTTCATAGGGATTAATTTTAACAGAAAAATGGAGTTTTTGGAATGAAACTAATCTTAGATGTTATTCAACCCCTCTTCAAGAGCTTTAATTTTGTTTTCTATTTCTGTTATTTCTATTATTTTCTTAAGTGTTTCATCTTCTGTCTCATATTGATTGCTGGCAATTTCTCTTTTTTTTGTCAGAGATTCTATATTATCTGCTTTGAATCCCAAACGCTCACTTGTTGCCATCCCTTGATCAACCTCGTTTCTAAGAACCTCAAGCCTGTTCTTCAGCGACTCAATTTCTCTTGTTGCTCTTTCGGTGCTGAGATTGATAATATTTTCCGATCCACTTTCGGGAGGCATTATTTTTTCTTGCCCTGTTTATCGAAATCTTTCAGTGAATTTGCAATCGTTGGTACCAAGCCTTTGTCAAAGATAGACGGAATAATTTTTTCTGCGGTTGGATTTTCTACCATTTTTGCGATGGCCTCAGAAACAGCGACCTTTATATCCATGGTTACTTTTTGAATGCCATTATCGAGCAACCCTCGGAAAAGGCCGGGGAAGACAAGTGCGTTATTGATCTGATTCGGAAAGTCGCTTCGGCCGGTGGCAATGACTTTGGCGCCACCTTTTCTCGCCTCATCCGGCATGATTTCGGGGATAGGGTTTGCCATGGCAAAGACTATCGGATCTGGGTTCATGGATTTTATGTCTTTTGTTGTAAACTGGCCGGGTTTTGAAACTCCTATCAAGACATCGGCGTCTTTAAGGGCCAGATTACAGCTTCCTTCCTTGCAAGGCGAGGCGCTTCTTGTGATTATGCTTTTTTTGTGTTCGCTTAAATCTTCTCTTCTTCCGTGAACTATTCCCCTAGAGTCGCACAGGCATAGGTTTTCAAAGCCGTAGTGAAAAAGTAAATTTGCTATGGCGATGCCTGCAGCTCCGGCGCCGGAGATAACAATTTTTACATTTTTGTCTTTGCCGACAACCTTTAAGGCATTGATCAAACCTGCCAAAACGACGATGGCGGTGCCGTGTTGATCGTCATGAAAGACCGGGATATCGAGATCTTCGGTTAATCTTTTTTCAATTTCAAAACAGCGGGGCGCCGAGATGTCTTCCAGATTAATCCCGCCAAAAGATGGTGCCATGGCTTTCACTATTCCAATAATTTCCTCAGTATCTTGGGTGTCTAGGCAAATCGGCACAGCGTTTATTCCGGCAAATTGGGCGAAAATAGCTGCTTTGCCCTCCATCACCGGCATGGCAGCTTCGGGGCCGACGTTGCCAAGTCCAAGCACTGCGCTGCCGTCGGAAACAACCGGTACGGTATTTTGCCTTCCCGTCAAGACATTGACCTGCGATTTGTCTTTGGCGATGGCGTCTGACGCCTTGGCAACGCCCGGAGTATAGGCAACAGGAAGAGTCTCCTCATTTAGTTCGATTTTCGAACTGATGATGATTTTGCCCTTTAAATCCCTGTGCATCTTTATCGGATCTTCTAGATTCATTAATTCAATTCTACGCCTTGCATTACGGAATTTCAAGATCTCCTTGGGCGTCATTCTGGCTTGGCCAGAATCTGGCTCTTGAAAATTGGATTCTGGCCAAGCCAGAATGACAATTTAATTACAAATCTCTTTTTTAAATTTCGAAAATGAACTAAAATAATTTTTATGACAATAAAAGAGATGGAAAAAGAAACCGCTTTTGATAGTGCCTTGAGCCAGCTGGAAAAAGCATGCGAGATCCTCCAGGTCGGGGGAGACGTGCTGAAAGTTTTGCGCGAGCCGCAAAAAATCACCCTGGCTAGCATTCTGGTCCAACTCGACAATGGAAGCACGGAGGTATTCCAGGGTTATCGGGTGCAGCACAACAATGCCCGCGGGCCGTACAAAGGCGGCATTAGATTTCATCCGCGGGTTGATCTTGACGAGGTTAAGGCGCTGTCATTTTGGATGAGTATCAAAACTGCCGTTCTGGATGTGCCGTATGGCGGAGCGAAAGGCGGTGTGACGGTTGACCCGAAAAAGCTTTCACAAAAGGAATTAGAGCGATTATCACGCGGTTTCGTCAGGCAGTTTTACTCGGTCATCGGTCCCGATCAGGATATACCTGCGCCGGATGTTTATACAAACTCTCAAGTGATGGCGTGGATGAGTGATGAATATTCCACCATTGCCGGCAAGAAAGAGCCGGCGGCATTTACCGGCAAGCCCATCGAGATTGGCGGGTCTATCGACCGTGATACCTCGACATCTCAAGGCGGTGTTTACGTGCTGGAAGAGGTGATAAAGCACAGATTTAAGAGTAGAAAGAAGCCGCTTACCGTTGCTATTTACGGCATTGGCAATGTCGGAGGAGGCGCGGCCGAAATACTTCATTACGCAAACAACGATTTTAAGGTGGTTGCCTTGGCTGATTCGAAAAATGCGGTGTACAATCCTCATGGTTTCGACGTCCCATTTTTGCTTGCGCAGAAACACGAGGAGGGAACTATTGCTGGATTTAAAGGCGCGAAAGAGATTACCCACGAGGAACTTTTGACACTCGGTGTCGACATTTTGATTCCTGCCGCTCTTGAGAACACCATCACGGCAGAAAATGCGGATGGCGTGCAGGCAAAACTTATCCTTGAGATGGCAAATGGTCCCGTAACGCCGGAAGCTGAAAAAATATTACTCAAAAATGGCACTTTAATCGTTCCGGATATCCTGGTAAATGCCGGCGGTGTGACGGTGAGCTACTTTGAATGGTCGCAAAACAAAAGCGGATTTTATTGGGATAGTGAAGAGGTGCAGGCAAAACTTGCAAAGAAAATGAAAACCGCTTACAAAAATGTCCTAGAAATATCCAAAACTTACAAAACAGACCTTCGAACCGCTGCATACATACTTGCGGTTTCAAAAATCGTCAAAGCCCAGGGACAGTTGGGAGTTTGAGCTTAAGTGTCATTCTGAACTTGATTCAGAATCTATACCAATAAATTCTGGATTCCGGATCAACTGATTATAATTTAAATGAATAGTCCGGAATGACAAGAATCCTAAATGTCCTTTAATGAATTTTCATCTATATATTTCCAGTGCCATGATTCCCAAACAACACCATAAACATTATTTTTCGGATACGATTCTACAAAACCAAATTCTTTAGCGTTTTTGGTGAGCCACGCATATTCTGTTGTTTTCTCAAAACCGTCACCTTTAATACCATCTTGGGTAATAAAGTCTATACCCTGGACTACGCCGGAAGCATGTTCGCTATAGTGTGGCGGGAAAACACGCTTGATTGCTGCATCAAAATCAAAATGAAATGTTCTGTTTAGGTGATCAAAAAATAAGAAGACCTGTCTAGCGGGTGAACGGTAACCATATAGCACATTCAGTTCTTTGCCGAGATCTTCCCTTATCTCTTTGTTGAGTCTGGCTAAAGCTTTCACGTCTCTTGATGGGAGATACTGGACAGGAGGAACATCGGCAAGCTTATCTGTTGTAAAATGTTGATTCCTGATCGTGACAAGATTTTCCGGCTCCTTGATACCAAGAAAAGGGAGCGATTTACTGAGTTCTTTGGGATTGAAGGCAAGATACTTCTCAAAAATAGCGATCTCGTTATCAGAAAAGATATTGTACATATCCTCGAAGCTAAAAATGGCAAATCGTTCGTTATGCCTTTCTTCTTCCTTGCCTTTTGTGACCAGTGAGAGTATAGATTTTTTCTCTTGTTCTGATATCTTCCAAAGACTGCTTTTCATAATCATTTTTAGTGAATAAATTCTGAGATTCTGGACATGCCAGAATGACGGATTAATTATTGTGTATTAAATAAATACTTTCCGGCGCCGATGAGGGAGATGTCATCGCCGAAACTTGTAAATGATATTTCCGGCAGATCTTTAATCTCCTTTATGCCGTCCAAGACTTCCTTTTGGTTGTTTATAGCCGCCGATCCGCCGAAAACAATCTTCTCCGGATGATATTTTTCGATAACTTTTTCAACGGCTATTTTATTTATCCGTCCAAAGCCGTCTTTTAAAAATTTCTTGGCGGCTTCATTGCCATCACTTGCGGCGGTGAAAATGTCCTTGGCTTCTTTGGGCTCAAAATCTGAATCTATTTTCTCATTTGACTTCCATGCGTTAAAGAAGCGCACCAAGTTATTACCGGAGCAGAAGGCTTCCCAGTGGTTGAACATTCCGGGTTTGCAGCCGCAGGGAAGATGATAGGCGCTATCGGCTATCTCAATATGGCCAAATTCCTCATCGGTGTCTTTAAATCTGATAAGCCCGCCATTTTTAATGACGGCTCCGCCGATGCCGGATGAAATAGTAATGAATACTATGTCTTTTGCCGGGTCTTTGTAATGTTCCGCGTAAACTGCGGCAGCACCATCATTTAAGAATATAACCTCGGGGTTAATACCTCTAAAATCATCGCAGCACATCTCCGGCTGGCCGGGCAGATTGGTGAAGCTAGAAGACTCTCCGTCTACCGGACCTGCGATAGAGAAGGCAAGTCCGGCAAGCTTCTCGCCGTCGACAAAATCCCTGACCTTTTCCTTGATAATTTCAATCGTGTTCTCCTGAGGCGTCTTGATTCTCTCCGTTCGAAAAATTCGTCCTTGTTCATCCACAATTGCAAGCCGGCAGTTGGTGGCGCCGATGTCTGCGGCAAAGCATTTTCGGGAGACGCTAGGATTCATTTTTGTCTCTTTCTTCCTTTAGCCAGGCCAATTGTTGTTTCTTATCAGCTTCTTCTACCTCCAGAGCTTCCATTTTTCTCTGAATGTTCTTAATATCGAGCTCGAGACTACTTATGCCCTCATCAATTTCTTGATTTGTCAGGGGTTTTTCCAGGCTGTCTCTGCCGCCTTCGGGAAATTTTAAAACTTCGTTCATTTTTTCTCGTTAATTTCTTTTTTGAGATTTGAGATCAGTTTCTTTAGTTCAATCTGGCCTTCGTCGCCTTTTTTATGCGAGCGGACGGCGACCTTGCCGGCTTTTTCTTCCTTCTCACCAAGTATCAGCATGTATGGAATTTTTTCGAGCTCTGCATTTCGGATCTTCTTGCCGACCGATTCATCGCTAGCATCAAACTCAACTCGCAAATCTGCGTCTTTCAATTCTTTCTCAACTTTTCTGGCAAATTCCTCAAACTTTTCCGAAACCGGAATTACCTTCACCTGCACCGGCGCAAGCCAGAGAGGGAAATATCCACCGTAGTGCTCGATCAAAACGCCAATGAATCTTTCCAGGGAGCCGAGAAGCGCTCGGTGAATCATAACCGGCCTTTTCTTCTTGCCTTTTTCATCGACATATTCCATCTGGAAGCGTTCCGGCAGGTTGAAATCGAACTGGATGGTAGAGCACTGCCAGCTTCTGCCTAGAGAATCTTTAATCTTGATGTCGATTTTTGGCCCATAAAAAACACCTTCGCCCGGGTCAATTTCGTAGTTTATTTTTTCTCTCTTTAGGGCGCTTTCGAGAGCGCTTGTTGCCATTTTCCAGTTTTTATCGCTGCCGACAGCCTTTTCCGGTTTGGTTGAAAGATAGATCTGGATATCTGAAAATTCAAACTCCTTTAAGATTCGAAGTGCAAATGAAACCGTATCCCCAATTTCTTGTTCAACTTGATCCTCGCGGCAGATGATATGGGCATCGTCTTGGGTGAAGCCGCGTACCCTCATCAGTCCATGAAGAACGCCGCTTTTTTCATACCTATAAACAGTGCCGAACTCAGCCAATCGCATCGGAAGTTCGCGGTAAGAACGCTGTTTGTTTTTATAAACCGCAATGTGAAAAGGGCAATTCATGGGCTTGACCAGAAACTCTTGCTTGTCGGCTTTAAACGAGGAATACATATTTTCCTTGTAAAAGCCAAGATGTCCGGAGGTTTCCCATAGTTCTTTGTGGGCGATATGCGGAGTTTCAACCATCTGATAGCCCGACCGCTTCAGCTCATCCGTCAAAAACTCTTTGATAGCCGTTCTTAAAGCCGTGCCTTTTGGGAGCCAAACCGGCAGGCCTGCGCCAACCTCGTCGTTTATGGTAAAAATCTCAAGATCTTCACCCAACTTTCGATGGTCGCGCTTCTTGGCTTCTTCTAAGTTTTTCAAAAATTCATCCAGTTCTTTTTGTGTGGCGAAGGCGTAGCCGTAGATGCGCTGGAGCATCTTATTCTTTTCGTCACCCTTCCAGTAAGCGCCGGAAATGTGTGAGAGTTTGAAAGCGCCCAGCTGACTTGTGGAGGCCACATGCGGACCGGCGCAAAGATCGATGAAGTTTCCGGTTTTGTAGAAAGATACCGATTTCTCGCAGGATTTTTCGAGATCTTTGATAAGCTCGGTTTTGTAAGTTTGCTTGGATTTCTTGGAAATCTCAAGCGCTTCTTTGATAGAGACATCCGCTCGCTCAAACTTCTCGTTCTTTTTTACTATCTGCCTCATCTTTTTCTCGAGAATCGGCAAATCTTCAGGAATTAAAGTCCTCGGAAGGTCGAAGTCATAGTAAAACCCGTTCTCAATTGCCGGGCCCATGCCGAGCTTGGCTTCCGGGAACATGTCCAAGACCGCCGCCGCCAGGATGTGGCTGAAGCTATGCCTCATAGTTTCTACATTGTTATTCTTCATTTTCTTCCTCCTCTATAAAACTATTTTCAAAATCCTCAAGACTTAGTATTTCAGGATGCCTCTTTCGGATTGTCTCAACAAAAATTAAGGCCTCTTCTGAAAGTTCTTCAATTGGAACTCCAAATGCCTCATGAACTATCAATTCATAAGGTAGCTCGTCGCCCAGTTCCTTCACCAGTTCTTCTAAGTGTTTCATGTCTTTGTGCGGTTTTTCTAGTCTTATGATTCTATCGTGCAGATCACACTGATATCTGTAAAAAGATCTTCTTAAAAGGTCCACTCTAAATAGTTCTTGTGCATCTTCTCCTAATGCTTCCGGATCATGCCCCTTTTCTTGAAGCCATTTTTCAAACTTTTCCCAATCTTCTTTGAATTGTTCTTCATGCCGTTCTCCCTTTATAAAATCGAGGGTTAACTCTGATAAATCAATTTCGTATTCTTCAATTCTTTCGCCTGCAGCGCCTCTTTTTGATCGTTCTGCAATGTAATCGTGAAAGAATGCGGCTTTCGTTTTGTTTATCTCATCAACTTCATCGGCGCCTATCTTCTCAACAACAGCTTGGGTCCTTTCATACAACTGTTCTTTTTCTGTCTCAAGAATTTCTTGTCGTGATTTATATTCTGCTATTTCCGCCAATCGGCGCTCTTCTGCTGCCTCTGGTGAATTGCCTGAAATATCTTGTCCCATTTTTCCTCCTTTCGATTTTCTGGATTCCCGCCGGATGTTTACCCGACTTTGGCGGGCGGGAATGACAGGGTAATTTAAAAAACGACCTGAAATTAGGCCGTCAAGTCCCAAATTGGGAGGTTCCACTCGACTTCCCAGCACCTTTTAGTCTTCGAATTCTATTCTCTTCTTTAATTCCTGAAGACCTTTGCCATGGTGCCGGACTCTCTTTTGCCCATATCGCTTCATTAATTCATTTTCACCTGGGTCTGGGTGGGGCTCAGAAGATGGTTAGTCTTCATCAAAGCCCTTATTTATTTAAAGCAATTATAATCATTTTTACCACCACAATCAAGTATTGTTCGAAAATTTGTAGCAAAAAACGAAGAAACGTAAAGCACTTTATGTTAATTTTTCAACAAAGAGTTAAGGAGAGGTTATGAACGGTAAGTTAGTTTTGGCATTTGTGGTAGCGATCCTGCTGGTAGCGGCTCTGATATTTTTGTCTTTTCTCTTGTCAAAACCGTTAACCACGACATCTACCACAACCACTCTTTTTGAGACTACGACATCGGTGCCTTCGACGACAACCTCTTCTGCAACATCCACCACAACTACAGTCCCGGGTCCGTAAAATTGATCATTAATTCAAGAGTGAAAGGAGGTGAAAATGAAAAAACCGCTAGTTGCAGTTGCCGCCTTGGTGCTTATAGTTTCGTTTTTGGGCGCTTATCTTCTTTTAAAACCTCCTCCAAAACCGGTGGTAATGCTTCCAAACGAAACTACGGTGCTTGCGAAAGACAAAAACACCGTTTCTATAATGAACTTTGCTTTTACCCCGAGCACCCTACGAATTCAGCA
>JAJYJC010000006.1 GCA_021796415.1 bacterium
CGGATAGTTCGTTTTCTAGAAGACATACAAAAAATCACCTCCCTTCTTCCCGGTTGGGGGTGATTTTATTTTACTAGCTTCGCTTTAAACGTACACACCGGCTAACGCCGGTGGTTTAGACCTATAATGAGACGTGGCGGCTAAGCCGCCCTGAGGTTCGAGAGCGGCACTATCTCCCTGCCGAGAGCATCGCCGAAGTCGACCTCGGCACCGAACTCCCCCGAGCCATTCTCCATGAAGGTCAGGATCATTCCGTGGTGGGATTCGCCGAACTTCTTCTGGACCTTCTGAAGGCGCCAGAATCCCCCGGCATTCTGAAGCTCGATCGCAGTCCACTCGCTCTTGGTACATTCCATCATTTCACCCCTTACATCGATGCAGAGTTATTAGATGAAGCAGCCGCTCTTTTCGGCCAAACACCCCATGAGGTTGCACTGTCGGCTCTGTTCGAGCGGTGAAACCGTACGCTCAATGAAGCAGTATTCCTTCATCCTCTCGATGAACATCTTAAGGATGAGCTCGCGGCAGATAGGAAGCATTTGCTTCCGGTACTCCTCAGCGGTTGCCGGCAGATTGTCCTGTCCGAAAACAGCCGATTGCTCCCCGAACCAGGTCTCGACCAACTGCGGGAAACCCTTCCTCGTGTACATGCAGCAGAGCATCTGGCTCCTGTGCTCGGCTTTCAGCTCCGGATCTGCCATAATGTCACGATATAGCACCTCACGGTGACCAAGGATCGAGTACGACTGGTTGTCGTAGGGTGATCCTTCCGGAAAAGCCTCCTCCGCGACTTTTCGAGCCACGATTTGGAACGCTTCGTAAAACGAAATCCTTCTGTCGTTACTTTGGTTTTCGTCCACCGAAAATCCTTTCACTCGGAGTACCTGCAAAATAAACCTGCTTATAACCGGGTTTATTATACCATCCCAACAGGATAATTTCAATAATTATTAAGGTTTGTAGTGCTCTATAAATTCAATCTTGTTTTTGTCGGGGTCTAAAATTGAGAAATATCTGCCCCAACCTTCCAGCTCTGTTAATTCCTTCCCGAATTCTAAACCCATTTTCTTGTACTTATTAAATGCCTCTTCTGCGTTTTTAATCGCTATAAATGCTGTCTGATGCCCAGGAATTTCTCTTTCTTCCTTCCGCTGTTTAATCCCGAGCTTCGCGCCGTTTGGAAAAATGAACGACACAAATCTTCCTTCTTGTATGTACTCAACCTCAAATCCCATAACATCCCTGTGAAATTCGATGGCCTTTTCTAAATCATTTGAGTAAAATACCGCGCTATCAAGCTTCATTCATCCTCCTTCATTAGCTTCTTTACCTCAACGTGATCCATAATCACATCATCGGGTTGGCATAATATAAAATGAACGATGCGCGCCACGTCTTCCTTTTTCATCATCCAATCGGTTTCGCCCTTCGGGAATCCGGCGGTGTCAAATATTTTTGTATCCATTCCGCCGGGAAAGAACCCCATTATTTTAATGCCGGATCCTTGCATGCTAGCGCGAAGTGAATCCGTTAACCCCTTTAGAGCGTGTTTTGTCGCAACATAAATCGGCCAATCAACCTCTGCGTCCACTCCTGCTGTTGAGATTACGTTAAAAATCTGCCCTTCCTTGTTCTGCCTCATCTTCGGTAAGACTTCTTGAGTGGTATGAATCGGCCCTTTTACGTTTGTGTCGAATAAATTGTCAACTGCTTCCTCGGGATGATCCTCAATCTCACCTTCAAACCATATCCCAGCGTTATTCACCAAGATGTCAATATTGCCATACTCTTTATAAATCTTTTCAAAAGCCTTCTCAACCTGATCCTTTTTCCGAATGTCACAGACGAACCCTTGCGCATTCTTCCCTAATTCTCTCGCTGCAGCTTTCGTCAATTCCTCATTTAACGCCAGAATAACCACTTTGGCGCCGTCTTTAAGGACTTCCTTGGCAATCGATTTGCCCAAGCCTTCGCTTCCGCCTGTTATAGCTATGACTTTATCTTTTAACTTCATTTAAACCTCCAAAGATTCCCCGTCATTTAGCATTTTTACTTCAATCCCGGTTCCTTCCATCGCTCTTACAAAGTCTTTCACATCAACCGGATATATTGGATTGTCATAATGAATTGGGATAGCAACTTTGGGCTTTAACTTAGTTAATTGCTCTTTTGCTTGATCGATATTTAGGACGACTTTTCCGCAAATCGGTGCGGCAATAATGTCATCGTTTGAATTTAAAACAATGCTATCACCCGGATCGTAGAAACTTGGGCCATTCTCTTCTTCGATTAAAACTCCGCAAACTTTTGGAGGCTCATCCCCGCTTGGCAGCGGACCGTGCTCTGATGGTACGCCGGTAAGAGCAATGTCTTTCCCTGATCCTAAACCGCTAACCTTTTCTGTGTCTTCTAAATCATTTGGTACGACTCCGATCTCTTGAGAAATATCATCCTTAAGGGCTTCCGTCGAAAAGATCTGAATTCCCGGTTGGTTCTCTACAATCTTTTTGACGCTTGGAATGTCAAAATGATCCGAATGCTCATGGGTGATAATTAAGATATCAATATCTGGAAAATCTGCCGGCGTCAGGGTTTCTTTCCCGCCAAAAACATAAGTTCCCGGGTCGATTAAAATTCGCGAGCCCTTATCGCTTTCAATCAAAAAACAAGATTGCGCATGTTTTGTAATTTTCATTTCTTTCTATCCTTTCCAATATTAGATGATCCCAAAAGCTCAATTGCTTCCAGTGAAAGCGCCTTTACGCTCATGGGCGCTTCCTCAAATGCTTGCACTTCTTCATCGGTAAACCACTTAAGGTTAGTGGTTTCACCTGCCTGGGGAGCAAGCTTGTCGGTATCTGATGTGGCGTAATATATGAGGTCAATATGCTGATGAAACTGATTGATATCCTCAAGCAAGATGTGCATGGGCCTTACTAATTGCTCAACGTCATCCATGTCCGTTTTCTTTCCTGGGTTGCATAGCTTTACGGTCAAGCCGGCTTCTTCCTGAGCTTCACGGACCGCTGCGTCCTCGGGCAGCTCGTCGCGATCAATGTGTCCGCCTATGGGGAGCCAAATGCCAAGCTTCTTGTGCAAATGCAGAAGCACTTTTCCGTCATGCACGATGAATGTTGTTGCTGTAAAATGTTTAGTTATTTCCATTTTGTCCCTTTTGTCATTCCGGACTTGATCCGGAATCTATACAATAAATCTGGATTCTGAATCAAGTTCAGAATGACATTAAGTAATTTCAAAGTCTTTCGTTTTCTTCTTCCCCACTTTAGTCGTGTCAAACTTCGGGTCAAAGGCAGGTGAGTTTATAATCACTGCCTTGAATGTCCCTTCGAAATAGTATTCTGTGCCTCGCGGAATATACATCACATCCCCAGGCAAGCACTCCTTGCCGTCCAAGATCATTTTGCCTTCAAGCATAAAGTAAGCCCTGTCGCTTGCTGAATTTGCGGTGGTTTCGGCATGATCCACGGCCTCACCGACAACCACGGTAATAGTTTCCGAGTCCGGCCTTGAAAGCAGGTTATGAATCTTGTAGCTTGGCGCTATTTCCCTAATGAACGCATCCTTTGATTTGAAGTATTTAATCATTAGCGGTCTCCTCCAAAACTCTCAGGCATTGGCCCTTGCAAGATAGTTAAAAGCGTAAAAATATTTTTGCCAGCTCTCGTCAGTGGATGAATATTCGTTATCAAATGCAAAATGATCGGCTAAAAGCTCCCGAAGCCGTACCAGCTCCTTTAGACGGATATTTTGCTGGCTCTTTATGGTTAGATCCAGCAGCTCGAGCGCTCTTTCGAATGCTAAACGGCTGTATTCGCCATTGCCTTTGTTTCTCCATGAAATGGTCCGCTCCACTTCACTGCCAACATTTGCCATTTGTTCGGCTAATGTCATTTCCGCCCATCTTCCGCTTGCTAAATTTTTATGCGCAATGGTCATTTTGTTACCAGTTTATTCACTATCTTAATAATTGTCTTTTGAGTTTCCGGGTTTTCTACGCTTCTGCTTCGATTGTTTTGGCTTGGTCGGAGATTTATCATGGAATCAAATTCAATAAAATCGCTTCCTTCCAGATCCGGATATAAGTTTATACCCCAAAGATTTTCTTGTTTTGACCCTTTTTCTATCAAAAGAGCCTCCTGGTCTGCATGCAATTCGGCGTCAACCGCCATTATCTCGTTTTTCGTATCTACTACGGCCTTGACAAGATTGCCAAACATCTTTTGAGCCATTTCCTTCAACTCGTTAACTGAGATCTGGGATTCTTTAGATATAACTTTCATGAGGTTATTTTAGCATAATCAGGGCAAAAAGGACATTGGATCCTATTTCCCTTCCCAATACGACTCGCCTTCTTCTTCCATTTTTTCAAGGCGAGTATAGTAGTCTCGTATTTCATTTAAGTGAGCCAGGGCGATCTTGCCGGTTAGAAGAGGGTCATCATCTGTTACATTCGTATGCGGATCAACCATTCCATGTTCAAGCTCTACGTCCATTCCCATTCTAAATTGCTCAACATCAAACATGCTCCAGTCTATGCCGAGCATTTCCCCGACTTTCTTTGCATCCTCAGATGTAAAACTTTCCTTCGCCATGCTTCCTCCTAATAAATTATTGTTTTATGACTAAACATAGATTTCACTTTTACCAGACCACTGCCGTTTTTTGCTCTGCCAATAATGTCTGTTTTTGTATACTTTTTTATGATTGCCTTTGCATCTCTTGGGCTAACTGAAACTATAAACCCAATGCCGCAATTAAAGGTTTTGTACATATCTTCATCACTGACACCCATTTTGTAAATATCTTTAAATATCTTTTGAGGCGCCAACTTGTGATTCCTTTCGATAACCAAATCGATATTTTTTTCAATAATATCCTTTAGCTTTGTATAGGAACCGCCTGTCATATGCATCATTCCGTGAATCTCGTATTTCTTATCGATATCTAAGATTTTTTCTAGGTAAATATCCGTTGGGTCAGTGAATTCTTTTCTAAAGCCTAAACCAAATACCTCCCTCACCTTCGAAAATCCGTTTGAATGAAGCCCGTTGGACTTAAATCCAACCAAAACATCACCGGTCTTAATCCGATTTGGTTTGTTATTTTCGACGACACCCGAGACGGTTATACCTATATCCATGCCACTTAATGTGTTTTGAATAGAGGTTTCGCCGCCGGTTATTGAAATGTTTCTTTTTATGCCTTCCTCTGACAGTGCGCTGATTATCTGCAAGATGGCTTCATTGTCGTCCTTGGGAATAATGATGTGATTTTGAAGTTTATACGGCCTAGCGCGCATCAAGGCTAGGTCATTTAGATTCATGGCCAAGGCATCAAGAACGGCATTCTTGAAAGTTCGCTTGTCCCAGTGATAGACACCCTTTGTCCCAATGCCATCAGAATGGTCCACCTCAGGTTTCTTTTTCAGGACAGTGTAAACATCTTTTTCCAGCACTATATAGGGATTACCCCATGTCTTTTCAACGAGATCCGCTATCTGTTTTTTGTAGGGCTTAGTGGTATCATACATAACTACATTATAGCAGAATTTTTTAATAAAAAATCCACTTTGAAATGTTTGGCGAGAATCCAACGATGCAATCAAGCGGTTCAGGTATATGGTTGTAAGCCAAAAAATACGAGGTAAGCCGAACATGTCCTTCCAAAAGGACCAATTGGCTTTCCTTATTCTTGCCCACAAAAATCAGTTCCGGCATTTTCACACCGCTCTTGATTGCTTCTGCCGCGTTGAAGTAGATTTCATTCGATTGGCCAAAGATTTCTACTCCGCTCTTTATCGTTTTTGCCGCATCGGCTGCCTTCCTGCTTCCGTTTGAAACCTTTATCCAATAGCTGTATTTTAAGAATTTTGAATTCCGCAAATCTTCTTTTGTGAGCTTTGCTCTGAACCATTTGACTTCATTGGGAAAATTCACAAATAAAAATTTGTTTATCTTATAGCCCCTCGCCTTTCCCAATAAAAATTTTCTGTACTCGTTTTCTTCCTTGTTTGAACAGTCTGGATTATCGACAATTTTCCTGTCACGTCCGTCCTTTTCAATCTGTGGCAAATAACGGTTTCCAAATCTCTCCGAATCGATTTCCATCTTTAAAAATGCTGCTACGAATTCATCTTCCGAGATCTCACTGACTATTTCCATAGTTTATACTTTTACCAATCTTTGCCCGTAATCCTGAGCTAAGTACTTTTTGCCTTTTCGGACGATTTTATGGCCCTCGGACTCCAGCAATTTGCGCTGGAAGTCTGGATAGCCTGGAAACTTTTCCGACAAAAAACCGCCGGTTTTGAGCGTCCTCCACCAAGGTGTGATACCCTCCGAGCCGTCCTTGCCCTGAGATTCTAAGATTTCTCTCTCCTCTTCCGCTGCATTTGCACTGATCCAAGAGAATATACCGCAAGTGAGCGGACAGCCGATGTCAGAACCGTGCTTTTTCGCTATCTTCTGCCTTATCTCAGCTATTGTAATTAACTTTCCTTCCGGCACCTCTCGCATAATCGTATCCACTTCAAGCGGCGCAGGAACCGTCATGGTATGCCCGCCCCAATGCTCCGCCGCATTCGGAGCCAGCTCCACAACCTTTGGCAGATCTTTTGAATCATGCAATTTTTCAACCCAAGTTTTCTTCGCCATTTTTTTCCTTTCAAATTCAATTTAACATGCGGTAATTTTGCTTTCAAGTATACAAAACACAAAATCACTACGCTAATACAGTTTAGTGTAGTACTAAAAAAACTAGACTAAAGTAGTTTAGCAAATTAACTTTCATGCTTTTAACCCTAAATTGCAAACCTATAAACCCCATTAACCTACTTGCCCACAAGCCATTCCTATGTTTCTTCTTCCTTTAAATCATTAACTGCCGGGCCGTGCAGAACTTTCCCGTCATAGTTAAACCTCGAGCCATGGCACGGGCAGTCCCACGTCTTTTCCAAATTATTCCACTTTACCGAGCAGCCCATGTGAGTGCACTTTGGTGAAAGTTTATAGATCTCGCCGGCCTTATCCCGATATACCGCCACTTTTTTGCCGCCAACTTCTATAATGCGCGCTTCGCCTCGCTGGAACCCCGTCGGGAGACCAAACTTTCTGCCGACAGATCCGGGCCGTTTGCTTTTTAGAAAATTTAATCCGCCGTAAAATATTTTTCCGGGAGACTTGACCAAGTCTTTCCTGGAAGGGTCAAAGAGGCTCACCCAAGGATTTCCCTTTCCTAAAATCATATCGGATATAACCATTCCCGCCACAGTGCCATTTGTCATGCCCCACCCGTCAAAACCGCAGGCAAGATATATTTTCTTGGATTTGGGCGACAGCCCGATATAGGGAAGCCCGTCAGCCGTCGCATAATCCTCATTATCCCAATAATACTCGGTGAAGCGCAGCGAAAACCTTTCCTTGGCGTAACTTCTCACATTTCTCAGATATTTTACCGCATTGCTAGCCCCGTCGCCCAAAGGATGGTCCTCGCCTCCCACCAAAAGTATCCGGCCATTTTTTAGCATTTGGGTCCGAAAAGAATGGGTATTGTCATCTAGGGAATAAAACATGCCTTCGGGCAAATTTTCGCGAACCCTTACGCCTATAACATTTGAGCGGTACGGCGAGAGTCTGGCGTAAAATCGCCCCTTGTCATAGAAGGGGAAATGCGTCGCCAACACAACATTTTTTGCCTTGATGTTTCCTTTGTTTGTTTTCACAAGGATGTTTTCCTCATTTTCAACAATGTCCAAGGCCCTTATATTTTCATAAATCCGACAGTTCTTCTTTCTGCTTATCAATTTTGCCATGGCGAGCAGGTACTTTCGCGGGTGAAACTGCGCTTGGTTTTCAAACCTCACTGCCCCTTGCATAAAAGGGAATGGTGTCTCGCGAACGAAACTAGCGGGCAGGCCAAGCTTTCTCACCGCTTTTGCTTCTTCTCTCAATTTCTCGATATTTTCAGTTTTTTCCGTGTACGTGTAGGCAGGTTCCCGCGTGAGATCAGCGTCAATTTTTTTCTTCTCGATAATTTCGACTATTTTCTCAAGCCCGGCTTGTTGCGCTTCGCCGTATAATCTCGCCTTGCCTTCACCGTGTTTTTCGATTAATTCCTTATAAATCAAGCCATGAAGTGAAGTTATTTTGGCCGTTGTGTTGCCTGTCACGTCGCTGGCTATCCGCTTTGAATCAATTAGAACAATTTCTTTTCCTTCTTCCACGAGCAGCATGGCAGTGGTCAACCCGGCGATGCCGGCGCCAATCACAAGAGTCTCCGTTTCTATATCGCCCGGCAACGATTTATAATTAGTCTCGGGGGTGGTATCCAGCCAAACCGAAATAGGCCTGCCGGAAAACTGGCCTTCTTTTTCCTTATATCTTTTCTCTTCTATATCCATAGGCAAAATATAGCACCAGCCGTTACCCTTTTCTTTAGGCATTTTTGAGAAACCGTTTCATAGCCCCATCCCAAACCATATTCCTGATGTGTCTATATAACCACACACCTGGTGTGTGTTGAGTAGAGACACCTGGTGTGTACCGGCGAAATGGCAAAACGCACATGCAATTTTACGCCCCCAAGCTTTACAAGAATAGATTTTTATGTTAGAATAGCTACCGCACCTTGAAAAACTTCCGGGATTTTACTCGGCCATTTACGAGTTCTAAGCTCGTGGCTGGATTTCATCCCGGAAAACAATAGAATTGGAGGAAAAATGATAACTTTACCGGAATTCTGTGTGTTTTTGTTCCTACTAACTGCAGTGGTCGAGGCTTTGACGTATGACGCCTTTCGCAAGAACGAATTCCAAGCCGGCCTCATACTGCTTTACAGTGTCCACTTGGCCACAACCTTCATTTGGATGTTTCTTGTCGGCGTCGAAATCCTGTCCAGATTTCAGTTATCGGCTATGATGGGCGCTTATCGCTTCATCCTGGGAATAATCATCGGCACAACAGTACTCGTATCCCTTACGTCAGCCTGCATGATTAACGAACCCACAACGCTCGAAAGGAGTTGAGACATGAAGGATATCGGCCTATTTGTGATTTTTGCGATTCTGTTGTCGGTTTTGGCCATCGCTGAAATTGCAACTCACACGAACTATAAGAAAGGATACAGGGAAAACGCCGCATTCCTCTGGAGATTCCATATAGCCACTGGCATCATCTGGATATCGATATTTTGCACAGCTGCCATATTCGGCCAGCTAACCGATACGAGAAACGAACTGAACATGCAAAATCTATCCAGACTGATTTGGGCTATACCCACAATCATCGTAATGATCGCCTGGGCTTTATCAGCCATCGCCCTGGCGCCCCCTGATAATTCCGAAGGGAGTTGATCGAAATGCTAAACGCAGATGAGTTCTGGTTTTTCATGATCTACTTCATTATTCCGACCGGGGTAATGGAAGCCGGATACAAGCTCATTGAGAACTTCATATACCAACCGCCGACGTGGCTCGATGTCTCTGTCGCAGCTGTAATCCCCGTGGCGGCTCTTCCTGTGGCGTTCTTTGCCCTGTGGGCATTCACTGGGATAGCGGCGCTCTGCGTAGACATTCCTTACTATACCGAGTGGTTGCGTTCGCGGTTTAGCCGCGCAACACAGAAGGCGTAGAATAATTCCTACAAACCAATCTGAGATCCGTATATCTCAAAGACAAAATACGGCATTGCCCCGGGGCGGATTTATTTCCGCCGCCGGGGTTTTGGTTTTATAAATGAGCTGAGAATAATTTTGAATGCCTCTGACCCAGCGCTTTACTAATGTAGCTTAGCAAAGCGCTGGGCTTTCAGATTTTCTCGACTTCATACTATCTTTTTGTCATTCCCGCGCAGGCGGGAATCTATATAATCTGGATTCCCGCCTGCGCGGGAATGACAAATTTGGGCGGGAACGACAAGGCACTAAACATAATAATCATTAAATGAAAAAGTCGTGATCTCATGTAAGGCGGTTCTTAAAATTTCAGCTTATCGCCGATTTTTATACCCATGGAGTCTGCCGCGCCTGCGTTTATCTCGAGAACGTATTTCGCATCGGATTTAGGGGAATAGGTTTCGCACATCTCTTTTTTACAAGGTTTGGCATCTTCCTTTATATCAACAATCTTTTTATCCCGGTCTATCCATATCATATCAAGCGGGATAAGCGTGTTTTTCATCCAGAAAGAATATTTGCCCGGAGAATCAAAAACAAACAGCATTCCCTTATTTAAATCCAATTTTGACCGATTCATCAGACCCGTTTCTCTCTCTTTTTCGGTTTTGGCAATCTCAACATGAAAGCATACGTTTTTATCACAAACTGTTTTTCCGGTTTGGCGCGAAATTAAAAAAAATAACCCTGAAACAATTATCAGAATTAAACCAGCTAACAAGAAAATTTTGTTGTTTTTTGCTGCTTTCAATCTTCTTTCACTTCAGTTGTCTGGCCGGGCAAAAGAAGCTCAAAGTCTGCGCCTTCCTCCTGCTCTACTGTTATAAAAAAAGGACAATCTAAGCATGTGATTTCCTTTTGCGCATATGTCCCTTGTATCTCGCCGCCGCAAAAAGTTCCTGTCACGGCCCAGCAAATCCTGCCACTGTGTTTGCCGCTGTTGATGCCTTCGCCAATCCCCTCTTCAGCTGCGGGACAGACGCCTAAATGTTCGACATTTGCCCCTCCGGGCTCCCGGCCGCATTCTTTATACTCCCAGCAGTTTTCTTTTTCCATAAATTTACCTTTCTAAAGAGATAATACTATGGGTAAATTTAGGAAGCAATGCTTTTTATTGAGTTTGTCCGAGAGTTACTCCGACAGTTATTTCTTTATTGTCCCTCATAATTTTCAAGCTAACTTTGTCTCCCGGCGAATACTTTTGCAGTATCCCTGTGACGCTGTGATTTTCGTCAATTTGGTCGCTCCCGATCGATAGAATTATGTCATTTTCTTTTATTCCTGCTTTATCAGCGGCAGACCCAGGAAGCACCGCCAAATCACTGCCCCCATAAACCAGAACCCCCTTATCAGTTTTTAAGTTGTTGCGAGCGGCAAACTCTTTGGTTATGGGAATGTATCTAATGCCAAGCACCGGCCTTGATATGACACCCTTAACCTTTACGTCATTTATCTGATTTTTAATCATATTTATAGGAATGGCAAAACCGATGGATTGGCCCTGCTGGTCCACGGCTGTATTTATGCCTATGACCTGGCCGTCGATGTTTACAAGCGGGCCGCCTGAGTTTCCGGGATTAATCGCGGCGTCTGTTTGAATGACATTCTGCAAGCTTTCAGAAGAGCTTCCGCTGGAGTCCCCTGCTTGTATAGCTCGGCCGATGCCGCTCACCACACCCTCGGTTACAGAATTCTGATACTGCCCCAAGGCATTGCCTATGGCGATGACTGTTTGCCCGACTTGAAGCTTCGAAGAGTCACCGATGGTCACAGTGGGCAGATTTTTGGCATCAATTTTAAGAAAGGCTATGTCATTCAAGGGGTCTTGAGCTTGCACCTTACCCTTGTATTCCTTGCCGTCGCTTGTGAATACACTATATTGCACGCTCTTGTCCGGCACCACATGCTTGTTTGTGACGATTAGTCCGTCAGAAGTGACAATAAATCCCGTACCGGAACTCTTTGTCTGAGACACTGCACCAAAAAAGTCCTCGGTTGATTGAACGCTGGTTATACTAACAACAGCGGGCGTTACCTTTTTCACCGCATCCACTGTGGCAGATTGCTCGGTGACATTATATGTTTTATTTCCGATAACACCGCCGCTTCCCTGATTATTAAATAGGGTGCCGCTGGCCAAGTTGTAGCCAAACATACCGCCGATAGAACCCATTACAAAAGAAATTAAAATCATGGCGATGTATTTTTTCGGCATTATAAACCTCGGATTTTTGCTGTTGCCTTCAGGATCCATCTATAAATACTCCTTTATTTAGCTGATAATTTGCTGAGTTTTTTGCTTTTTTAGGCAAACCATTTGATCGTAATGAAGAGCGTAACGATTATTACTCCTGAGATTGCAAGATATTCCAAAATGAGTTTTGGATACAGCCTCTTTTCTATCTTATGTATCAAAAGCCCATAGAGCATGTAGTATATCACTACCATAAACAGAGAAGCTGTCGTTATTGCAATTCCTGATGCACTGTCGCTTTTGTAGAGATTTGGGTATTTTTCCAGGTAAAACCCCGAGAGCAAGCTTATCTCTGACAAAACCAGCGCCAGAACCACAGCATAAACTTTGGCCCATTTCTTTGCAACTTTATTTTTTACAAAGTTATAGAATGATAGAAGATAGACAAACATAAAGAGCAGAACAGACCCGGCAAGAACGACAAAACCGGTTCCTTTTTCAACGATAACGGCCAGGTTGGTTATGAGATTTCCGCCCAAAAATATGGTAAGCAGCACCGAAAGATTTAGGGCATTTTTCTCAATCTGATTTAAAGACTCTTTCTCAAACGTTCCGACAACAAATCGAAATCCCAGATAATATGCAACGAGAATAACGATTAATATAAGCCGGTTGGACAAAACAGAGATATTTGCGTTTAGCATGGCCGTCATCATGACAGCCGCAAAAACATCATATTTTCTTTTGTCCTCCAGGAGCTCTTTAGGAGATATTCCTAATTTCAAGATAAGGTAAAATACAACCGTCAGGATGGAGAAGACATACAGCACCCAAAAGGAGCTCATATTTGTAACAAGCAAGGAAAGGAGCAAACTTTCAATAAATAAAAATCCAATTAAAATATCAGGCTTGTTTTTTTCAATTAGCTTCATGCTAGTTTTTGTTTAGCTGGTCTTTTCCTACGATGATTGTGAAATCGTATCCGCTGCCATCGGCCGGCTGTTGCGATGACTTTACGCAGAGTTTGTCTTCGAGGTATTTTACCGTATTGGGTTTTGCGCCTGAAGTGTGGTCGTATATAACAGTGGTGGAAGCTAGGCTGTCCGCGTTGCCTATATTGCCAATGGTAAATCCAAGGCCACTCATATTATCGGCGACTTTCTTGGCTTCACCCGTTGCGCCGGAGGCATTTAGAACTTCTATCTTCGCTGCTTCTGTTTTTAATGGCCCGATGGTAAAGATATTTTTGGCAATATTCTGGATGTCCGAATAGTCATAAAATCCAGCTTTCGGCAGAAGAACATAAGCTCCGCCTATATTGCTTGACCTAAGCACATTGTCAGGGCTGTCATCCAAAACAAGATTAATCATCTTGCCCTGATCGACCTTCTTTACCAAATCAAAAGCGCGGATAGCCTCGCTTATCTGCATATCGGTACGTATATGGTCACCCAATGCATTTAGGATATCGTTCATTTTTGCCGGATTTAGGAGAGTGCTCGCGCTCATTACTTTATCACGGGTTGCGACTAAAATCTGCTGCTGCCTCCTTGCCCTATCGAAGTCAGATGTGGTTTCACGGCTTCTGGCATACTTTAGAGCTTCATCACCATTCATGTGATGCATGCCTTTTGATATTGAATATGTCCCATCCGGATAATACGGATCATAAAGGTCCTTTTGCACATTTACGTCCACGCCTCCTACCGTATCGATTATTTTTTTAAATCCGGAGAAGTCAGCCAAGACGTAATATTGTATAGGGATTCCCAATACCTTGCTAACGGTAGCCTCCGCAAGCGCCGCACCGCCGCCCTGATATTGATACTGTTCTCCAAGAGCGTTAGCAGAGTTTATCTTCCCTTCACCGTAATCACCGATTTTTACGTAAAGATCACGAGGCACTGACAGCATCGCCACTTCATTGGTGCGGGTGTTTATGCTTAGAACCATCATAGTATCGGTGAGCAGCGGTCCGTCATGGCCGGCCCCTCCATCTCCCATGAGAAGGATATTTACCCTGCCGTCAGCTTCGCCCTTCAGCTGGCCCTGCGAGAAGAATCCAAGAAGGCCGGGAACTCCCCCGCCTTGGAACACTTTCTGCGCCAATGTGTATGCCTTATAGCCCAGAACACCGCCTGTTATCAAGAACAAAACAAGTAGGCTTAAAATTATTCGCCTTTTCCAGTGCTTTTTCTTCTTTTTCTTAAACTTCACGGCCGTTTTGGCCGGTTCGCTTGGTTTCTTATCTCCGTTTTCCATGTCGCTTAAAATATCTTCAATAGATTTTTTGCTCATTGCCTTGCTTTTATTTTTGATAATGCTTACACGAGAAAAATTATACAAAAAAATATATTGCCCGCCAAGTGTTTTATTGCTAAACTGTTTGAGAGTTTAACGAATATTTTTATGGAAAAGGCAAATCCCAAAGAAGGCGCATTGTTTGCAAAAGAGTTTGTGAAAACAGTTCTTGTCATTGTTGGTACATTGATTATAATCAAGCTTTTTATATTGGAGCCATTTCTGGTCCAAGGGTCGTCAATGGAACCCAATTTTCAGAACAACAACTACATACTGGTTGAGAGCTTGTCCTACGCTTTTGGCGGCCCAAAACGCGGCGATGTGGTCGTTTTCGAACATCCGGAGAACACATGCGATACTTATGTACAAAAACACCCAATTAAAAATTTTCTCGACAGGCTTTACTTTATCGGAAGCGTCCCTCCGGCAAATCCTTGTGTTGACTTCATCAAAAGAGTCGTCGGCCTGCCCGGTGAAACGGTCATAATCAAAAATGGAACCGTAACCATCAAGAATAATGAGCACCCGGATGGATTTGTACTGAATGAGTCATACATTCCTGATTCGGCAAATTTCAAACTCCAGGGCGATATGACCAGGACTCTCGGCAAAGATGAATACTTTACTCTTGGCGACAACAGGCAGCCAAATGCCAGCCTTGATTCGCGCGAATGGGGAGCGCTTCCCAAAAGCCACATAGTCGGCAAAGCTTGGCTAAGGCTTGTGCCTACCAATGAAGCCGGCCTCATCCCCGAACCAAAGTACTAAAATTATAAGATTTTTCTGGCGATTTCTTCCGATAAAACTTGGTAGCCGTCATCATTTAAGTGGATGCCATCATCTTCGTGGTAATCCTTTATGTTTGCAAATATCTTAGGGCAATCGACAATCTTGGTGTCGTAGTGTTCCGACAGTTTTTTAATTAGCCTGCCGTATTCATCCATTTTTCCATTAAAATCTGATTCTTCCTTGAAGCTTGCTCCGGCTTCCGGATAGATAACCATAATAATTTTCGAGTCCTTAAGTATCTCTAAAATCTTCTTTAGGTTTTGCTTGGTTTCGTCCATCGGAATCTCATTAAAGTCATTTCCCGGCAAAGAAAACACAATGCAATCAGCATTCAGCTTGGCTATAAAACTTGCCATCTTCAAAGCATCACGAGAGTTTAGTCCGCCAACCGCACAGTTATAGACATCAACATTGCCGGCAGCCTCCTCAAGCTTTCGAATGCGATCACGGTTAAATCTCCCGAGACAGCTATCACCGAAAAGAACTACAGATTTCATTTCTTATTATCATCTCTGATATTATAATATTTCACGGCAACCCCATCGAATCTTTCTTCTAAACCTTCATATATTAGATCTTTGAGCGGCTCATAATCTCCCGCGGCATCGATCTGAGAAAGTGCTTTTCGATATCTATTTTTGTTCTCTTTCTCAACCTTAACTGATATCCCCATCAATCCGAATCTTTCTAAAACGAGATTTGCTGTTAGCCTGGCCGTTCGGCCATTTCCTTCACGAAATGGATGTATATAAGTAATCTTGTGATGAACCCAAGCAGCTACAGTAACAACCGACTCAATAGTTTTTAGCATTTTCTCTACACTTTGATCTCCGTCATGTAGAATCCCATCTGCGATACCAAGTTTACCCAGCTTCTTTTGAAGCTCGGAATCCACATCGCTCATAAGGTTGGGTACTTTCGAAAAATGCGGAGGCAAATGCTTAGAGTCTGATATTCTCAAGTCTTCTTTACGATACTCGCCGGCAATTTCATGCCAAGCATCATTAAAAATTTCCTTATGAATTTTCTTTATAGTTTCTACGTTTATCTCCTTGCGAGAATGTGCGTATTTTCTAACAAAACGAGAAGCGCGAATAATTCCTATGGCCTCTCGTTTTTGAAGTTCTTTTTTATCGCTCGGTCTAGCCTGGCGAGACATCTCAGTCTACCCTTTTTGCCAAATTTTCAAATTCTTTACG
Source organism: bacterium (assembly GCA_021796415.1). Taxonomy (GTDB): domain Bacteria; phylum Patescibacteriota; class CPR2; order UBA1875; family JAJYID01; genus JAJYQQ01. Next base: position 16,174 of record JAJYJC010000006.1, read on the forward strand.
ATCTATCCTGCTCCCTTCTAGGGTATTTGAATAGTAAGCATGCTCAACATCCCATCTCTTTTCGAGAGCTGCTTTTTGTTTTGGCGTAAATTCCGAGATTCTTGCTTGCGTTACCTCGGCTTTTTTCGCAAATTGTTTAAGTCTTGCTTTTGTCATGGTAGGTTATTTTATCACATGTGTCTTAAATTGGCAAAGGTATTTTTTACAATATTGCAATCTTAGACAAACGTGATTTTTTTGTCAAATATTGATTTTAAATCCTTGGATTCTGGACAAGCCAGAATGACGTTAACAAAGGGCTTGCATAAATGATTTATTTTCTTTCACCCACTCTGGCATAAGATTCGAAATAAATTTTGTTGTCTTTAAAGGCCTCGACGATTTTATATTTTCCTTTTGTCCAATTTTCTCCGTTACTTAAAAAATGAGTTGCCTCTTCTATAATAATGCTTGCAATCGGGCGGGAAAGTACAGCATTTCCCTTAGTTTCGAGTAATGGCAATTCCCCGTGAAGCCAATAGTTTCTTTGTCCGCTTTTTAGGAAATCATACACTTTTCCGGCCTCAATCTTTTCCGGCAAACATTCTTCTTTTTTTCTGTTCCCTTTTTCAAACTCTGAAAAACTTCGCAGAGCAAGATCGGGGTTAAACTCTATCTCAATACCCATACCTATTCCTTCAACTGATTGATAATTTTGTCCATTTCTTCTTGAGAATTGTAATCTATGACGATGGAGCCGCCTTTTCGTTTCGGGCGAATTGTCACCTTTGAGCCGACCGCTTCGCGCAATTCCTTTTCAATCGAGGCGATGTTTGGATCGGTTTCCTTTTTGCCGGATTTAATTTTTTGACCCGAAAGAATCTCGTTGACCTTTTTCTCGGTCTCGCGAACCGATAGTTTGCGGGCAATGATAAGGCCAAGCAAGAGATGTATTTGCTCTGTGTTGTCGAGCCCCAAAAGCGTCCTGGCGTGGCCCTCGGATATCTGATCGTTGTTTAGCGCCCTCTTTGCCTCGACGGGCAACCCAAGAAGGCGAATCTTGTTTGCTATCTGGCTTCTCGACTTCCCCACTTTTTTCGCCACGTCATCCTGAGTCAGTGAGAAATCCTGCATAAGCTTTTGATAACCGAGCGCTTCCTCTATGACGTTTAAGTTGTCCCTTTGGATATTTTCAATCAAGGCGATCTCAAGCTTTTTCAATTCCTCGGCGTCGCGAACTATAACGGGCACTTGTTCCAGTCCGATAACCTTTGAGGCGCGCAGTCGTCTCTCACCGGCAACCAGCTCGTAACCATCGCTTGCCTTTGTGACGATAAGCGGCTGGATGATGCCATGCTCCTCTATCGACCTTGCCAGATCCGCCAGGGATTCGTCATTAAATGTCTGTCTCGGCTGCATCGGATTTGGATGAACGGAATTTGTGGGAACCTTTACAAGCCGCTCGCCGGCCTGAGTCTCGTTTGACTGATCATCGCTTGTCGGGATCAAGGCGTCAAGCCCGCGCCCCAAGCCTCTGGAATTTTGTTTTACTGACATTTTATGTGCACCTCCTTTGCTAAATTTTTATAAGCGTTTGCGCCCTTTCCAAGCTTATCGTAGCCAAATATGCTCTTGCCAAAACTCGGAGCCTCAGCCAACCGGACATTTCTGGGAACGATAGTTTCGAAAACCTTTCCCGGGAAATGCCTTTTTATCTCTTGCTCGACCTGGCGGGACAAGATAGTCCTCTTATCATACATCGTTATCAAAACTCCCAAAAGGTCGATTTTTGGGTTTAGGCTGGTTTTTATCCTTTGCACCGTGTGGAGCAGCTGGCCTAAGCCCTCCAAAGCGAAGTACTCGGCCTGTACCGGAATTAATATTTTGTCGGAGGCAGTCAGCCCATTTACCGTAAGCAAGCCCAAAGAAGGCGGGGAATCCAGAAAAATGTAGTCGTAATCCTGTGAAATGGAGTTTAGGGCGTTTTTCAGCTTGTGCTCTCGGGCCAGGTGCGAGACAAGCTCTACTTCCGCGGCCGCCAAGACAACCGCCGAAGGAATAATGTCGAGGTTTGCATATCTGGTCTTGTATATCGCTTCGCGCGGATTTATCTCGTTAATTAAAATATCATAAAGCGAGCGATTTATGTCACTTCTCTTGACTCCGAGGCCGCTGGTTGAGTTTCCCTGCGGATCCAAATCAACCAAAAGGATTTTCTTGCCCTCGTTTGCGAGATAGGCAGACAAGTTCATAGTCGTGGTGGTTTTGCCCACGCCGCCCTTTTGATTGGTGATTGTTATTATCTTGCCCATGGTACTTTCATCATAGCAGAAAATGCCTCTGTCGGGAATAAAAATAATGTCATTCCGGACTATTCCTTAAAAAATATAATCAGTTGATCCGGAATCCAGAAAATTATAGAAATGGATTCTGAATCAAGTTCAGAATGACAATGATTGTTCTAAAAAAACTTCCGGGTTCGGAAGTTTTTTAGCTTATTTTTTCTATTTGGACTTTTGTCAGTTTTTGCCTGTGTCCTGTCTTCTTTCGATAATTTTTTTTCGGTTTGTATTTAAAGACCACAACCTTATCGGCTTTTTCCTGGGCTACAACCTTTGCTGTTACTTTTGCTTTTTCGATTTGCGGTGTACCGATCTCAACCCTGTCGCCTTCCGCAACCAGCATTACTTCGTCAAATGCTATGCTCTTGCCTTCTTCGGCTTCGATTTTCTCAACACTCAAAACATCACCTTCGGAAACCTTGTATTGCTTTCCGCCGGTCTTAATAACTGCAAATTTTGATTTTTTTTCTTCAGCCATAATATTTACCAACTAGTAAAGTTTAGCAGAATACCCTGCTTTGGTCAAGGCTAAAAGTCGGAGACATTTTCAAGAAAATCCCAGAATTGCGGCCAGGTTTTATTCACAGCTTTCGGAAACCGGAATTGAACCTTCTTCTTATCAACCATGCCCTTCATCGCAATCGCTTGTACGACCCTATGGTCCTGTGACTCGATGGTTCTTTCTTGGTTATAATTTCTTAGCTCCTTTTCCATTTCGTTTATTCGATCGCTTTCGTGACCTCGCAGGCTGGGCCACATTTTCTCGCCCGCTTCTTTTGTTATAAGATTAAAGGCTCTTGCAAAACAGTAGTCTTCTGCCTGTTTTGGGATAAATGTTATTTTTCCTTTTTTTATAAAGTCCAGAAGGGATTTTGCTTGCTCGAAGATAGTCTGATCAAAGCGAAATTCCCAATCCTGGTTATACAGGTTTTTCTTATTCCAGTAGTCAATCGCTTCATAGGTTAAAGCTAGTTTGAAAGGAGGATTTTCTATTCTCTCTTGATCACCGCAAAGCGCTGAGATGCTGGCCCACTGTGAAGTTCCATTATCTAATGTGAGGAGTTTACTTTGAGAATAAAATACAATTTCCGGATTATTGGTTATTTTCCTATTTTTTAGGGTCTTATGAGTATGAAACTCTTTTATAAGTCCCTCTTTCCAAGAGATAAACTGCAAATATCTATATATAGTGCCCGATTCGCCGACATCGATTACCTCTTCCTTATCCCATTCCACCAGAATTCTCTTCAGTGCTCTTAAGTCGTCACTCAGGAGCTCTTGTTCATCCAGTAGCCTTTCTGCTCTATCAGATTTTCCATGCAATAAATCAAGAATAGCCATCCTCATTGCCCACGATTTATCAAGAGGAATATATTTTTTGAGTTCTTTTTTTAACATTTTAAAAATCAATTTTCTTGTGCCTGATGTGGATACTTTCCAAAATTCCAAGCGTCACGAAAGTAACAACGATCGATGAACCTCCAAGGCTGATTAAGGGCAAAGGGATACCTGCAACCGGCGCAATGCCCAGATTCATGCCGACATTTAAAAATACATGGAAGGCGAGCATGGCGGCAATGCCAGTCGACAAATACATGCCGAAGTAGTCGCGTGACTTAGCCGCTATCATAATCCCTCTGGCTATCAGGACCGCGAATAGCAAAAGTACTATCGCGGCGCCTAAAAATCCCATTTCTTCCGCAAGCGCCGCAAATATAAAGTCGGTGTTTTTTTCGGGAATAAAGTTGAGCTGAGATTGGGTGCCACGACCCAGGCCTTGCCCGAGCATCTGGCCGGAACCAATGGCGATAATTGCCTGACTCACATTGTACCCCGTTCCTTTAGGATCACTTGCCGGATTTACAAGCGAGATGATTCTCTTTTTTTGATAACTATGCATAAATGTCCAGCTGACCGGCAAAAGAAGCAATGCCGCCGTTGCCAATATAATGAAGTGCTTTAGCTTGATCCTGCTGACGGCAAGCATTGCTATCCATATCACAATCAAAACCAGCGCCGTGCCAAGATCAGGCTGCAAGAGGACCATTACCGCCGGAATAAGAAAGTAGATCCCGGAAACGACAATACGTTTGAACTGATGCATATCTTCGGCAAATTCACTGAAGTACTTTGCCATTATCACAATAAGGAAAAGCTTGGCAAACTCAGACGGCTGAAATTGAAAACCGGCAATGCTTATCCAGCGCGTCGCGCCGAGGGCAGTCTTGCCCAAGATGAGAACCACCGCAAGAGAAAGGATAGTTAAAACATACAAAACGCGGCTCCAGCCTTTCATGGTCCTATAATCAAAAAAGGCCGCCGCCAGAAACCCTATCACGCCGATTAAGCCAAAAACGCCCTGCTGGATAGCCTCCTTGGCGCTTCCCGAGGTGCCAAATGTTGTGGAGTAAATAGTGGCAACACCGATTGAGAAAAGCAAAAGGGCTGTGATTATAATAACCCAGTCAAAGTTTCTAAAATTTCTTAAGTTAAAAAACAAATCTATAACCTCACTTATTGTATTGATACGTCATGAACATCCGCCACTTGTCATCCCCGCTTTTTTGTCATCCCCGCTTTTTTTGTCATTCCCGCGAAGGCGGGAATCTATATAATAAAATCGCAATTCTGAATTCTGGATTCCCGCCGGAGTTTATGCTGAACTCTGATTCAGTGCGGGAATGGCAAATTAGGGCGGAAATGACGGCGGCGCGCGCCCTCTACTGAATCTTTTTTACGCCGAGCTTAATCTCTGAACCCTCGATTTTCGCTTCTTCACTATAATCCGCTTTTTGAATGTCTCCAAGGGTAACCTCTTTTGCCAAGGTCTCTTTTGCAATGTATTTTCCTTCTTGCTCAAAAACGGATTGCAACAATTTATCGCTTGTATCCCAATAAAGATTAATGCGATCCTCGACATTAAATCCCGCTTTCTTTCGCATCGACTGGACTTGCCGGACGATTTCGCGCGCCAGTCCCTCTAGCTTTAACCTATCGGTAATCTTGGTGTCAAGCACAATGGCAGTTTTCAGTTTCGATTCAAATGAAACCTCCTTAACATTTGCCTCTTCAGCGATAATGCTCTCTAGCTCGGAGTCAAGTTTCATTCCGCCATAACTTAATAACTGTAATGGTTGGCGAACCCTGATGCTGCTTTCATTTCTCTCTGATAAGCCCGCTTCAACAATTTTTCGGACAGCTTCCATTTTTTCCGCCAATTCCCTATCAATCAAGTTCTTGTCGGCTTGCGGGTAATCAGTCAAGTGCACCGATTTCTCACCGGTTAAATTACGGTAAATTTCCTCAGCCACAAATGGCGTAAACGGCGCCATCAGCTTTACCAAAGTCGTCAAAACATCATAAAGTGTCTGATAGGCGTTTTCTTTATCACTATCGTTTTCACTCTTCCAAAATCGCTTTCTGCTCCGCCGAATGTACCAGTTGCTCATGTCGTCGATAAACCTCTGGAAAAGGCGAGAAGTCTTTGCCAGCTGGTAGCTCTCCATTCCCTTATTTACTTCTTGAATGAGAATATTTAATTCGGAAACAATCCACTTGTCGAGCAAATTCTCCGACTTTTCACTTCCTGCCCGTCCGGCAGGCGGGTTAACCTTTGACTTTGAATTATTTTGCCAGCCGTCTATATTTGCATATAGAACAAAAAATGAATATGAGCTCCAAAGCATGCGGAAAAGGCCGCGCTGGATCTCGGAAAGCTCAGACTCCTTGAAGTTTAGGTTTTCTGCCATCACAACCGGCGACGACATGAGATAGTATCTCAAAATGTCCGCGCCGTATTTATCAAAAATGGCTGTCGGGTCGGGGTAGTTTTGCAGTTTTTTTGACATTTTCTTGCCGCCTTCTGCTAAAACGATGCCGTTCACGATGACATTTTTAAAAGCAGCCTTGTCCTTGATAGCCGTTGCAATCACGTGCAGGTAATAGAACCACGCCCTGGTTTGGTCGATGCCTTCTGCGATGAAATCCGCAGGGAAACTTTCTTGAAATTTCTTGTCATTTTCAAAAGGATAGTGCATCTCGGCATACGGCATAGACCCGGAGTCAAACCATGTGTCCAAGACGTCCGGCACGCGTTTCATTTCGCCTTTGCATTTTTCACAAGGAATTTTTATTTTATCGACAACATGCTTGTGGAGGTCGGTAATTTTTCCCCCGCTTGCTTTTTCTAAATCTTTGACGCTTCCAAACACTTTCTTTTCCCCGCACTTGCATTCCCAAACTGGGATTACAGATGCCCAATATCTTTGCCTTGATATCGACCAGTCGCGGGCTCCTTCGAGCCAGTTGCCAAATCTGCCGTCTTTAATGTACTTTGGCGTCCAACTTAAGTTTTTCGCTAAATGGAGCATTTCGGGTTTTATTTTTGTAATATTCACAAACCACGATGAGGTCGCATAATTTAAAAGGGGGGAGTCGCAACGCCAGCAGTGCGGGTATGAATGCTCAAACTTCTCTTTGGCAAATATCAAATTCTTCTTCGTCAAATACTTTAAAACCTCAATGTCGGTTGTCTGGTGCTCGTCTTTTGCCTTCACATCAAGTCCGGCAAAGTCCTTGGCTTCTTTCTTAATTCGCCCGTCCATACCGACATGCTGGACAAACGGCAAATTACACTTTTCGCCAAGCTTCATGTCATCCTCGCCAAATGCCGGCGCAATGTGCACGACACCCGTGCCTTCCTCGGTTGTCACAAAACTTGCCGGGTAAATCTTCCATCCGTTTTCCCTATTTTTTAGCTTTTGGTCTTTTTCATAATATCCAAAAACTGGTTTGTAGCTTTTGCCAATCAGCTCTTTGGCGGAAATTTCAGACACAACCGCGTAATCCGACAGCTTCACTTCCTTTTCTTTTTCCTCGACAGAAGCCGATAAATATTTTGCTAGCGCGTCATTTGCCCGCTCCTTGGCGATGATGTAGGTTTCGCCTTTGTGCGGGCCCTTTGTCATCTGAATTTTTTGATATTTTATCTTTTCGCCGATTGCTAGAGCCACATTTGCAATCAATGTCCACGGCGTGGTAGTCCATGCCAAAACAAATGTATTTGGCTCATCGGTTAATTCAAATTTAGCGATGACGGAAATGTCTTTGATGTCCTTATACCCTTCCGAGACCTCCATTTGCGAGAGTGTCGTTTCGCACCGCGGACAAATGTGCATAGATCGATAACCTTCGTAAATTAATCCTTTATCCCAAAGCTCCTTAAAGACCCACCAAACGCTCTCCATATATTCCAAATCCATCGTTTTGTAGGCGTTTTTCATGTCAGCCCAGCGGCCGAGCCGGCGGATGACCCGCTCCCATTCCTTCACATAGGTCAGAACCTTTGACCGGCAATATTCATTAAACTTCTCGACGCCTATTTCCTCTTCGATCTGCTTCTTGCGCTTTACTTTCAAATCTTTCTCGGCAATGTTCTCGATTGGCAGGCCATGGCAATCCCAGCCCCATTTCCTTTCCACATAATAGCCGCGCATCGTCCAATATCTCGGCACAACATCCTTCATAGTGTTTGCCACCAAGTGGCCGTAGTGAGGAGTCCCTGTGGCAAAAGGCGGACCATCATAAAAACTATAAATCGGCGCTTTTTTGCGATTTTCCAGAGTTTTCTCAAATGTTTTGTCTTGATCCCAATATTCGTTTACTTTCCGCTCGGTCTCCGGGAAGTTAGCTTTCGGGTCAACTGCCTCAAATTTTCTCATAAGCTCTCAGGTGTCATTCTGAACTTGATTCAGAATCCAGTTTTATTTATATAGATTCCGGATCAAGTCCGGAATGACAATGCTAAAAATGCGCCTACCTAGGCACAAATATTATACTTTCTTTACCCCTGCCGGTCAATTACGAAAGAATATAAAATTGCGCGCTACGCTAATCTGTATTAGTGAAGCGCTTCAACTAGAAATCGCGAACCGCTTTACTAATGTAGTTTAGTAAAGTAACACGATAAAAATTCTTTTAATAATTCCTGTTAAACCTGACTAAACTAATGTAGTTTAGTAAAGTAAAACATGCTGTTACACTAATACATATTAGTGTAACAAAACCGAATAAAAGTTAGGAAAAGAGAAGCGGGCGGCGCTTTCGCGCCGCCGCCATATTGCCCTTATTGAAAGTCAGAACGGGATGTCATCATCCGGTGATGATGCGGGCGTGTCAAAATCCGAGGTATCAACATCGCTTTCATTGTTTTCAGTATCCCAGATTGTGCTGATTGTGATGTTTACCTCCTTTATAATCATATCCAGATGGCTGCTTTCTTTTTCCAGTACGGCTATCTCTTTTTCGATTTTCCCCTTACACACCTCTGTTCTTCCATGAAATTCCCTAAGTGCCGCTTGGAAAATTTCATAAAGCAGAGGAGTCTCAAGGTTATTGAGGACATGTTTGTCAGCAACCATGGTCTTTTTTTTACAAAAAACCACAAAGCCATTATCCTCATCAAATGCCCATAACCATGGCTCTCTGCCAAAGGTGTCTTTCAGAAGTTCGATAATTAATCTGACTTTGCTAATCTCTTCCTCTGTCAGATTTGCGTCCATTGTTCCGACGGCTAGATTTAAAACGGACTCAAGCAGTTCACGATCCAGCGCTTTTATGATTTCCGCTCTGACCCTGGCATTGGGACCCTTGAGAGAAACAATATTAGACCCCTTGTCATCCTGTACATGGTATGTTTCATCCCCTTCGCCCAAATGGGTTACCGCAATGCTTCGCGCGCCCGGAGATTGCTCTTTCAGAGCCGAGAGCAAATCCCAAACCTTCGTTGTTAATGATTGCCGAGCTTCAGCCTCTCTGTCTCTTTCTTTCTGAGCTGCTTCCAAACCAACATCTCCAAATCCCCTTGCCATAACTTTCCCCTTTCATCAAAGGTTTTATTGTCCAAGTTGCAAAAAAAATCGGAAAAGCTGTTACCCCACCCCTCCGATTTAAGAACATTATACTTTCTTTCCTACTGCCGGTCAATTCTTGCTACCGTGAATCCGGAAATTCAATTTGATTTCACCCACGCTGTCATTCCGACCGACTCCACGCTAGTGGCGACCGGCGGAATCCATTTTCTTTATATCCAAACTAACTTTTAAGGGATCCCTCGACTCCGCTATCGCTACGCTCGGGATGACAGAGAAGAACACGGTTGCTATAATAGTTTTATGGAATACGGCAAGGCTATCGTGGCAATAGTTGAATACGAAGGGAAGATTTTGGTTGGTAAGAAGATAAAAAAACCAGGGCATCCTTTAAGCGAGCATTGGCATATACCGGGTGGCAGAGTCCGCGACGACGAAACTAACGAGGAAGCAATTTCAAGAGAGCTTAAAGAAGAAGCTGGACTTGATGTAAAAATCATTAAATTTATTGAAGAACGGCAAGTGGAAGAAAACAAAATGAGAGCCAGATGGTATCTTTGCAGAGCCCTGCACAATAATCTAGAGACTGGCGATGACCTCTCGGATGTTAAATTTATTGAAAAAGACAAGGTAAAATCCCTTTGCTCAGAGATTGGCGTCTCGCTTTGGCCTCCGAAGGTTGTTGATTATTTCAGCCGAGAATCTCGAATATCTTAATCTTTGACTTTTGACCTGTTACCAGATTTATCTGCGATTTCGGCACTTTGAAATGCTCGGCCAGCAGCTTAATAATCGCAGCATTTGCCTTGCCCTCAATTGGCCGCGCTTTCACAGAAACCACATAGATATTGCTTCCTTCATCAAAACTGACGCAATTTTCCCTTGCACCAGTTTTGACTTTCACCTGTATTTTCATAATTTAAGCAGCTTGCTCGATCTGCTGGTTATCGAACTCTTTATCTATCTTGTCCATGTTGTCCAAGAGAGTTTTTAAATTCTGATATTGCTCCTGCCAATTTTCGCCCGGCATCTTGTCTATCAGCTGCCTAAGGAGGCTTATCTGTTCTGCTGCCTCCTCCCTTTCCGGACCCATAAAGGGATGGGCTTCTGCTTCAATTTCTCTGACTCTATCCATCTGGCCAGATGTCCCTTCTAGTTCTTCGGGTGTCCATTCACTGCCTTCTGCTTGGTTCATGTTTACTCCTTTCTTAAATAAGTTTAGGTTAATAGCTTAAGAGGCTTGCTTACCTTCTAGTTTATCAACGCGTGCCTGGAGTGCTCGATTTTCGTCTTCCAGCGTAGCAATTCTTTTTGCATTCCAGTCTTGTTCCTTTGTGTAACCCTCACCCCGTTTCTTTGCCCTCCTTATTTTGTCTTCCGCTATTCGAGGATATTCGTCTGCCTCCTCAAAATCCCAAGGTTCAGTGTTTTCCCTGTGACGTCCTTGAGCATTCGCAAGATCACCAACTGTCTCCTGCAACTTTAGAGCATCTTCTTGCGCTTCCTCTAGGCTCATTCTATCTTCGTTTGGAGTTTCTGCTCCCATGTTTCTTCCTTTCTTTTAAATAAACCTTTCAATTATATTTTTTAAAATCTCGATTGCAAAGATTACGATTATCGGCGAGAAGTCTATGGGCGAGCTTTTGGGATTGAATATGCGAAATGGCTTAAGTATCGGCTCGGTTATGTCCCAGACAAATTGCGTTATGGAATTTCTCGCGCTCGGTATCCAGGAGAGTATTACGCGCACAAATATCAAAACAAATAGAGCAGAGGATATAAAGTCTACCAGGTTAAATAAAAATGTTTGGCTCACGCGCTCAATACCCCTTTCAGCTCAAACTCCGCCGGAATCTTACCGATCCAAGAGTCCAAGACCACCCCCTCGTCTGTCGTGATGAGCAATGACGGCGTTGTGTAGATGTCATAGACTTCCGCCACTTCCTTGCCGTTTCGGTCTTCTGTGTCTAAAAATTCGACATGCACCCCGTAGTCGTCTTTTATTCTGTTGGCTAGATCCTTCGCCTCGCGCGCCTCAGGATCGTCGCCTTGTGTAAAAACTCTCATAAGCATAGCTTTATTTTAGCACATTTGAGAGTGCCGGCAAGTGCCGGAAGGTTGTTTATTTAGAATTGAATTAATTACCCTCATTTCAATTTCATGGGCTTTTTGGGAGTTTTGAAGGAATGCCTCGTTTTTACCCTTCTTCGTACCAAAATAGAGTATGTTGCCCCGCCAATGCCTATGGCAAGCGCGGCGATAAGCAATTCCTCGACATAGGACAATCGGTGCGTCTCCTTGCTATCATAGGCGCCCTTGACCATTTGGTTGTACTGATTGTAAGCATTTTGATATTCCTTGTCTTGCATGTATTCACGGATGCCGATAAAGGAGCCCCCGGCAAGATTAACCGCAACAAACATTAGCAGGAATATTTTGATGACTTTGTTTTTCTTCAAAATGCCCCCCTGAGAATTATTAAATAAATAATAGCACGAAACAAAAAGATTATGCCAGCAATTGTTTTGCTGCACTACCCGAATCGCCCTAAATCGCCCTTAAACCCGCCTTATCGCCTCTTTAAAACCAAGTGTCTCTACTCAACACACACCAGGTGTATGTTTATATTGACACACCTGGTAGTGATAGGCTTGCCTAATCCTCACCCAGAAGAAAAATCCTACATTTGATTGAGGCCCAAGATGTTTCCTTCCGTGTCCTTAAACCAAGCCGATTTCGTGCTGCCCATTTCTGCTATGCCTTTGTCATTTGTCTTTATCCCCATCTCCGGCATATCGTAGTGTTCGAATGCCACACCCTTGCCGGTTAAATCCTCCACTTCGCTTTCTATGTCGCTAACCTTAAAGCTGACTTGGGTATTTTCCGCTTTTGGAGCCTCATCTTTCAGGTAGATGTAAATGGCCGTACCGCCGCCGGCTTCAACCGAAAAGGACCAATCGTCCTCTTTTGTAAGCTTTAAGCCAAGGTTTTCAGTATAGAATTTTTTGGCTCTTTCCAGATCTGTTGCCGTCATCACGGCGTAAACTTTTTTGTCGCTAAGCATGTCGCACCTCCTTTCTTCAATTAAGTTAAATCTATCACGGTACGGAGACGCAGATAACAGACAAGTTTACAAATATTTTATTTTTTCTATGCTCGTACTTTGACGGCTGACAATCTCTGCTTTAGCTGGGGCAGGAAGTATCTGACGGCTTCATAACTGCCAAAAAGCACGCCGACGTAGAAAAAGTCCCCAAGCACGGTGCCGCGAAAGAACGGCAGCCCCATTACGTAGCATTCCAGCATTCCTTGAAATGTTTTTGCGTAAAGCGGGGTAAATGCCCACACGGCGCCATTTGTAATGAAGTAGAAAAGCAGCGAACCGGTCAAAGTGCCAAACACAACATTTTTGACATTTTTTCTGCCCCGAATCCAGAGTCCGATAAATGAGATCAATATGAAACTTCCCCAGGTAAAAAATATTAAGTTGTGTAAGCCAATTATGGCATCCGATACCATCATGGCGGCAAGAGGCAGCCAGAGGGCGTATTTTTTATTCAGATAAGTCCCCGAGAAAAGCGCCACCGCGCCGACAGCGGCAAAGTTTGCCGGATGAGGAATCAATCTTGTGAATACCGCCAGCACCACCAGAAGTATTGCGATGATATTCTCGTCAATCAGTGATAATAACTTTTCTTTTTTTACCATGTCTCGAGCCTCCATTCGGTTACGTCATTATTGTTTATTTTTAAATCTCCCGCGCCGACATCTGAATATGCGCCGTTGTAGTACAGCGCCCAGTAGGTTCCCCAAGTTACGTGGTCTTCAGCGGCAATGCTGCCTATTTTTGTAATCATCGGGCCAAAGGAATACATTTTGTAGTCTATCGGGAATCCATTTTGGCTGGACGCCCTGCCCAAGATATCAAATCCCGTATCACCGCTTTTTAACGGCACGCTATAGCTCCCAAGCCCATCAATTTTTACGGTAGCGGTTTGGGCAACCGCGTCTTTTGCAACAGAAACCGTCTGCTTGTTTCCGGCAGCTGCCGCCTGTGCCGTTGCGGTAGTGGCTTTGCCCTCATCGTTTGTCTGCGCCGGCGCGTTTTGAGCGCTCGGCTTGGTCGTGCTGGTGGTTTTGGCTGCGCCGCTTGCGGCCGCTTGATTTCCGGTGCCGCTCTTTGTGGTTTGTGTTGTTTGCGTGCTGTTTGCCTGCTCTGACTTCGCCCGCATCTCTAAAACCTTGTTTGAGTTGGCAAAAAGGAGCGCGAATGCGGCAATCAGAACAATTCCGAGGGCATACACCCAATTTTTCCCTAACATTTTCATCTTCTCCTTCATGATTCGATTCCTTTCCTGGCTTTTACGCCTTTTTTGTAATAATGTTTAATCTCTTTCATTTCCGTCACCAGATCAGCTCTTTCGATCAAGTCTTTTGTCGCGCCCCTGCCGGTCAATACAACCTCGACATTCTCAGGAACCTTGTTGAGTAAATCCAAAACGGCATTTTCCGGGATTATTTTCAGATTCACGGCGGTTACAAGCTCATCGATTATAATCACTTGAAAATCCGAATAACTTTTTTCTGCAAAGTCGATTGCCTCAAGGACTTTCGCCTTCTCCTTTTCCCTATCGCTTTCTTTAAATATCCAGGTGCCGTTTCCAAAGTTTCTTGCGGTTATTTTGCCTATTTTTTTCAAGGATTCTATCTCTGAACTGCTGCCATCCTTTATAACCTGTAGAAATAAAACTTCGTAATATTTTGAAGCTCGCGCAGCTAACCCAACTGCGGCTGTCGTTTTCCCCTTTCCATCACCTGTATAAATTTGAATCATCTCACTCCTTGGTTGGCGGTTTTGTGCTAATCGAAAAGTCGACTCACCCATACGCCAATTTACCCATTCGCCTATTTTATCCGCACTCCGAGTAGCCGCAACTTCGGCAAACCATGCAGCCGCCCTCGTATTCAATGGGTCCGCCGCACTCCCTGCAAATGCCTCCGATGTAGTTGCCTTCCTTGGACTCCTTGACCGCCGCTTGTGTGTCCGGTACTTCTATTTTTAGCGTTTGGCCGTTGGCCGCATTCTCCTCTTTCACTATGCCAAGCGTCGGTGGAGATGTGAACATCTCAAGCGCCTTTGCTATTGCGTCAGAGCAGGACGTAACTCTCTCCGGCCCGAAGCCAAACGGCCTATGACAAGTGATGTTTTTCAGGTGTTTTATGATGATTTTTGGATCAATATCGCTGCGAAGAGCAGTAGATACCATACGGCTGATCGCTTCTGCCTGAGAAGCAGCGCAGCCTCCGGCCTTGCCCATGGCGGAAAAGAGCTCAAACGGTTTGCCGTTTTCGTCCTCATTTACCGTCACGTATAGCTTACCGCAACCTGTCATTATCTGGATGGTCTTACCAAATGTTACTTTATTTCTCTGGCGGACAATTCTATGTTCGTTTGAGATCTGTATCGCTTCTTGTTCACCTTTTTTGTTCACTTTTCCGATGTTTAGAACCTGCTCATCTCTGCTGCCGTCGCGATAAATGGTAACCCCCTTGCAATCCAAGCTATACGCAAGTTTGTAAACTTCGGCGACATCTTCTTTTGTAGCCGAATTTGAGAAATTAACTGTTTTGGATACTGCATTATCCGTGTATTTCTGGAAAGCTGCCTGAATCTTGATGTGCCAGATCGGAGATACATCATGAGCCACCACAAACACATCCTGCACCTCTTCGGGAACACCTCCCGCACCCTTCACGGTTCCGCTTTTTGCTATCTCCTTCATGAGCTCTTCTGAGTAGAATCCCATTTTCTTTGCAATACTTAAAAATATCGGATTCGTCATGACAAGCTCATCCTTGTCCATTACGTTTTTAATGAAGCTAACGGCAAAAAGAGGCTCAACACCGCTTGAAGCATCTGCAATCATGCTTATTGTACCTGTTGGCGCGATTGTTGTGATGGTGGCATTTCTGACCCTCTGGCCTTTTTTCTCGTAAGCACTGCCTTTCCAGTTCGGAAACACTCCTCGCTCTTTTGCCAGCTCCATAGACATCGCTCTGCCCTCGCTTTGGATAAAGCTCATGACTTCTTCCGCCGCATTCACTGCTTCTTCTGAGTTGTATGGCACTTGAAGCTGAACCAGCATGTCGGCAAAACCCATGACGCCAAGGCCTATTTTCCGGTTTGCTCGCGTCATGTTGCCAATGGCTTCAATGGGATACTTATTTACATCAATTACATCATCCAGAAATCGAACGGCAAGACGGGTAATTTCCCTTAGCCTCACCCAGTCAATTTTTCCATCTTCGACAAATTTAGCAAGGTTGATAGATCCCAGGTTGCATGATTCGTATGGCAAAAGCGGCTGCTCTCCGCAAGGATTTGTGCTTTCTATGTCACCGATGTGCGGAGTGGGGTTTTCTTTGTTTATTCTGTCTATAAAAACTATACCCGGCTCGCCGTTTTTCCATGCCTGCTTAACGATAAGATCAAATGTCTCTCTGGCAGATAGTGAACCTGCCTTTTTGCCGGTGCGCGGAGAGATGAGGTCATACTCACCATCTTTTTCAACAGCTTTCATAAATTTTTCCGTTACCGCTACCGAGATATTGAAGTTGTTCAAGGAGCCGTTATCTTCTTTACAGGTAATAAACTCTAAAATGTCAGGATGATCTACGCGAAGCATTCCCATATTTGCCCCGCGCCTGGTGCCGCCCTGCTTTACCGTTTCCGTTGATGCGTTATAGGCTGTCATGAAGGTAATCGGGCCCGATGCTACTCCGCTGGTTGATTTAACCCTTGAACCTTTCTCGCGAAGCCTTGAAAATGAAAATCCTGTACCGCCGCCGCTTTGATGTATGAGGGCAGTATCTCGGAGTGTACCGAAAATTCCTGCCATATCGTCCTCTACCGGCAAAACAAAGCACGCAGACAACTGGCCCAAATCCTTGCCGGCATTCATTAGTGTGGGCGAGTTGGGCAAAAAATCAAGAGAGGAGATCATATCATAAAATGCACGCGCTACTTCCTTTTCTCCTGGACTTTTGGGATATTTTCGCTCCGCTTTTGCCACAGATGAGGCAACACGCCCAAAAAGCTCTTCCGGCGTTTCTATAACCTTCCCTTTGTCATCTTTTAAGAGATAACGCCTCTTTAAAACCTCCGTAGCTGCCTGAGACAACCTTACCCGCGTTTTTGTGTTTGTTTTCATAACTCTCCTTCCGCCTGCAACAGAAAATTAGCCCCCTCTTTCTGTTAATTTTATTTAAACTTTTATATGTTCCTTACCGCCCAGTCACCCAATCCCTAACTGCCTAACTTATGTTTTCCAATTCTTTCTTGAAGCTATCTATCGTTTCAAATGACTTGTATACCGATGCGAAGCGTAAATATGCCACGTCATCCAACTCTTTTAATTTGCTTAATACAATGTCGCCCACTTCTGTGCTTTTTATCTTTGTTATCCCCTTTGAATAGATCTCTTTCTCTATCCGGGAAATAAACTCCTCTATCCGAACTTCTGAAATAGGCCTTTTTTCAAGGGCCTTTTCAATCCCGCTTCTCAACTTTTCTTTTGAAAAGATTTCTTTCTGGCCGTCCTTTTTTACGACCACAAGAGTAGCAGACTCAATCCTCTCATAAGTTGTAAACCTGAAGCCGCAAGCTTCGCATTCCCTTCGCCTTCTGATAGTTTGGTCTCCCTCTGCGTTTCTCTTTTCCAAAACCCTTATTTTGTTTGCCTTGCATTCGGGACAATTCATGCTTATCTCGTTTATTAAATTACTCTACCGCTAGCGTTTAGAAAAATGATAAGACGCTAGATATAGTGTGTCAAGACTTTTATTTTTCCACAAGTTTTACCCAATATTTTAAGCACGTTTTGGGATAATCAACACACGGTAGTACACAGCCTCGCTCCTAATTTTCAAATTTACGCGATAGCAAAATCTTGAAAATGTCCTGACTTTAGGCAAGCCACATCAGGCACTAGAATGACATAATCCCATCAAAAAAAGCCCCGTTACCGAAGCTTTTTCAAATTTCAAATTGTAAATTTTAAATTCTTTACTATTCCATCCTCTTTCTGATGAACGCCGGTATTTCCAGATCGTCCTCTATCTCATCTTCGAATGTGTCATCTGGCTCAAACATCGTTTTTGAGGTGTCAATGGCACCGACAGATGTCGTCTTCGGTCCCTCAAATCCGGTTGCGATAACAGTAATTTGGAGCTCGTTCGAAAGGCTTGGGTCTATAACCGCGCCAAATATGATATTTGCGTCCGGATCAACTGCTTCAGTAATGATTTTGGCTGCTTCGTCTATTTCGAACATACCTAAATCGTTTCCGCCTGTTACATTAAAGAGGACTCCCTTGGCGCCATTAATTGAAAGTTCAAGAAGCGGGGAGTTGATGGCTTTTCTTGCTGCCTCAACGGCCCTGTTTTCACCGCTGCCCATGCCGATACCCATCAGAGCTGAGCCGGCATCAGACATTATCATCTTTACATCGGCAAAGTCGACGTTGATAAGGCCGTGGATGGTGATTAAGTCGGATATGCCCTGCACACCCTGTCTCAAAACATCATCAACAACAGAGAAAGCTTCGAGCATTGTGGTTTTCTTTTCTATAGTTTGGAGCAATCTATCGTTTGGGATTGTGATTAAAGTGTCTACGTGCTCATTTAGGTCTTCTATACCTTCATCAGCGGATCTTTTTCTCTTTTCTCCTTCAAAGGCAAACGGCTTGGTTACAAATCCTACTGTGAGCGCGCCAACCTGCCTGGAAATAGATGCCACCACCGGTGCAGCACCGGTTCCTGTCCCGCCGCCTTCACCGCAAGTTACAAAAACCATATCTGCGCCTTTTAGCGCTTCTTCTATATCTTCGCTTGA
Organism: bacterium; assembly: GCA_021796415.1. Classification (GTDB taxonomy): domain Bacteria; phylum Patescibacteriota; class CPR2; order UBA1875; family JAJYID01; genus JAJYQQ01. Next base: position 34,257 of record JAJYJC010000006.1, read on the forward strand.
TTCCTCGGCGGCCTTTTTCCCGACTTCGGGATCGCTGCCTGCGCCAAGACCTCTTGTAATGGTTTTTCCAATATGAATTTTCTTTTTTGCTTTGCTGGCTTGAAGGCTTTGCGCATCTGTATTTACACCTATAAACTCAACGCCTTTTACGCCTGTGTCGACCATTCTGTTTATAACATTGATACCACTGCCACCTACGCCGACAACTTTTATTTGCGCAAATGATTCCATACTCGGCTTTATTTCAGCCATCTGATTTACCTCCTATTTTGTTTAGATTTCCCAAACATTTAAGTCCAATATTTTTTTCCAACATCCAATGGATTTTATTGTATAGCTTTTTTATACTCGATGCAATACTTTTTTTGTGTTTGTTCTATATTGTTATTCAACATAGCCTCAGAAAAGGTTATTTTATCAATTTTGCATTTTAAAAATTTGCTGGGAATTTAGAGTTTTTGGTTCGCTTTCCACATAGTTATAATGCTGTCTTTTTATAAAAAATAACAAAAAAGGCCCATGTATTTGGGTCCTTTTTATTGGGAAATACTAGGGTAAAAAGGTCTTAAAGACTTTCCTTATTTTATTTATGGCCACGCCCACCTGTTTGCTGCCGCCCGAGTTCTCTGCTTCTTCAAATTGATAGAGCATCAGCCCAACGGCCGTAGAAAACCTGGGATCGTATATCTTGTCAACTATTCCCTTGAGGTTGTGCGGTTTGCCGATAATGCAAGGGAGCTTCAGGATAGATTTAGCAACACTATCTATATCTTCGAGCTTCGCGCCGCCGCCCGTCAGAATCGCTCCCCCGGGAAGCTGCCCATCTCTGTTTATTTTCCTCAGCTCGCCTTTTATAAGCATAAACATCTCATGCAGCCGCGCTTCTATAATCTCTGCCACATGTTTTCTGGGAATTATACCATCTTCGTTTATATCAATCTCTGATAAATCTATCTTTTCCTTTTCAGCCACTGATTTTGCCAAAGAAGTGCCGTACTTTATCTTTACTTTCTCCGCCACATCTATAGATGTCCTTAGGCCAATGGCGATGTCGTTTGTGATATGCATGGCGCCAATCGGCAGCACGCTTGTATATAATGGCTTTTCATCTTCATAAACTATAATGCCCGTTGTGCTGGCGCCGATATCGAGAACCACGCAGCCTAATTCCTTCTCTCTTTTTGACGCTACTGCTTTTGAAGCGGCCAATGGACCTGCGATTATATCTTCTATGGCTATGCCGGCTTGCGAAACGCTTTTTTGCAAATTTTTGACAGCAGGCTGGGAAACCGCGATTATCTGCACTTCTCCTTCCAGCCTTATGCCTGTCATGCCCACCGGATCTTTAACCCCTTCCTGGCCGTCTACGCTGTAAATACGCGGAATAATGTGCAAAATCTCTTTATTGGTCGGTACTTGTATCGCCTGAGCTGCTTCTTCTACTCGAATGGTATCCTCGTATGTCACCTCCTGATTCGCCTTGCCCACGGCAACCACGCCCTTTGAGGTCATGGAGCCAATGTGGCTACCATTGATATTCACTGTTGCGCTATCTAGCTGTATTCCAGCCATGCGCTCCGCTATTTCCATACTTTCTGAGATACCGCTAACCGTTTCCTCTATCTCATTTACAAGGCCTTTTCTGACACCCGTTGTAAATGATGTTCCAAGGCCTATAACATCCAGCGTCCCTTCCTCATTTACCATTCCGACAACACTAGAGATTTTGAAGCTTCCTATATCAAGGCCGACATATATTTCTTCTTGCTTTGCCATTTACGTTTTATATTCCAGGTTAACTTATAACTTTGATTATTATATAAACTTAACTGCGCCTTTGCAAACAATTAAGCTAATTTTCAAGTGCCAATTTTCAGTTTTCAATAAATTTTCAATGATGCAATGATGCAATGTAGAATCACTGAAAATTATAAATTGTGAATTAAAAATTCACGCAGTGAGTATATCGTACCCGCGCTTTGTTACCGCAATAGTGTGCTCAAAATGCGACGACATGCCCCCATCGATCGTGCTGTAAGTCCAGCCGTCATCCCCAAGCCTTAAATCAAATCCCTTTTCTGCAAGCATGGGCTCAATGGCCAGGGTCATGCCTTCTTTTAAGATTACGCCCGTGCCTTTTTTACCAAAATTCGCAATCGAAGGCTCTTCGTGTATTTCTCTTCCTATGCCATGTCCTGCAAGGCTCCGAATTACGGAAAAATCTTTGGATTCAATGTACTTTTGTATCTCGGCCGAAACATCGCCAAGATAAGCGCCATCTTTAATTTTTTTCGCGCCTTTGAAGAATGACTTTTCCGCCGCATCTATCAATTTCTTTTTAATGGGGTCAATTTTCCCAATGCCGAATGTTATGGCGGCATCAGTATTAAAACCCTTGTGCAAGACCCCAAAATCAAGCGACAGCATATCCCCTTCCTTCAAAATTTTGTCTTTTTTGGGCACACCATGGACGATCTCATCATTTACGGAAGCGCAGACATTGTATCCATAGTTCTGGTAACCCCTAAAGGCCGGCATTACCTTGTATTTCAAGCAAAGCCTGCCGACATACTTGTCGATGTCAAGGGTGCTCATCCCGGGACGCGAAAAATCCTTCGCCTCTTTCAAAACGAGAGCTAGGATATGCCCGCCCTCTCGCATTATTTCAATTTCCTTTTTTGTTTTAATACTTATCATTGTGCTTTTAGTGCATGGCGTCGATCCAGTACATCAAATATCCTTTGTGTAATCTCGTCATACGACCCTATCCCGTTTATCTCTTCGAACTCGCCTTTTTCCTTAAAGTATTTTACGAGTGGGGTTGTTTCCTTGTTGAATATTGCTATCCTTTGCTTTACCGCCTCCTCTGTGTCGTCTTTCCTTCTTATCATTTCTGTCCCACACTTACATTTTCCTGGCGCATCGCCGATGGCGCCACATTCTGGACATGTATACCTAGTGCTGATTCTTTTTATAGCCTCCTCTTCGGTTATATTAATCATTAACGCAAGGGTCTTAAACTCGTGCCTGCCAGCAATCCTTTTATACATCTCTAGTTGTCTTTCGGAACGAGGAAATCCATCAAACAATACTTTCTGACTTGCATCTAAACTTTCAATTTTTTCTTCTACTGTAGCCTCAACGATATCGTCAGGTACTAAGACACCTTTTTGCTGAGCTTCGCTTATCCTTGGCTCAGTTTCAGCCTTTTCTCTTAGAAGCTGTCCAACAGATATTCCTTCGTACTGATATTTTTCCATAACCCTCTCGGCTTGCGTGCCTTTTCCTGAACCTTGCATTCCAAAAAGCAAAAGAACTTCTCTCATTTTGATAATTTCCTCCAAGTTTTATTTTCTAACTCATTCATTATAGCACGGTCGCCTTCATTTTCATGGGTTTCGCCAAGCAGATGCAAGACACCGTGAATGATTGTCTTCTGGGTGGCTTCGGCTAAACTCTCTTCTTTCTCTTTTAATTTCTCAATGTCGGCAAGGGAAATCATTATATCGCCCTCATCGCCGTAATCGAAGGAAAGTATATCAGTTGTGGTATTCTTTTTCCGATATTCTCTGTTTCTGAGCTGCATTGCGCCCGAATCCACAAAAGCAATGTTTACGTTCTTTTCCTTGCCCGCAATTTGAAAAGCGGCCTTAACCGCTTCTTCTATATCTGCTTCCTTAAGCCCACTTTCGCCAAAATTTCCGATTGTTTTTATTTCTGCCACTTTATTTGCCCAGCTCCTCTTGCAATATCTGCCTTACAGCTCCTCCGTCTGCCTTCTGGCCGATTTCTTTCATTACCATTCCCATGATGCGGCCGAAGTTTTGGTCATCTCCCGCTTCACTGATTTTTTCCCGGACAACCCTTCTTATGTCTTCTTCCGGCATTTGCTCGGGCAAATATGTTTGCAGTACGGCAAGCTCGGCCTTTTCCTTGTCTGCCAGATCGGCTCTCCCGCCCTGTTCAAATTGCGAAATGGCATCTTTTCTCTGCTTCGCTTGGGTTGCAACAACCTTTGCCGCATCTTCCTCGCTCAAGCTTCCTTTGGCGGCTATCTCGGCATTTTTCAGAGCAGTTTTTAGCATCCGAAGTACTGACAACTCAAGTTCCTTTTTGTCCTTGAGCGCCTGTTTTAGGTCATTATCGATTTGTTCTTGAATTCCCACAGATTCTCCAACGCGTCATTCTGGCCTGCCCAGAATCTTTAACAATGAATCGAGATTAGTCGAATAATTGAATAATGGAATGTGAATTTCTGAATCTCGAATAAACTGCCATTCCGTATTCTTTATTCTAATTCGATTATTCCACTATTCTATTATTCAAAATTCTAAGCTACAACCCTTTATATAGCTGCTGCTTTATTTTGTAGTCTTTGCGAGCCCTTTTTCGGATCGCTATCTCGCGCTGTTCTCTTTTTGAGAGCGCTTTGGCGTGGTATTGTTTTTTTCTTGCTGTTGTCAGCGTACCACTTTGCAGGACTTTACGATTAAATCTGCGCATCAGATTTTCAAAAGTCTCTTTGTCTTTTCGGATAACAGTCTGCAAATGTATTCACCTCCTTCAAAAGTGTTTTCTTTACTGAGTGCCTATAATATCACGTATTTCGCCTTATTTCAAGCGTATTTTTAATTTAGGCTTCCTAGTTTTTCTCCACCCAAAACATGCAAATGCAGGTGCTCAAAGTCGGCTCTGGCATCTTTTCCTGTGTTTATAATAATCCTATAGCCGGAATCTTTTATACCCTTGATTTCCGCTGCCTCTCTGGCTTTGATCATCAGTCTACCGAGCAACTCCTCACTGTCCTGTAGTGAATTTAAGACAATATGATTTTTAGGTATCACAAGCACATGAACCTTGGCTTCGGGATAGATATTCTCAATTGCCATTATTTCATCATCTTGAAATAAATAGGTGGCAGGCAATTTGCCGTCTGCAATTTTACAAAACACACAACCCTCAGCTCTTATTTTCTCAACTTTACCATTACTCATCATTTTATCCTCTTTACCTATTTTATCCCGCATTCCACATTTTTCAATTCCTAAATCCTAATTTCTAATTCCTAGGCAAATTCCAAATTTCAAAATTCAAAATAAAGAAACTACTAACAACTAATTTGGGTCGTCATTCTGGCTTGGCCAGAATCTTTTTATATCTGGATTCCGGATCAACTGAATTATATTTAAAATGAATAGCCGGAATGACATGTGTTCTAAGTCCAGAGTTTGACAGGCTCTCAAAATCCCTGAAAAAAGCATTGACAAACTTTTACGGTTGTGCTATACTACCCTGTTCCTGAGAAATCAGGGATTTTGTTTAGAACCTGTCTGGAAATCTCATGTCGAGCATGAAACCTCAGAATTTCGAGCGAAAGGCGTGAAAATCGAGGAAGGATATTGAAATATTCTGACGAGATTTGAGCGGCTTGCAGCCGAAACTCTGAGGTTTAGGCCGACAAGCTAAGTTTTATCTTTTTAAAATGCGGTGAGATTTATAGCAGGTTCTTAGAGGGTAGAAAGGATGGTAGTAAATACCAAATGCGTAACAAAATTCTTGCTGCATTGGTCGGGATACCGATGCTTGCAAGTACAGGCTCTGCAATTGCACAGCCCATAAACATCCCCAAAACAGAAACACAAAATGTAGTAAAAATTGACAAAATAGTAGAAACCAAGATTAACGATCAGCCCACTCAGGATGATATCGCCGCAAAGCAGATCGCTAATTACCAAGCTGAGCTTTCCAAACAAGCTGCGGCCGAAAACTTGAAAATTCAACAGGAACAAGCCAATGCCCAAGCCGCTGCCGCCGCTGCCGCACAAACGGCCCAAAAGGCAGTTACACAAACGGTCAGCTACAATGTTGAGCAGTGGAGGCCTATCGTCGCCAAGTATCCTTGGCCGGTAGACCAGGCTATGCTGGTCCTTTCCAGAGAGTCACACGGTAATCCGAATGCCGTATCTCAGACTGATGACTATGGCCTCTTCCAGATCCACCACGGTCTGGAGACATACGGCCAGAAAATCTTCGACCCCGAGTTCAATGTATGGTTAGCTTATAACTATTACTACAAAGACCGAGGTTGGACACCCTGGTACTCAGTACGAGGCATCCTCTGGTAACCTGTTAAGCAACTGACTAAATAGCCGTTAAGGCGTTAAAAACCACCCGAAAGGGTGGTTTTTAGTATTATTTATGGTAAACTACAAATAGTTGGTTCTATCATTCGAATTCAGAGAGGTGAGATAAATTGCAGATTTCGAAGACATTAGAGGGTATTTTTAATATTTGTGGCGCTGAACATTCAGTAGCTTTAATCCCCATACCAAAATCCAGCGATAGTGTCCTTTTCTTATTAGAAACTGAGTTAAAGGGCCTTCAGAATACCCAAGCTATTATTGGGATCGAGTATCTCGAGGTTTTGAAGGCGGTTGCCGATGATCCCCCCTCCGAGGGAACTATTTTTGTAGACCTTATGCGAAAAGGAGCTCTTGGCAAGAATGTCAAAACCTTCATGGAATTATGGGTCTACGCTGATGGGGATACGGTTACGCTGCGTTCTAACAAGTGGTTTCTCTTTGCCCAAATAAAGTTACCTGAGGCTAAGTTTGCTCAGATGATGAGTGAAATCATAGCCTTTCAGAAGGAGTTCCGAAAGATTGAGGGCTCGCCCGAGCAACTGGGCAGACTGCTCAAATCACTCTCGTAACCAACCAACTTGCCACACTAAACTTGAACCTATCCAAAAAGGGCCCGCCGCCAGGCGGGCCTTGAGATTTCTAGTTTGCCAATAATTCATTTTTACTGGCGTCACCTATTTGGGCAGTTTGGATTTGATTTGTTAAATCTGTAGCGCTTTTTTTGAAGACTTTAATGTAATTTGAGGTGTAGCCTGAGTAAATAGATCCCCGCCTACGCGAGGATGACAAAGGAATAGACTCAAACAGCACTTCAACTTCTTTTCCAATATAACCTTTTAATATTTCTTGCCTTATTTCAGACTCTAATTTTTGAAGCTTTACGGCTCTTTCTTTTTTAATCTTTTCGCTGACTTGATCGGGCATCTTAGCCGCTCGCGTGCCTTCGCGGGGCGAATAGCGGAAAACATGAACTTTCAGAAACTTCATTTTCTTTACAAATTTTAGCGTTTCGGCAAACTCCTCGTCTGTCTCACCTGGAAATCCCACGATTATGTCTGTGGTAATTTGGACTTCTGGGATCTTTCTCCTCAACTTAGCGATTAAGCTGGCATACTGCTCAGTGTCGTACTTGCGGCCCATTCGTTTTAGGACGCTGTCTGAGCCGCTCTGAAGCGATATGTGAAAATGAGGACACAGTCGCGATCTAGATCGTGCTCCTTGGATTCCCGCCGGATGTTTACCCGACCTTTGGCGGGCGGGAATGACAGAAGGATGAGCCCATAAATCGATTAACTCATCTGAAAAATCGTCAGGATTAATAGAACTAATTCGAATGCGCGGAAATGAGGTGTTTTCAAGAATGTGTCTGATCAACCAAACTAAATTACGATTATGAGCAATCGTCTGGATTCCCACCGGATGTTTACCCGACCCTTGGCGAGCGGGAATGACGGGGAGAGTAGAATTTTCATTTATGTCGACACCTGGTGTCGACATGCAGTGATATTTGCCAATATTCACTCCGCACAAGACAACCTCTTTATACCCTTGTTTTTCGGCCTCCCTTAAGTCTTTTATGATCATTTCAGGCGCAAAACTGCGCTCTCTGCCTCTTAAATAAGGGACGATACAGTATGAACAAAAATTATTGCACCCTTCCTGCACCTTAACCATCAAGCGAGTCCTGCCACACATTTCGTCATCCTGAGGAGGAACGACGAAGGATCTCTGAGATTCTTCACTTTGTTCAGAATGACGAGAAGCGGGTTTAAAACAACACTTCGTGGACTGTTGTAATAATACTGAGAATAAATTCTCCTTATCCTTGTTCTTTACAACAACCGCATACTTTTTGTGTTCATCGTGGGCCCCGCATCCGGTAATTATGATGCTTTCTTTTGGGTGGCTATTATTTAATCTTTTCAATAATTTGTTTACTTCTTTTTGAGCCTTATCCGTTACTGAGCAAGAGTTAATCAATATAAAATCAGCGTCAGTCTCACTTTTTGCAAGCCCTAACCCGCTTTCAAGCGCTTTGGTTTTCAGGCTTGCCGTCTCAGCTTGATTCAATCGACAACCGAAGGTGATGAAGAATATTTTTTGAATCTTGGAATTTAAAATTTGATTGAACATTGAAAATTGGTAACTGGAGATTATGTGTAAATGGATTCCTCCGCTCGCCATTTCATGGTGTCGGTCGGAATGACACACAATAATTTTCAGGCAGACCTGAGCCTTTTTGCTATTACTTTCACCACCTTCTCATAGGGGAAAATTTCTTGATTGCCGGAGGCCATGTCTTTTATTATCACCGTACCATCAAAGGCCTCTCTTTGGCCGATAAGAAGCGTGTATTCCACCCCTAGCTTTGAGGCCGTTTTTAGCTGGTCGCCGATACCGCCCTTGTCAAAGCGCGCCTCGGCGCCAATGCCGGCATCTAGTAAATCATTTAGAAGCTTGAAACATTTTTTCCTGGCTTTGTTGCCGAGTTGAGCAACAAATATATTCACATTTTTCTTTTGTTCAAATTCTATTTCTTCCTTTTCCATTTCCTCAATCGTTCTATCGACACCGACACCGAAACCCATAGCCGGAGTCTTACTGCCGCCAAGAAGTTCTACAAGCAGGTCATATCTGCCGCCGCCGCCCAGAGAATTCTGCGCCCCTTCCTTGGCATTCCAAACTTCGAAGACCGTTCCGGTGTAGTAATCAAGTCCGCGAACAATCTTTGGATTTAGCTCATAGTCAATTTCGAGCTCATCTACGTACTCAAGGACGGTTTTGAAGTGATCGTGGCATGCGCTGCAAAGGTTGTTAATAATCTGAGGCGCTTCCTTTTGAATTTCGAGGCATTTGTCATTCTTGCAATCCAGGAGCCTGAGAGGGTTCACTTTGTACCGTTTTTTACAGTCCGCGCACACCTTTGTCAGCTTGCCGGAATAATATTTCTTAAGGAGTTTCACATACTTCGGCCTGCAAACGCTGCAACCGATAGAATTTACCTGTATGCTTATATCGGTCAGGTTGAGCTTTTTGTACATTCTCCACACAGTTGCGATGATGTTCGCGTCAACCAGCGGACTTTTATCCCCTATAACTTCTAGTCCAAACTGCCACAATTCCCGATATCTGCCGGCTTGAGGCCTCTCATATCTGAAGAAGTTGCTCAAATAGTACAGGCTTACCGGCTGGGGAAGGCTCTGCATGCCATCTTCAAGATATGCGCGGACTATTGGCGCAGTACCCTCCGGCCTCAGAGCCAAAGAATTGCCGGACTTGTCCTTAAAAACATACATGTCCTTGGTAACTTCTGCTTCTTTCCCTACACCCCTAACAAACAGCTTTGAATCCTCGAAGGTAGGAGTTGTAATCTTTTGAAATCCGGCTTCTTCTGCAACTGTTTCAAAGATGTTTTGGACATACTTAAAATACTTCTGCTCCACCGGCAGAATGTCTCGTGTCCCTCTTGGTCTCTGAAATTTCTTGCCCATTTGTAAAGCTAAATTAGCACAACTTACGGGTGAAATCAACTACTTATCGCTTATACTGCCGCTAATTTGTCATTCCGGATTTGCCTGTCCGCCTTTGACTGGAATCCGGAATCTATTTAAATAAACTTTCTTTTTCACTTTTTTAGAAAAAGTGAAGCAAAAATCGCGGCCAAAACGGATTCTCAAAGTGGCACTCAAAGCTTTACTCAAATTTGAAAAATGACAACAAGCCGATTCCGGAAGTCATATTTTCAAAATTTCTTTCAGCTTTTCGTTTTCTTTTCGAACCGATAGCCGCAAACACGAATTCAATTCACATGAAAGAGTTGGGATTATAATCCTATGTATTTTTCATTGATAGGCATCTCATTTCATAACTAACTTTCCCGCCCCATTCATTTTGATTAATGGAAAAAAGTGCATCAACCGGCTTTTGCAGGTCAATCTCCCTATCAAAATATGAGAAAAATATCGCATTTCGCTTCTCGCTGCCGTCTGCGAGAGCTAACTTCAAATGCTCGCCTTCCTTTCCTACTTTTCTAAAACTTTCGACTTTTAGGCCCCATGCGACAAACCTCGGCGAGGGATTACCCATGCCATAAGGCTCGAGTCTTTGCAAAAAATTATAATTTTCTTCATCTACATCACTTAGATTTACCTCGGCTTCCACTTCTAGCTCGGGTTGCAAATCTTCTTCTGTAATCTTATTTCCGGCAATTTCAATTAACTTTTCCTCGAGAAGCACGAAGTGTTCCTTTTTAACGGTTGCTCCCGCCGCCCTGGCGTGCCCCCCGCAGCGCACCAAAATTTCGGAATTTTTCTCTAAAGCCTCGATGATATTAAAACACTTAGGCGAACGGGCCGATCCTTGGCAGCGGTCTCCCTTGTCTTCAAAGACAATCACCGGACGCGCGTATTTATCGACGAGCTTTGAAGCAATAATGCCCACCACGCCCGCCGGCCAATTTTCGTTTGCCAGCAGAAATATCTTTGAATCCTTGTCCTTCTTTTCAATCTCTTCTATTGCTTCACTTAAAATCCTTTGAGTCAAATCCTGGCGTTCTTTGTTTAAATTATCCAGGTCCAAGGCTAGCATCCTCGCTTCATTCTCATCACTAGAAAGAAGAAGTTGGATGCTTTTCTCGGCCGTCTCCAGCCTGCCCGCTGCATTCAACCTAGGGCCAAGCTGAAATCCTAGGTTGTATGACTTCATTTCTCTCAAACTCACTCCGCTTGCCTCAGCCAGAAGCTTCAGTCCGACCCTTTTGGTCTTTGCAAGCACCTTGAGGCCAAAGTGCGAAATGATGCGGTTCTCGCCAGTTAGAGGCACCATGTCGCAAACCGTACCGAGCGCCGCCAGATCAAGCAGCCATTTCTCCTGGCCGAAGATTAGCTTTTCGGGAAATGTTGCATACAAAGCCTGCGCAAGCTTAAACGCGATACCCGAACCTGAAAGCTCGCCGTACGGATACTTGCAGGAGTTTTGCTTGGGGTTTATGACAATCGTTTCGGGAATAATTTGTTTGCCTGACTTCACGGGAACGTTGTGGTGGTCGGTAATGATAATATCGAGCCCAAGCTCCTTGGCGTATTTCACCTCCTCCACGCCGGTGATACCGCAATCGACTGTTACAACAAGATTTGCGCCGTTTTCGGCGATTTCTTTAAGCGCATCCTTGTTTAGCCCGTAGCCTTCCGTATCTCTTTTGGGGATGTAGTAGCTGGCGCTTATGTCCAAGGCGCTAAAGGTATCATGTAAAATCGCCGTTGCCGTTATGCCGTCCACGTCATAATCGCCATAAATTACAACCTTTTCCTTATTTTCAAGCGCTGTTTGAATCCGCTTCACCGTTTCCTCCATGCCTTTCATCAAAAACGGGTCGTGGAGGCGGTCGTACTTCGGATCGAGAAAATCTTCGGCCTCTTTGGCATCTTTAATCCCGCGGTTAAAAAGCAGCTGGCGCTCTAAATCTGAAAAATCTGAATCCTTTAGATAGTCATTGGGAAATTTTTTCCCGAAAATCCACTTTTCCGTCTGCTTGCCTCGCACTTCAGATCGGCGCGTAAGGTTTAAATCCTGTTTTGGCATGTTGCCATTATAAGCCATTTGGAACATAAGAAATACCTTGACATTCTGAATGTTTTGTGGTATTATCTCGACAGCACATTGTAAAACAACTGAAGGGAGATCTTATGACAACAAATCTTGTTCCGTATGACATTCCCTTCAGGATTGAGGGAAAGCCCGGAAAAATTCTGAAGGGCATACTGTGCATCGAGGGTCTGGTGCGAGCAGCCCAAACATGCGCGCCAGAATTTCAACAAGCGGCAAGGAGACGAGCCACCCAAAGTCTTCTCGAGGACAAGAAAAACCGAAAAAAGTTTCCACCCAAAGCCGCAGAAATACTGCTGAGGGCAAGCAAAAGAACAATCAAAGAATCCTCTCGGCAAGTTTCGGGGTTTATCGATTGGGACGGCGTAAAAAAATCCGCCTCTTACATACCTGGTACCTGTCCCAAATGCGAGTTTCAACATCCCTCCTGGGAAAGGGGATCGAGCTTTAAATGCCCCCGATGTGGGGAGATGATCTCCGGCTAATCCCCGACGAATTTTGGCCCCGGCGCGCGCCAGCGCGCCGGGGCTTCTGCATCTCCTAAAAATTTTATTTACAAAATCTGATTTTTAGATATAATCAAAAATGCACTCTGGAAAAATTTTTCCCAATTTTGGGATTAGATGGAGGTTGTACATATGAAAAAGGAACAGATAAACCTGCGTGCCATGACTAGTGAAGGCTATCAGGAATGTGTTGTCACTATGACGTCAAAACAACACACCATTCTTATAGCCATGAAAGGTCCCGCCAAAACCCGCGAGCTCATCCGGCTTTTTGAGAAGAAAACCGGCAATGAAGTCCTACGCGAAGCCATCTTCTTCGAAGGTACCATTAGCGAAGTTCGGAGAAAAGAAGATGAAAGGTTTGTGCGTCTAAGCCGGCATTTGATGCAAGCATTCCAAACCAGCTAGGGAGGAACTATGCCTTGTGCCACGAGGGATGTGAAGTATTTCTTATGGCCGGATTATGTACGAGCTGTTGCAATCCCCCTTGCAACCATAGAGGAGTTTGAGGCTGGAAAAACTTTTCGATCGGCCAGAGAAATTCTCGAACTAGCAGTTGAGGGGTGCTCGAGCCACTTTGACTTTGGCACTCCCCGCATAATCATCCCCCGCCTTGTTTTTCTCAGGAAAAATGCCCGACTTTCTACGCATAAATTTCCACCGAAAATCAGGAATATCTTCGTTCCAACATCAAACCCCGCCTTATCAGGGAAAACCTGCTGCCAGGCGGGTTTTCCTTTTGTTTAAGAATAAAAAAATTCAAGCCTTTACCGCTCAAAAATTCACATTTATAATCAACCCATAGCATCACCAAACCATTTTAGACCCAGAAAAGGGGGCATAAAAAATGGCTAATATAGAAGTAGTGCATTGGGTCGTGTATCGAGGCATTTTTTGGACCAAGGGTCCGATCTACTGCCGCCTCGACTCAAATGACCTAAAACTCCTCTTGAATAGTCGGAGCCTCCTGTGCCGAGAACTGGCAAAAGCGGAACCGAATCAGGATGCGGTAGACGGCCATGTAGGCGCTATGAGAATAGCGGCTCGCAATATTTACATTGCCGCCTTCGGCCGCAAACCACCCTTCTATTTTTATCCCGGAAGGATTATGGTTTCGGCCAATGCACCACCGACAAAGAACCGCCCCTTGAGACATGCGCTCATACGGCTCCTGCACCAGCCGCATCCGGCACACTCTTCCATGGTGATGTCAGCCCCGCCTCCCGGCGGGGCTTCACCATTTATTTAGCCCTTTTATTCTTAAAATTCTGCCAGACCACAAGCATTGGCGAGGCATTGAATATCGATGAATATGTTCCGGTGGCGATACCGACGAGCAATGCCAAAACGAATATCTTCGTTGACTGGCCGCCCAAAAGATACAGCGTCAGAAGCACTAAAAATGTGAGAAATGAAGTATTTAATGATCTGGAGAATGTCTCGAGCACGCTTTGATTTGCCAGTTCTTCGAAATTGCTCGACCCCCGGCGAATTAGATTCTCGCGTATTCTGTCAAAAACGACAATGGTGTCATGCACCGAGAAGCCGATAACGGTTAGCGCCGCCACCACAAACATGCTGTCAATTTCGATATTCAGAAAATGCCCCAGAATAGAGAAAACGCCAAGCATTACAAGCACATCGTGCAAGAGCGCTATGATGGCGCACACCCCAAACTGCCATGAGCTGACGGGCTTTGGCACTTTGCGGAAAGAATACGCCAAAAAAAGCACTATTAAAACCGATGCGGCAGCAATCAGTTCAAAAGCTTTAAATGTAATGTCGGCTGACACCGTCGGCCCCACCGTCTCAAAGCTCGTCTCTTTGACATGCAGCTGATTCTGCAGATCTTTCACAACCTTTCTATGTAAATCCTCTGAGATTTGTTTGCTCCGGATAGACAATGAGTCGCCGCCCAGCTTCTGGGTGACAGGATCCTGAACGCCGTCTTTTTTGACTATTTCTATTACTTTCTGGTCATTCTGTGTCCCCTGCACCTCTATGACCGATCCGCCGGTGAAATCAATCCCAAGGCGAAGGCCCCACAAAATCATCGAGATAACTCCAGGAATGATAATGGCAAGCGATATGCCAAACCAGATTTTTTTGTGCCCCATTATATTCATCTTTTTTCCCTTTTTCCCATCAAATCTTATCCCCTTATCTTACTATTACATTTTATTTCTCCGTCATTCCTATTCATTTTCACGCCATTCCCGCACATTTCCCTGTCATTCCCGCATAGGCGGGAATCTATACAAATAAAATTCTGGATTCCTGCCTTCGCGGGAATGACAAAACGGATACCCACATTCATTTGTCTGCCTCCTTTGGCGCGCCCAGATAAAGCGCCGATTTTGTAAATATCTTTCTCTTTACAACAATTCGCAGCAAAGTCCGCGAGACATTAACTGCCGTAAACATACTTGTCAAAACACCGATGATAAGAACTACCGCAAATCCTCGTATCATTCCGGATCCAAATGCGAACAAGATCGTTGCGGTAATAATGGACGCCAGGTTTGAGTCGCGGATAGACGTCCAGGCCCGCTTGAATCCTACCTCTACGGCGCTTGCCAGGCTCTTGCCTGAGTGCAGCTCTTCTTTCATTCTCTCAAAGATAAGGACATTTGCATCGACCGCCATACCAATAGAGAGGATAAAGGCAGCCACGCCGGCAAGCGTTAACGTCACTCCAAAAACCTTAAATATCGCAAGGACAAATACGGAGTATAGGAGCAGGGCAATGTCTGCGATTACGCCCGGCAGGCGATAGTATAGCGCCATAAAGAGCATTACCAAAAGAACGCCCACAATGCCGGCAAAGAGGCTTTCCTTAATGGCCGTTTGCCCAAGAGTTGCTCCTACCGTTTGCTGCTGAATGACCGAGATCGGCACCGGCAGGGCGCCGGCATTTAGCTGGATAGCTAAATTCTTTGCGTCTTTTAATGTAAATTGGCCGGATATAACAGCTTTGCCGCCGGCGATTTTCTCATTTACCTTTGGAGCCGATATTACCTGACCATCTAAGAATATGTAAATCGGTTTGCCGACATTTGCCGCTGTAGCAGCCTCGAATTTCTTCGCGCCGTCGCCATTGAATGTAATCGAAACTTCCGGCTGGTTCGTGTTCGGATCATACACCTGCGTTGCTTGGGATAAATCCTTTCCCGTGAGCCCGATGCTTTGCGGCTGGCCCGTCGGCCCCAGAGTTTTAAAATCCAGCTGGGCCGTTTTCCCTATCAAATCCATTGCTTCATTTACATCTGAAACGCCGGGAAGCTCCACAACCAGCCTATTCTCCGAGCCAACCTTCGTCGTCTGGATAACCGGCTCTTTAACACCGAAGGCATTAATCCTGTTTTCGATAACCTTCTGCAGAGAGCTCATGGCGTCCGCCTGCTGATTTCCCGGAGTCTTTGACAAATCCGCCTTGTAGGTGATACTGGTTCCTCCCTGCAAATCCAAGCCCTGTTTTATAGAAAAATGCGGCGCTTTTACGTCAATCTTCCACGGCTTGTATTGAATTTTCAAACCGCCCGGCCAATCGATAACAACGGCAACCAAAAGCAGCGCCAAAATAAAAACAACCTTTATCCAATTTCTGCGTTTCTTCATTAAATTCCAATCGCTTGCCCGCACTTTGAAATAGTGCGTGGGTCATTCTGGCCTGGCCAGAATCTAAATCCAAATAATTACTAAAAAATTGTAGCCTATTTAAGGATTTTAGTAAAGGAATCAGCCGAAAGAAATTGCATAATGCCTTACAAAATGCGATAATATTGCAGAACACACAAACCGGAGGGCCTCTTGGCCCTTGTATTTTTGACAAAGGAGTTGATCGTATGCATGCATCCAATCCTTCACTGTACGAGTTGAGCTGGGATACCAAGAACACAGCCCTACTATTAAACATTCCCAAGGAAGTCGTAGAGAAGATAGTCAAGCCGTTGGAGGCTCTTCGCCGATTAGCGGGGTAAAAACAAGGAAGAAATAACAAGAAACGGCAGAAAAGAAAGCATCATTTTCTTGATATAAATATCTATGTTTCTGAAACCGAAGGATGTTCTTTTAAGCATCTT
>JAJYJC010000007.1 GCA_021796415.1 bacterium
CTGGCAAGCAGCGCTTCAATCCGATCTCTGTCTGTCTGTCCTAAGTGCTTGTACCTCATCCTTAAACTCCTTTCTAGCCCTTCAAATTCTACCTAGAAAAAAGTTGCACTTCAAAAAGGAAAGCGGGTTGATAACATTAGTGTTATTGGAGCAGTGATAAGCATGCAATGATTTGTGTGTGCTTTTTGCTGCTCCAAAAGGGAGTTGCTGGCGGTCCGCCAAACGGACCGAGCTTTGAAAGGGGATTACCCATGGATGGGATCACTCCGAAGCAAGCACTGCGAGCAGGATCAGAGTTCGCGGCGAAGCTTATGGCTTCGCCCATATCAAGTCACGAACTTCAATCCAAGATTGACAATCGGGAAAAGATGTCGGTTGCGATCGGCAATGCTGTCAACGCTTTCATTAGCGAGCAGTCCCCAGTACAGGGACCGACCATGAATGACGACGGCTCCATCACCATCCGTCTCAAGGTAGACTATGATAAGACGGATGAGCAGTGTGTCGCCGAAGCGAAGGCCGCCGGTTGGTGGGTTAATGGCTACATCAGGGCTGACCGCCGGATCAAGGTCAAAGGTCAGACAAAGAAAAAGGGCATTCACGAAGTGACCGTTACCTTACAGAAAATCGTCCCTTCCGGCACGTGGAAGCAAGACAAGATAACACGAGCACTAGGTCCGGCAGGCAGTGACATGGACCTACATTTGCTTGTTGCCCTTATCCCCTTCCGGGATGCGCTGAGGAAGCTTGGCATTAACTGGGTCTATGGGTGGGGCGCTCGCTTCCGTGCTTCGGATGGCGATCCGTGTGTGGCGGGTCTGCTCCTCGGGGCTCGCTCTGTCAACCTGCGCTGGCTCGAGTTCGACTGGTACGGCCGCGATTGGTTCGGCTCCGTCGGCAGGTAGCTTCGCAGCGCTTGAAACCTTGGATTCTTAGAACTCTTGAATCCTTAAACCCTTCAATCCGAAAGGAGAAAAGCATGGAATCTGAAACAAAGGGTAAGGTCATCCTTGCCCACAGGCGCATTGAGACGATAGAGCTGGCGCCTGTGAAGGTTGATCAAGGCCATCTCATCGAAGAGTATGCCGCCGAAGCTCGGAAAGCCGGATGGTGGGTCAACAGCGACATCTCAAGCGACAACGTAATCGCAACTGAAGGAACGCCTGAGATTTCAGGGGTGCATGAGAGAAACATCTCGGTCAGCCGGTTTATTCCCGAGGGCGATGAACCTTGGGGAACGGATGCAGTAATGGCAGAGATCGGCAAGCCCGGTCTTGCTTTCACCTTCGCTGACCTCATCAAAATGATCGACTACAGGGTCGAGCTTTTGGAACGCGGCGTCAGATGGCTCAATGCCATGGGCGCTCGCTTCCGTGATTCGGCTGGCGATCCGTGTGTGGCGTCTCTGTACCTCGAGAATCGCCGTGTCTACCTGCCCTGGCTCGAGGACGACTGGGACGGCAACGATTGGTTCGGCTCCGTCGGCAAGTAACGGTACTTGGAGCCTTGGGGTTTTAGAACTCCTTGAACTCTTTGTTCCTTTGGGGCGACGACTCCGATTTTTTCGGAGAAGTCGCCCCATTTTCTTTGCCTGGATGCGGAGAAAATGATAAAATCATTTTGGACGCCGATCAATATGTTTTGCGGTTACGGCTGCAAGCGATTGAACTCTAGGGTTATTGAAATTGAGAACGGCAACGGCCATGAGCTTCTGCCGGAGCGGTTTCGTAATTTCTTACAAGCAGTGAAGTTACTTGGCGCAAGATATTGGAGGTTAGACCTCATGTAAAGTTCAGTTCTGAGAGTATTCAAGGAACAGTGGTATAGATGATATTTTGCGCAGTTTTGTGTTTCGCTTCCGTGATTCGGATGGCGATCCGTGTGTGGCGTATCTGAACCTCGAGAATCGCAATGTCAACCTGAACTGGCTCGAGAACGACTGGAACGGCAACGATTGGTTCGGCTCCGTCGGCAAATAACATCACTATTTATCAGAGAGCATACTCGTCTCTCTGATTTTTTTAGCCCAGCCGCCAAGCATTCGGCCTATTTCATCAAGGCGAATCGAGATGGCGGAATATTTTTTATTATCCAGCGACTTTATTTCCCAAGACATTCGCAGGAAAAATTTCAAAAGATCAAGTTTGACAGACGCCTTTTCTATAGATGACAGCTTTTCTTTGCCTTTTTGATAGCAAGCTGTGTAAATGAACTCGGTCGTTTCGAGAAAAAGGGTGTCTATTTTCCCGCCAAGAGTATAGCGGGAAGTTTTAGGGAAGTTGGGCAGATACTCCTGCCAAAGTTTATATGTTTCCATCAGTTTTTGGAGAACTGGCAGATCAGAATCTGATTTTTGAATATGAAAATCTTTTTGCATAATTGTTTTTCCGATATTGTTAGTATTGATAACCTGCTTGAAGCGTGGAAAGAGTTTGAGAAGGGTAAGAAAAAGAAACCTGATGTCCAGGAATTTTCGCTTAAGCTCATGGATAATATTTTATCACTCCACCGCGATCTTTCACAGGGAAGTTACCGGCATGGCGGCTATAAATCCTTCATCATCCATGATCCGAAACAAAGACAAATTCACAAGGCATGTGTTCGCGATCGCCTACTTCATCACGCTGTTTACAGAAAGCTTTATCCATTTTTTAACAGGACATTTACCTCTGACTCTTTTTCTTCAAGAAAAGGCAAGGGTGCGCATAGGGCGATTGTGCAGTGTCGGCGGTTTGCGAGCAAGGTTAGCGAAAATAATATGAAAACGTGCTGGGTTCTGCAGTGCGACATAAGGAAATTCTTTGCCAGTATTGATCATGAAGTTTTGTTATCTATCTTGGGGGCATACATTAAAGATGAACAGACAATGGTGCTTTTGGAGAAGATTATCAGAAGCCACTCTTCTGCTACTTCTGGCATAGGATTGCCGCTTGGAAATCTAACATCACAGCTTTTTGTGAATGTTTATTTAAATGAGCTTGACCAGTTTGTGAAACATCGTTTGAAGGCGAAATATTATATTCGTTATGCCGATGATTTTTTGATTTTATCTCAGGATAAAGAGTGGTTGGAGAGCACTTGTGTAGAAATTGGCAGTTTTTTGGGAGAGAAATTAAAATTAGAACTAAATCTAGGCAAAACATCTATTAAGACTTTGGCTTCAGGGATAGACTTTCTCGGCTATGTCATATTTCCGCACCATATCGTTTTGCGGACAAAAACGAAAAGGAGGATGATGGCGAAGGTGAGCGAGAATAATCTGTCTTCGTATCTGGGTATTTTGGGGCATTGCAATGGGTATGGGTTAGAGATAAGAATTAAAAATTTGATTGAATCGTGATTGCAAAGGTCCGTCCTTTGCAGTAAAAAGACTTCTTCTCGGAAGTCTTTTTATATTGTAGAATGTTCTTACATGGCAAAGCTTAGACATTTTGGATCTTACGCAAAAAAACTTTTTAAAAACAAGTATTTTCTCTTGATAGCTTCTGTTTTGGTCGTGGTTGGCGGAGTTTTAATCTACCTTGCCTTTACCGCGCCCAAAGAATTGCCGGTGCAGAAAATAATCCACCTAACGACTACAACCACCAAAGATAATAGGGTTCAGTCAAAACTCGAGGGTATCAAGGTTGACCCATCTGTAAATGATAGAAAAATACTGGCAGTGGTCGTTGAAAACCACCCTGATGCCAGGCCGCAATCGGGGCTGGACAAGGCAAGCATCGTCTATGAAACAATCGCCGAAGGCGGCATCACCAGATTTCTGGCTCTTTACCAAGAAAACGAATCCTCAGAAATCGGACCCGTCAGATCGGTGCGAACTTATTTTCTGGATTGGGCAACCGAGTATGACGCTCTGCTTGCGCATGTCGGCGGCAATGTAGACGCCCTTGACTTAATCGGTCCCTACAACATCCAGGATATCAATCAGTTTTTCAACGCCACATATTTCTGGCGAGACAACTCTCGCTATGCGCCTCACAATGTTTATACAACAACTGCCAAGCTGCGCGATGCTGGGTTGGCGCACCATTATCCGTCAACCAGCAACTTCAAGGGCTTGGATTTCAAATCTGATGCGCCACTTGCCGAACGGCCGGACTCAGCAACGCTCACGGTTCACTTCTCCGGCATGGAATATGATCCTGTCTATACTTACGACAGAAACTCAAACACATGGCTTAGAAGCTTAGCCGGCGCGCCATTTAAAGACAAAGTAACAGGCAGTCAACTTGCTCCTAAAAATGTTGTCGTAGAATTTACGACCTTCTCCTACGGGCTAACCCGGTACAATGAAGCCACCACGCACATCGGTACCATTGGTTCCGGCCGGGCCTTATTCTACATAGACGGCAAGCAGATTGAAGGGACTTGGGAAAAGGCAGATAGGGCTTCGCAGACGGTTTTTAAAGATGCAAACGGCGCTGAATTTAAGTTTAATCCGGGGCAAACCTGGATAGATGTCATTCCAAATGGCAACACAGTTGATTTTACGGGCAGTTAATTAGGAATTAGTTGCTAGCTGATTGGTTTGTAAGTTACTAAGGATTTTAATAAACAATGATTGAAGCGAAGACAAAAAAACAGGAAAAAGAGAACGTAAAGCTCTATTCTTTGACTCAGCTTGAAAAAGAGTTTAAGATCCCGCTTCGTTACGCCAGGCACTTGATAATGGCGCGCCATGTGGAATCGGTTCTCAAAAACGGGCGGGTTTATGTGACGGCGGAGAGTTTGAAGAATTTCCTTGCAAAGCCGAAAGCCGAGAGGGAATCTCACCAGCATAAAGGCCTAATGAAAAGAATTGGCCCCGGTATGATTACTGGAGCGGCGGACCACGATCCATCCGGCATTGGCACTTACTCAACGGTTGGCGCGCAGTTTGGCCTCGAGCTTACCTGGCTGGCGCTATATCTTTTGCCTCTTATGACTGCCGTTCAGGAAACATGTGCGAGGATCGGTATCGTAACCGGCAAAGGGCTTTCCGGCGCACTCAGAAAGAAGTTCGGTCGAGACACAGTCTTTGTTTTAATTGTTCTTTTAATTATCGCTAACACTGTAAATATAGGCGCTGATCTTGGGGCTATGGCAGCATCATTTCGAATGATTACAGGAGTCAACTATGCGGTGTCTGCCATTGTCTTTGCCGGCATAATTATATTTTCTACCGTCGTTCTTTCTTACCACACATTTGCCAAGTATTTGAGGTGGCTGGTGCTTGTGCTGCTTGCATATGTGATTACCGGCATCATTATCAAGCCGGATTGGATACAGGTGGCTCATTCTCTGGTGGTTCCCAAGATCGAGCTAAACAAGGATTTTCTTATGGCAAACATTGCTGTTATCGGGACGACCATTTCGCCGTACCTTTTCTTCTGGCAGAGCGCGCAAGAAGTAGAGGAAGAGCGAGACGATGGCACTCTTCGTGACCGGTACGCGGCTATCATTAAGGAAGAAATCCATGAAATGAGAAAAGATGTACTGTCCGGCATGTCACTTACTAATATCATTTTCCTTTTTATAATAATAACCACCGCTTTTGTGCTTTTTGCCCACGGCATTACAAATATTCAAACTGCCGAGCAGGCAGCATCGGCCCTCAAGCCTCTAGCCGGCAATATGGCATACCTAATCTTTGCTCTCGGCATTGTCGGAACCGGATTTCTGGCTATCCCCGTTTTGGCGGGCGCTTCGGCTTATGCAATTTCTGAAGTGATGAAGTGGCATGAAGGCCTAAGCTTGAAGTACAAGCGGGCGCACGGGTTCTACGGCATCATTATCGCCTCGACTCTTGTAGGGCTTCTAATGAACTTTATCGGCATAAACCCTATTGCGGCGCTTTACTGGACGGCAGTTATAAACGGCATTATTTCGTCGGTGCTTCTGGTATTTATTTTCAAAATCGGCAATGACAAAAAGATCATGGGCGCGCACACCAACCCGAGTTGGGTAAAATTTTTCGGATTTATTGTAACGGCGTTAATGATTGTAAGTTCGTTAGCCTTCATTATCGCTTCATTGTAGGAATATAAAATGCTAAAAAGATATAAAGGCAAGAAAATATTGATAGCGGGATTCGGTCTGGAGGGCCGAACTACTTTTGAGTATTTGAGAAAACACGGAATCAAAGCAGACATAGCCGATGCCTTAAATGAAAAGGATTTTTTTGCCGCGAATCCCGGCTTAAAAAATAAAAAAATAAACTTTTTTGTCGGCGATAAGGCATTGGGAAACATCTCAGACTATGACGTGGTATTTAGGTCGCCTGGCTTGTCCGCCTTCAATCCGGAGTTGGTCGAAGCAAAAAGAAACGGAACAGAAATAACAAGCCAAACCAAGCTTTTCATGGAGAGATGCCCGGCCAAGACAATAGGCGTAACGGGTACAAAGGGCAAAGGAACAACTTCATCTTTAATTTATGAAACGCTTAAATCTGCCGGCAAGGATGTTTTCTTGGGAGGAAATATAGGGGTGCCACCCATTACGTTTGTTGACAAGCTGAAAAAGGATTCGATCGCAGTGCTAGAATTTTCCAGCTTTCAGCTCATGGATTTGGAGCAGAGCCCGGATATAGCGGTAGTTTTAAATATTACCCAGGACCACATAGATGTTCACGCAAACAGGGAAGAATATGTCGACGCGAAGAAGTCGGTTGTTCAGTATCAAACAGAAGATGATTTTGCTGTTATAAATATCGATTACGAAACTCCAAACTCGTTTAAGGCGCTGACAAAGGGCAAGGTGTATGATGTCTCAACCAAGAAAAAAGTTGAGAGAGGCTGCTACGTGAACGAAAAGGATGAAGTTATTCTGGCCAGAGACGGCAAAGAAGAAAAAATCGCTTCATTCAGCGATTTGCAGCTTCGCGGGAGGCACAATCTGGAGAATGTCTGTGCCGCGGTGGCAGCATCATACCTAGGCGGCGCCGACTTAGACTCAATCCGAAAAACCGTTAAAAATTTCAAAGGACTAGAACACCGGCTGGAATTTGTGGCCGAAGTATGCGGTGTAAAGTATTACAATGATTCTTTTGCCACAACCCCTGAAACCACCATCGCCGCTCTCAACTCTTTTGATGATCCCATTATCCTTATCGCCGGGGGGAGCGATAAAGGCGCAGATTATAAGGAAATGGGACGGGTTATCGCCAATAAGGCAAAAACGGTATTTTTAATAGGCGCCGTTTCCGGCAAGATCAAGAAAAAGATTCTTCGGGCAAACCCTCAAGCAGACATTATGGAAGGATATGAAGACATGAATGATCTGTTAGAGAGGATAAACAAAATCGCAATAGCTGGTGATGTGGTCCTGTTATCTCCGGGATGCGCCTCATTCGGACTATTTAAAAATTACAAAGAGCGCGGAGAGCTTTTCAAAAAAGCAGTTGCTAAGTTGATTAGGAATTAGGTACGTAGGTAAGTAGGGCACAGAACCTGCTTAACTAATCGCCTAGTTACCTAACGCACAATTTATTTGAACAATTTACCCATAAAACTCTTTACAAACTTTCCGCCTTGTGCTAAGATTCTTCTACTAAACAAGGAGTAAGAAAAGTGTACGAGAAACTTTTTGGGTCAAAAACCCGGGCAAAACTTCTATCTCTCTTTTTAAATAATGCAGACAAATCATATTATGTCAGAGAGATAACCAGGACTATAAACGAACAGATTAACTCCGTCAGAAGGGAACTGGCAAACTTAAAGGCCCTAGATATAGTGGTAAGTCAGGGCAAGAAAGGCAAGCTTTACTATAAAGCCAATAAAAAGGCTGACATATATCCTGAGCTCAAAAAAATCTTTACCAAAGCGGCAAGCAAACAGCCGGTCAGCGCCGAAAAAGATATGATAAAGGCAATCAAGGGTCTGGGCGATGTCTCATACGCTGCGCTCATGGGACATTTTGTTAAGGACAACTCTTCTCCCGTAGACTTCTTTATAGTAGGCAAGGTAAACAGGCGAAGACTCAAAACCTTTGTCGCCCAGCTTGAGAAAGAGGCGAAAAAGGAGGTCAACTTCTCACTCATGAGTCTAGACGAGTTCGAAACCAGAAAAGTAATGTTTGATAGGTTTATGACTGAAATAATGGCAAGCCCCAAGGATGTCTTGATAGATTACGTAGATGAAACAGGCGAGGCAAAAGGCCTTAAGACATCTGTCAAAAAAGAAGAACAAGAAGGCTAAATGGAAAAGGAAACAGTAAAACTTGATATATCAACATATACGGTTTTGAAGATAATCGGGATTTTACTCTTTGTATTTTTCCTTTTCCTCATAAGAGACGTCCTGATTCTCTTGGTCATTAGCTTTATTATAGCGGCCGCGCTTGAGCCTGCCGTTGACAAACTGCAGAAGAAATTTAAATTTCCCAGATGGATCGGAGTTTTTTCAATCTACCTGCTTTTTATAGCGGCTGTTCTTGCGCTAATTAGCATCATTGCTCCGGTGGTAAGCCGGCAGGTAAGCACATTGATTGCCAATAAAGACATTTATGCCGGTGATATACAGAACACGATTTCTTCATGGCCAAAAGAATACCAAGATCAAATCAATGGTTTCCTGCAAAGCATCCCCATGATTTTTAAGGATTGGCAGATAGGGGTAGTTTCGAATAAAGTTTTCGGTATATTCTCAGGCATAGGCTCGTTTGTTGTCGTGTTTGTAATAAGCGCATATGTTTTGTCGCTTAAAAACGGCATGCAGCAAACAGTGGCCGCCTTTGTGCCAGAAAGCCGCCGGGCGACTTTTACCAAGATGTTTGGCAATATAACGCGAAAAGTGAGCCTTTGGTTCAGGGCGCAGCTTTTGCTTTCTTTCAGTGTTGGGCTTGCCACTTTCATCGGGCTTTGGATCATGCATATTCCGTACGCGGCGATTTTGGCTCTTGTTGCGGCATTTACAGAACTCATACCGATGGTTGGACCTGTCCTTGGCGCTATCCCCGCAGTTTTAGTGGCATTATTTATAAGCCCTGTTATGGCTATCATTGTTGGCGCTTTCTATGTTTTCGTACAACAGGCGGAAAACCACGTCTTGGTTCCTCAAATTATGCGAAAGGCCGTAGGCTTGAACCCTGTTATTATTATTACAGCTATGCTAATAGGCGCCAAACTGTTTGGCATCGTCGGGGTGATTCTGGCCGTGCCGGTGGCATCGAGCATCCATGTTATAATCAGAGAGTGGCCGAAAAATAATTCGAAATTAAAAATTAAAAATTAAAAAAATTATTGCGCAACTCAAAATGCCTGGTTTCTCAGGTTTTGTACCGGACATCTTGAGTGTTTAAAAAGGAGGTAAAATTGGAAATAACTCATTTAGGGCATTCGTGCTTTAAAATTGCCGGAAAAAATCTAACGGTTGTTACCGATCCCTACAACCATCCGAAAATCAGCAAAAAAATGCCAAAAGTGGAGGCGCAAGTTGTGACAATCAGCCACCAGCATCAGGATCATAACTACAAAGAAGGCGTAAGGGGAGATTTTCTGCTGCTTGACTCACCCGGTGAATACGAAGTTAAGGAGAGTTTTTTTCAGGGCATTGATTCGTTTCATGATGACTCAAAGGGAGAAGAGCGAGGCAATAATACCATTTTTACCATGGAAATAGATGGGGTTGTGATTTGCCACCTCGGTGATTTGGGAGTGGAGCTCGATAATGAACAACTGGAGAAAGTTGACGGGGTTGATATCCTGATGGTGCCGGTTGGGGGAACTTATACAATTGACGCCAAAACCGCCGTCAAGGTCGTAAACGATATCGGTCCCAAGATAGTTATCCCCATGCATTACAAAGACACAGGCATTGATATTCCGCTTGATCCAGTTGACAAGTTTATTAAAGAAATGGGCGAAACGCCGGAAACCTTAGACAGGCTTAAGGTTGCAAAAAAAGATCTGCCGGAAGAGATGAAGGTGGTGGTGCTCAAAAGCTAATTCATTGCTTCATTCTGGCCTGTCTGCCGGCAGGCAGGCTTGTCCAGAATCCGTTTCCTCATCCCAAGTCTGACCCAGAAGCTAAAATTTAATTTTCACTTTCTACTTTTTTAGAAAAAGTAGAGTAAAAATCGCGGCTTGAGCGGTCTCTCAAAGTGTCGCCTGGTTCGTTCTCTCATCTTTTAAAAAATTAACTCGCAAGCTCAAACAAAATTCTTTTTAAAGGGTCGTTCACTCCCAGACTTGCTTTTCGAACCGATAGCCGCAAAGATAAGATTTGAATTTAAAAAATCAGCTTTTCAAAACAAGGACATTCCTTGCCCCCGCATTTTGCAAGGTGTGTCCTTGTTTGTTTTTGTATTAAAGCATTGATCCTTGATTAAAAATTAAAAATTGTAAATTGAAAAATCCGCTACTTAGCGGATTTTTGATTGGGTCTTTATGCATCTGGCGCAGGCTTTGACTTTTTGTTCTTTGCCGTCAACCATGATGACCGTTTTTTGGATATTGGGAAGCCAGCGTCTCTTTGTTTTCCTGTGGGAGTGGGAGACGTTGTGGCCTGTCAAAGGCTTTTTGCCGCAAACTTGACATATTACTGACATTTTTTGTTCCTTGTCATTCTGGCTTGACCAGAATCTAAATTAGAATAAACATAATTGATAAACTAACCCATAAATGTTACCATATCCAAGTACGAAAGTCAATTTAAAGAATTTGGAGTTATATAAACAATTTGGAACAGAT
The DNA here is from genome assembly GCA_021796415.1 of bacterium. Taxonomy (GTDB): domain Bacteria; phylum Patescibacteriota; class CPR2; order UBA1875; family JAJYID01; genus JAJYQQ01. The sequence continues at coordinate 10,667 of JAJYJC010000007.1, forward strand.
CTGCCGATAAACATAAGGTAAACTAGAGGTGGAAAGGAGGCCATCTGTTCATGAGAAAAGAATTATTAACTGACTTGACGGAAACTGAAGCAAGGAAGAAATTAAGGGGCAATTTAGGCAAGCATATTGAATGCCCTAAATGCCACAAAAAGAAGTATGTGAGAAAAATGAAAGGAAAAGACAAAAGATACCACTGTTCTAAATGCAGGCATAAGTTCTCTTTAAAGAGTTTAACCGGATTCAAACATTCCAACCTTGATTTTAAGCAGATATATTATCTTCTCCATTGTTTCGGCAACAACAAGACCCACAAAGATGTCATTGACTGGCTCGGGGTGTCATATCCGACCTCAAGGCTTAACTATTCTAAGATAAGGAAAGGGCTTGAAGCAAGTTTGGATAAGGGTAAGATATCAGGTATCTTTGCCTGTGATGAATGTTTCGTGGGAAAGAAGAAAACAGGCAACCAGGCCCTTGTCATGGGGGCAGTGGATGTTTTGTTTGCCGACGTAAGGCTGGAGGTTATTCCTGACAGGGATCAGGACTCGGTAGAAGGCTTTATCTTTAGTAACATTGAGACTGACTCAAAGATAATCTCTGACGGCTGGAGTTCATATCAAGGGATAGAGTTTATGGGCTATGCCCATGACACCGAGATACATGAAAAAGGACAGCTTGAGAAAACAGTTCCTATTGAGAGAGTCTGGGGATTATTCAAGACATTCTTAAGGAGAAGCTACCATCATATCCATAAGGAAATACTGCCTGAATATCTGGTGGAATTTCAGTTCAAATTTATCCACCGAGAATATCGCAATAATCCCTTATACATAGCTAAAATATTAACTAACCCTGTTCCAAATTGTTGACATTACTCGACTTTTTTTGTCTAAAATGCTTAAGCAAAGCCAAAAAATAATTTTGTGCTCAGGGTAAACTAAGTTTTTGGCAAAAGAAAAAGGCGGCCCGGGCGGGCCGCCTTGATCAAGGTGCGAATGTTTGAGGTGTGGGGTAGGGTTAATCCTCCTTAAGCGGACGGTGAAGAATCCTGACATATCCCCTGTCGGTGAACTTTCTGATACCGATCAAGAGCATGTCCACGAAATCTTCTTTCTCGAAGTCGACTTCCCATCCGTCTTTGGTAGTGACCTTGATCGCGTCGCCTACCCGCAAAACCGTGAGTTCAACCTTCTTGTGTGGATAAAGATAGGCTTTCACTTCCAGATAACCGACAGTCGGCAGGGCGCCTTTTGAGTATGCTAGCATTGCACAGGCATACTCGTAGTCAAAGTTATATCTCCTGCCGTTTTCTACTTGTACAGCTACATCGCCCTCATCCTCATCCTCGAGGCTGTCTATGTACACCTGCCTTTCTGTAATTCCATTGCCAGTTCCTTTGCTGGTTTGGACAGTTATCATAACACCTCCGTTCGGGTCCTGTCTTGCAAGGTTGTCAGAATTCGTGGCTTAGTTCATGCTCATCGCAGAAGCCTGCGAAGAACTCCTTGAACTCTTCGTAGCAGTTGGGCGTCTTAATTTCCAGAAAGCAGTGAGATGTGCGATTGTACGTGCTTTCACGGAAAAAATACCAGCCTTTGTTCCTCACTCTTGCCGCTTCGCGTAGTTGTTCCTGAAATTCATCGAAAAGAGTTGAGGGAAAAGAAATGCAGGCTACGCTTTCCCTAGGAAGACCTCTGAAGCAGTTCGCTTGGTTGCTCATGATAATAACCTCCGTATGTGCTTGCAGTTTAAAAAAGAGGGGAAAGCCCTCATAATTTTTCCTACCAATAAGCTTATTTTACCTTAAAGACCCCAATTTGTCAAAATAGGGTATTGACAACTGTATTTGGTATTGCTATATTTTATTAGCACTCGGACACCGAGAGTGCTAAAATAAGGGGGCTAAGTAGTGATTGGTAGGGACTTTTTGTGACTTTTCCGACCATTAGTCGCCATTAGCAACTATAAATCACTACAAATCCCGTGAATGTGAGGTAAATTCATGACCAGTAGAAGGGAAGCCATTCTTGAAGCTATAGTCAGGGAGTATGTTAATACGGCGGAGCCGGTTGGCTCTTTGACATTGGTCAGGAAGTACGCTTTTCCTTACTCCTCAGCTACGATTCGTGCTGAGATGGCTATGCTGGAAGAAGGCGGATTTATAATGCAGCCGCACACTTCAGCCGGCCGCGTACCTACCGAAAAAGGCTACAGATACTTCGTAGATATGGTTCAAAAGGAAGAAAAGGAAGTCTCAAGGCGCGAGGAAGGCATACTGGAGAAGAGAATCGCGGCTATGCATTCGCATTTTGAACGCAGATTTGACATGGCGGCTATGGCGCTCGCCGATATGACCAGAAATGTGGCTATAAGCTCCATGGGTCAGGAAATTTATTCTCACGGCCTCGCAAATCTATTCCGCCAGCCGGAGTTCTATGACAACGACCGAGTACTTCAAGTCGCAAATATGATAGACAATTTACAAGGACTTCTACGGGAATTGCCTAGTTCAAAGGATTTTATGGTATTAATCGGCAAAGAGTCGCCCGTAGGCAAGTCGGCAGGGTGTTCGCTGGTGGTTTCGAGGGTTCAGTTGCCTCAGAGTACAAGGGGGTATCTCGGAGTGCTGGGACCGACCAGAATGCCTTATGAGAGGGTAATACCGCTAGTGATGAGGACGAGAGATCTGCTAGAAAGCGAGTTGGGAGTCTAAGAATATTAAATAATGGAATAATCGAATAGTTGAATGGGAATTTGGAATAAAGAATAAAGTGTTGTCATCCCGAGCGACTTCGCGGAGCGACGAGCCGAGGGATCCCTTAAAAAAGCATGAGAAAAGAGTATAAATTTTATGTTTACATCATGGCTAGCGAAAGCGGCACCCTCTACACTGGTATGACAAATGATTTAGCAAGAAGAAATTATGAACATAAAAATAACTTAGTCGAAGGATTTAGTAAAAAATACAAATGCCATAAACTGATTTACTTTGAAGAAACGAATAATGTTGAAGAGGCAATCAAAAGGGAGAAACAAATTAAGAATTGGAGCAGAAAAAAGAAAGAAAGTTTAATCCAAACCAAGAATCCAACATGGAGAGATTTATCAGATGATTTTTAAAGATAATAATGAAAAGGGATTCCTCCGCTCGCTACTAGCGTAGTGTCGGTCGGAATGACAAAACCCCATCACTGTCATCCCGAGCGTAGTCGAGGGATCTAGAGCATAAAGTATAATTGATTGGAAATTGAAAATTGCTGATTAGAAATTAGGAGCAAACATGGCCAAGAAAAAACAACCAAAAAAGGAGATGCCGAATCTAGAGTCGGAGAACCAAGCCCTCAAGGAAATGCTGCAGCGGGCGCAGGCGGATTTCATTAATTTTCGCCAGCGTGCAGAGCGGGAAAAGTCAGAAATGGTTGATTACGGCAAGTTGGAAACGATTAAGGAGCTTCTGCCGGTATTTGACAACTTCGAACGGGCCAGAAACCATTTCCCTAAAGAATTAGAAGGAAATGAATGGGCGCAAGGGATGCTTGCGGTAGAGAAGCAGTTCGTAGCCAAAATGGAAGAAATGGGCATCAAGCGAATTCCGACAGTCGGAAATCAGTTCGACCCGAACCTGCACGAAGCGATACACATGGAGCCGGCAAAGGGCAAGCAGTCGAATGAGATTATCGAAGAATACGAACCGGGATACATATATAAAGATAAGGTATTGAGGTATGCGAAGGTTAAATTAGCCAAGTAAGGAGAAAAAATGAAAACAAAGGAGTTCGAAAATTTAGACGAAAAAGGTAAAATCATGGCAAGTTTATATGCCAGGAAAAATTATCTAAATGGAAAGTATACTGCCTGTAATTTTGGAATAGATAATTCTGCGTATGACAATAAAGGCACTTTCTACCTAAAAACTTTAAGAATGAAAGCTGATTTGGCCGATAAATTAATTGCCGAAGCTGAATCACAAGGCAAAAACACGGAAGACCTCAAAATTTTGAAAGAGATAGGTGAAAAAATAAACGCAGCCGGCACACCTATTAACATAAGCGAAGCTGTTGCGCCAGCGATTATGGCCTCCCTAGAATTAATCGCATTTTACGGAATTGCAGTTGGAATCTGGGGATTGGTTTTAAAACAAAGCTTTTTAACATTCGGTTTTTGGGGAGTGATCGCGGGGTTCTTAGTTAGTCTTTTATTTGTAGGACCTGTGATTGCTTCTCAAAGGACAAAGGAACAAGTCAATAAAATGTTATATGGTGCTGGTTCGATGTGGGGCCAAACCGCAATTATCATTGGCGTTCTGGGTCTAATAGCTTTGGCAGTAAGGTTAATATTTTTTAGATGAAGCTAGGAGAAAAAATGGAAGAAGTAAAATGTCCAAAATGTGGTTTCAAAGCGAGAAATACAGGAATTGGCAATAGCCGTCCATCGGCTAGCAAGACAAAAAATTCGGCAACAAAGTGGATATATGAATGTGAAAATGAGAAATGCAAAGAACATTTCAGATTAAATGATTAAGAAAGGAGGAATAAGATGGACAAGGTGATGGAATTGAATAGAGTAATTACGGAGCTTTATCAAAAGCTTGGGGAAGATGAGGAAATGAGCGTAATACTTCAAGATGCAATCTATAACAATGTGGATGAAGAAAATTTACAGAAAATTATAGATTATTTAAAAAATCAAATAAATATAAGAAAAAAACATTAAAGAAAGGGGAATAAAAATGGGAAAAATTATCGGAATTGACCTTGGTACAACCAACTCAGCCATGGCGGTGATGGAAGGCGGAAAGGCCACCATTATCCCGAACGCTGAAGGTGGAAGGACCACACCGTCCATCGTGGCGATGACCAAAGATGGCGAGAGGCTAGTCGGACAAGCGGCCAAAAGGCAGGCAGTCATAAACCATGAGAACACGATTTTCTCAGTAAAGAGATTAATCGGGCGAAAGTTTGACGATGCGGAAGTGAAGCGCGACATCGAGCTCATGCCGTACAAAATTGAAAAAGGAAACGGCGGAGTGAAGGTGAAGATGGGTCCGTCAGAGGCCGGACAGGCTAAAAGCTACTCACCGGCTGAGATCTCAGCTATGATTTTACAGAAGCTGAAGGCTGATGCTGAGGCATACCTGGGTGGTAGCGTGACTGAAGCGGTCATCACCGTGCCGGCTTACTTCAACGACTCACAAAGACAGGCAACTAAAGACGCCGGAAAGATTGCCGGTTTGGAAGTAAAGAGAATTATCAACGAGCCGACCGCAGCCGCGCTGGCATACGGGCTGGACAAGAAAAAGGAAGAGAAGATTGCCGTCTACGACCTTGGCGGTGGAACATTTGATATCTCTATCCTTGAGCTTGGCGATGGCGTCTTCGAAGTGAAGTCAACCAATGGTGATACTCACCTTGGCGGTGACGACTTCGACCAGCACCTGATCGACCATTTGGCGGAGGATTTCAAGAAAGACCAAGGTGTGGACTTAAAGAAAGACACAGCTGCTTTGCAGAGATTAAAGGAAGCGGCTGAGAAGGCAAAGATTGAGCTTTCTTCTGCGATGGAGACGGAGATTAATATTCCGTTTATCACGGCTGACGCATCAGGACCGAAGCATTTGACCATGAAGCTTTCAAGAGCTAAATTCGAATCAATCGTCGGCGAGCTAGTCGACAAGACATTAAAGCCGGTTGAAAAGGCTTTGAAAGATGCCGGAGTGAAAAAGGAAGAGGTGAACGAGGTGATCCTGGTCGGCGGTATGACGAGAATGCCGCTTGTGCAGAAGAAGGTGAAGGAGTTCTTCGGCAAAGACCCGCTGAAAGGCGTAAATCCTGACGAGGTGGTGGCGATCGGCGCTGCTATCCAGGGTGGTGTGCTTGGCGGAGAGGTGAAGGATGTCCTGCTTTTGGATGTAACACCACTTTCACTTGGTATCGAGACACTTGGCGGGGTTTCAACCAGATTAATCGAGAGAAATACCACTATCCCGACATCGGCTTCGCAGGTATTCTCAACAGCCGCTGACAACCAGACTTCTGTAGAGATTAATGTCCTGCAAGGTGAGCGTGAATTTGCCAAGGATAACAAGTCGCTTGGACGATTTATCCTGGACGGTATCCCGCCGGCACCGCGAGGCATTCCTCAGGTTGAGGTAACCTTTGATATCGATGCCAATGGAATTGTGAACGTATCTGCCAAGGATAAAGCTACCGGTAAATCACAGCACATAACCATCCAATCTTCATCCGGGTTATCTGAGGAAGAAATCGAGAAGATGAGAAAGGATGCAGAAGCTCATGCCGAGGAAGACAAGAAGCAGAAAGAGCTGGTTGAGATCAGAAATATGGCAGATTCCTTGATTTACACTTCGGAGAAGACCGTCAAAGATGCCGGCGATAAGGTAACGGACGACGAGAAGAAGGAAGTGGAGGAGAAGGTCAAGGCGCTTCGCGAGATTAAAGACAAAGATGACAAGGACGCTATTCAAAAAGCATATGACGAGCTGTCTGAAGTAATCCAAAAGGTTGGCGCGAAGATGTATGAGGGTTCGGATGCCGGAAGTCAGAAGCCAGATGTCGGAGGCGAAGACGCGAAGACCGACGAGGGGCCGGTAGAGGGCGAAGTGGTTGACGAGGATAAGAAGGAAGAAGAGAAATAGGGCTTGTTGAAAAAAGGTCAGACCTTTGAAAGGTCTGACCTTTCCAGCAGAAGTTCTCCGTCATTCTGAGGAACGAAGAATCTCATGAGATCCTTTCTTACGTCAGGATGACAAACATTAGTGAGTTCTATTCATGGATCCAACAGGGTGCAGAAGAATCATTTTTCCGCACCCGATTGGGTTCCCCGCACATAATTCAAAGCGCCTGACGGCGAATGAATCTACCCTTGAAACTATGTGCGGGGCAAGCAATAACCTGTACATTTTAGCTTAATGATGGTAAAATCTACGAACCAATTCAAATGGCGTACCAACAACAATTTGGAGGTGTAAGATGTCTCTTCCTAATATTGAAAAAATTCTTGAGGAGGTTTTTCTGGATTACTGGAACCCGAGGGAGATTCGAAAGTTGAGTCAAGAAGAGATAAGGGACTTTATCGTAAAGGTGCGAGAAACTTTCTATTGTCCAAATTCAGCTCAACCTCACATTTGGAGAAGAACGGGGATCATCACACAAGGGATAGATGATCTTGGCAGTTTCTTTACGGACCATGAGCGTTGTGATCTTTGTGATGAAACGAGAGATAATCCGCAACGCAACTACAGTCATTTGTTTAGCACCCAAAATCACCAAGGAGACGACGATTGACAGAGAGCAAGGAGCCCTATGAAAAACCCGAGATGAGCGGGAGCTTCGAGTGCGTTGAAGCTCCAACTCAACCCGAGTGCGACTGCGAGAAACCCTGTAAACACTGCGAATGTAAAGGAGGTGAAGGCAGTGAATAATCTCAAAAAATGGTTCATTGGCGGTTTGGTGGCCGTCTGGGACCTGCCTTCCGAGATAGAGGCGGAGCGAGTGGGGGAAAGGATCATAGAAAAATTAAGAGATCCTTCCTGCACGCAAGCAGAATCCGATGAGATGTTCCACGACTTTTACAGCGGAATGCCTCTCGGTGAATTCGGCGAAAAATACGGCCTGGGAATCCGTGATGACGAGATTGAAGATGGCTATTTCGGATGCCATCACGGAAGCTGTAACTGCGAAGCCTAATATTTATGCCTCGGAGTTTAAAAAGAGATCCAGAGGAGGTGATTGGATGGGGAAAGAGCCATACACAAAACCGGAGCTGACCAAGGACGAGAACTTGAAGGATATTACCTTCGATGACTGCACCTGGCAGTGCAGCTCCCCGGTGCCGGGTTCTCCCTGATCAATGGGGGAAAATCCCAAAGAAAAGATTGGGTACAGGCGGGGCGCCATTGGCGCCCCGCCCATGAATTTTTAAGAAGCATTTTTAAGAAAATTTACATATAATGAAGATAGATTCTGGACAAGCCAGAATGACGTACGATTAGGATTTGCTTCGAGGGTCAGACCCTTGTAAGTGACAAGGGTCTGACCCTCCCAAAACAGAATTTGCATTGATTTGTAATATTGGTAGATTCGTTTAGGATTTGTAATTAGTAGAGTGATGAAAAAAGATTATTATGAAATACTAGGCGTCAAGAAGGACGCCGGAGTGGACGAAATTAAGAAGGCTTATCGCAAGCTGGCTTTAAAGTATCATCCGGATAAAGGCGGTGGAGCTGAAGCTGAGGCGAAATTTAAAGAGATTAACGAGGCCTACCAGATCCTTTCTGATCCTGAGAAGCGAAAAGCTTATGATCAGTTTGGCTCCACCGATCCGTCGGGCGGATTCAACTGGCAGCAGTATCAGCAGCAGGCCGGACAAGGTTATGCCGGCGGTTTCGAAGGCTTTGATTTTGGCGATCTCGGCGGGTTTGGCGACATTTTTGAAACATTCTTTGGCGGAGGCGGCGGAAGGTCGCGAGCTAGACGCGGTGCCGATTTGGAAACAGCTATTACCGTCGACTTTAAAGACGCTGTTTTCGGTACAGAAACGAACATCAAGCTGAACAAACATTTTGAATGCGAAAAGTGCGGCGGGTCAGGCGCGGAAAAAGGCGCGGAAATGGTGGAGTGCAAGGTTTGCCATGGCGCCGGCAAGACACAGACGACCAGACGAACAATTCTCGGCGCATTTGCCCAGACGGCTATCTGCGAGGAATGCCAAGGGCAAGGCAAAGTGCCGAAGGTGCCATGCTCGGTCTGCAAGGGCAAGGGAATTGTTAAAACTGGAAAAGAGGTAAAAGTCAAAATCCCGGCCGGTGTCGACGATGGGCAGACAATTCGGCTCTCGGGATTGGGCGAGGCCATGAAAGGCGGCGCGACCGGCGATCTCTATGTGCACATTCGCGTTAGGCCGGATGATAAGATTAAACGAGAGGGCTATAACCTCATGAATACGGCCGTCATCTCATTTGCTGAAGCGGCAATAGGCACGGTTATCGAAGTGCCGACCGTTGACGGCAATGTGAAGCTCAAGATTCCGGCAGGAACTCAGAGTGAAAAAGTATTCAAACTTAGCGGCAAAGGTGTGCCTCATCTTGGAGGAGGTAAACGCGGCGATCATTTAGTGACCATCAAAGTGCGTGTGCCGGAGAAGCTGACGAAGAAACAAAAAGAACTCCTGGAAGAATTTGCCAAAGAAGAAGGCAAAGAAAAGCCAAAATTCTGGCCATTCTAGATGGGTTAATGGGTGAATTGGTTTGTTGGTTGATGGGGATTTTATGACACAAATTATTTCTATCGTCACAATTTGTGTTGTTTTTTAGTTTCGGAAGATTTTTGTCATTTGTGCCAGTGAAATGAGAGCGTTTTTCTTATTTATAAGGATTGATTATCATGCTGAAATTTGGTAAAATAGCATAGTTAATTTGTCATTCCGGACTTGATCCGGAATCTATATAATCAGTATTGGCTTCCCGCCTTCGCGGGAATGACAATTGGTGTGGGTCGGTAGCTCAGCTGGTAGAGCGCCTGCCTTTTAAGCAGGATGTCCTGGGTTCGAATCCCAGCCGACCCACCAAGAAAATAGTAAGACTACATACCACAGTGAAGATGCTAGAAAGTTTCAACTTTGAGGGCAATGAGCAGCCGGTTTCTTTCGTCGAAACAATGCAAGTTACTGACGGAGTGAGTTGCGATATATATTCTTTCATTGATGATGAGAGTAAAGATCTTGGTATTATAAAAATCAAGCCGAGCAAGAAAACCCCGTTACAAAAAGTTCTTAAAGGGGACAGGACGATTGAAGGATATATTTCTGGCAAAGGTAGGCTTGTCATAACTAAAACCAACGGCGAAGAGAAAGTGTATGCCGTTAAGGCAAAAGTTCAGCCAGTAATTGTAAATGTTGGTGAAAGAATGCAATGGCAAGCAGAGAAAGATTCAGACTTAATTGTCTATGAAATTTGTTTTCCGCCTTATGAAGATGGACGATTTGAGAATATAAAATAATCCAGCGACCCGCCAAGTAAAAAAAACCTCCGTTTCCGGAGATTTTTTAATTTTTTGAAAATCTAGCTTGAGATTTTGCCTTTTACAAAATCAGCGATAAAGAGAAAGCCGATTGGCGCGACTATCCAGACTAGCTTTAGCTGATCTATTTTTGTCAGGAGATTTGAGCTTGCAAGTAAACTGGCTTTTTCTGCCGGATCCAGGAATGATAAAATTGCTGTTGCCATGAAGCCGGCGGCTAAGAGCCCGTAGATTAGATTGATAATCATGGATGAGTCATCTCCGCCTTTTCCGCCGAGTTCGGTTTTAGCGTTTAGAATAATTATCGTGGCAAAGAACAATACGATTTTTACTAAAAATAAAGAAAAGTTTTCCGTATGGGCAAAGTGCTTTGCCTGGTCAAAGACTAGCGCTCCGAGTTCTGTTGCAACAACATATCCCATAAACGAACCCAGCAATATGTTTAAGGCTTTGCCGCGGCCCAAAACGGCGCCAACGCCTGCCATCACCGCAAAGCATACTATTACGAATAAGTCCCACGAAAGTGCCATATCATACCCTCATTACATTAACATCTTCATTATAGGAAAGCGGATATGGTGTGTAAAGGGTTTAATCAAGCAATTTTCAATTTTCAATTTATAATTTTCAATAAATTTTCAATTCCCAATCAATTTTGCTCAGTAATTGCTAGCCTTAGGACAATTATTCCGCTACAATGAGAAGGTCATGTTTACAGGTTTTGTAGAACAAATAGCTCACTTGATAATTTCCGCCATTTCATCCCTTGGCTACTTTGGCGTTTTTTTGGCGATGGCCATCGAATCGGCCTGCATCCCTCTGCCCTCTGAGATTATCATGCCATTTTCGGGATATCTGGCGTTTAAGGGTGAGTTTAACTTGATTTTAGTCGGCGTTGTCGGAGCATTTGGAAACTTGGCCGGATCGCTTCTGGCTTATTACGTTGGCAAATGGGGCGGATTGCCGCTGGTTGAAAAATACGGCAAGTATGTCTTGATCTCGCATCACGACATCAAAAGAGCCCATAAATGGTTTGATAAACATGGCAAGAGCACGGTTTTCTTCACCCGTCTCATCCCGGTGGTCAGAACATTTATCTCCCTACCGGCTGGAGTAAGCGAGATGAATGTCGGCACTTTCAGTCTTTACACTTTTTTGGGCGCTCTGCCATGGTCGATTTTTTTGGCATACGTCGGGTATAAGCTTGGGGCGAACTGGAATACTCTCGGAGCCTATTTTCACAAAGCAGATTTGGCAGTTGGCATAGTGATAGTTATCGCAATCGCATGGTATATTCGAAGACACGTTAAGCATCTCAAAAAGGGGTGAGATGCAATTTTCAAATTACATTTCACAATTTTCAATGAATTTACAATGATTCAATTTTCAAGTGAAAGATTCTGGTCAGGCTCGCCTCACTGAGTCGAAGCGGGCCAGAATGACAAAAAATTCTAAATTCCAGATTCCCATTCAAAATATTAAATAGATTTCCGATCAGGTCGGGAATGACAAAGGTGGAAGATGATAGCAAAGCATACATTACAAAACGGGCTTAGAATTATAGGACAGAAAAGCAAGGGCACCTTGGCGGCAAGCGTCCTGGTGGTTATAAAAACCGGGTCCAGAAATGAAACGCCGAAAATTCACGGGATATCCCACTTCCTTGAACACATGTGCTTTAAGGGAACTGTAAGAAGGAAGACTGCTCCGGATATCGCCCGTGAAACAGACAGCATGGGAGCAAAGTACAATGCCTTTACCAGCAAGGAATTTACCGGTTACTACATCCAGGCCGACAAGAAATTCTTCGACAAGTCTCTGGACATTCTCTCCGATATGACTTTTTACTCCGTTTTGGCTCAGAAGGAAATTGAAAAAGAAAGCGGCACAATCATCGAAGAGATTAACATGTATGAAGATACGCCCATGTATAACATTTCTGATATTTTCGAAGAAATTCTGTTCGAAAACCAGCAAATGGCGCAAAGCGTTATAGGCGAGAAAGATGTAATCAAATCCATAACCTCCGATGTTATGAAGCAGTACAGGGACAAATATTATACCGCCGGAAATGTGATTGTTTCATGCGCCGGCAATTTGCCTGATGATTACACAAACAGAATAGAAAAATATTTTGGCGATGTTCCCGAGGGTGCGGACGATTATGCGGGCAAACGAACAAATAAGATTTACAACCAAAGAGTCCGTTTGAGCAAAAAAGATACCGAGCAGGCGCATGTCTACATGGGTCTTGAATCTTATGATGTAAACAGCCCGGACAGATTTGCCACAGATTTGTTGGCAACGATTATAGGCGGCAATATGAGCTCAAGGCTCTTCATGGAAGTGCGGGAGAAGAGGGGCTTGGCGTATTACATAAAAGCAGTTGATGAGAGCAATCATGACACCGGTATGTTTACGGTAAGGGCCGGCTTGAATGTGGCCAAAACCGAGGAGGCGGTGAAAATCATAAGAAATGAACTCTTGAGAGCCGGATCGAGCATCAAAGAAGAAGAGGTGAAAAGGGCTAAAGATTATATTTTCGGGACCATGGCGCTATCGGAGGAAAACTCAATCAATGTTGCCGACCAGAACGGGCTGGAGGAGATTATCGGCGGGAAAGCGCTGACGCTGGAAGAAAGGATTAAACTATACAACAAAGTTGCTCTTGATGACGTTTTAAGGGTGGCAAATGACATTTTCAAGCCGGAGAAACTTAAACTGGCCATCATTGGCCCCTATGAAAATGAGCAAAAATTTGCTAAAATACTAGAAGGCTGAAGCCAATTTTTAATTCGAAATTTATAATTAAAGGAAAGGATTCTGGACTGATTCCTATCAAGCCGGAACAGGTCTGGCCAGAATGACAAACAAGGGATAAATTATGTCAATACAAATTGAGAGAAGCTTAGTTTTAGTAAAACCGGACGGCGTGCAAAGAGCATTAATCGGCGAAACGATCAAAAGGTTTGAGCAAAGGGGACTCAAAATCGTGGCTTTGAAAATGGTAAAACCTTCGATCGACCATATAAACGACCATTATCCGAAGGATGATAAATGGATAGAGAGGCTTGGCGAAAAGGGATTTACAACCTTCAAGGAGCTTGGCATTGATCCGAAGGAAGTTATGGGCACAACAGACAAGAAGAAAGCAGGCGAAATGGTTCGCAAGTGGCTGGTTGATTATATGACAGAGGCGCCGGTGGTGGCGATGGTTATAGAAGGCATCCATGCTATAGAAATGATTCGAAAAATTGTAGGACCCACTCTTCCGGCAAAGGCCCCCATCGGTACTATTCGGGGCGATTACTCCGTAGATTCACCGGCTGCTGCAAATGTCCAGAAAAGGTCTGTTAAAAATATGATTCATGCCTCAGAAACACCGGAAGAAGCTGAAAATGAGATTAAGCACTGGTTTAGCGAGGAAGAAATACACGATTGGGCCAGACCGGACCACAAAGTGATGTTCTAGGGCATAAATCCTAATTTCTAACATCCCTGCCCGTCCGGCAGGCGGGGAAATTCTAAACAATATCTAAATCCTAAAATTTAAACATTAGTTTTTGTCATTCTGAACTTGATTCAGAATCTATATAATAAAATTGGATTCCGGATTGGGGTCAGGAATGGCAACTTCGCCCCCGTAGCTCAGTTGGATAGAGCGAGGCACTCCTAACGCCTAGGCCAGAGGTTCGAATCCTCTCGGGGGCACCAATGAAACATGTGAAATATTAGTTTTGTTCGGTAGTAGTTTTCGGAAGAATTATAAAATCAAAAAACATAAAATCTTAGGGGTTTTATTTTTTTATATCTTTGTTATGATTGATTTAAGAATTGGGCAAAATCTTGTTAAAAACCTTAAGAAAGATCACTAAAACTCTACAAAAGGCAGGTATGAGATGAGCTCAGGTACATTACAGGAGGGTGAAATCACAGGAAGCTTGAGGGACGTGAGAACCTTTCAAGGCAAGGTCGTCGGGCGGATAGATGTGAGCGAAAGCTCTATACTGCTCACGTACAAGATCGATGGAGTTGAGAAACCCGTGCTCGAGTATCTGTCAGCAGCGAAGCACGGGGACGTGGGTGTGGGGCACGGGGTTACGTATGATGCTCACCACCCTCTATCAACAACCAAGACGCTGACACAGTTTTCACTCCCAAGGGACGATTGACGGCTGGCACTTGCCGGCAATTTTGGCAGGTTTTGGGTCTGGGTTGCTGTGAATTTCATCTACGGGGCGGCACATGCCGCCCCAGGAGGTTTGAATCTCCTTTTCCTCCTTTCTTAAATGTTTGTAACAAAACCACTTTACAGGGAGTGGATTAGAATGTCTTTTTTATGTCAGTGTCACGGTTCGAAATGGAATTTAAGTTTGATTATTTGCATTTAATATTAGAATATGTCACTTCCACTACATCACTTTATTCACACTCATAGCGTTGACAACGAAAAGTTCGAACGTTTGCACAAAAAGAAGTATGTGCGAGTGATTGATGCGCTTATTTTTGTAATTGCCTTTGCCGGACCGATGACCACGGCCCCGCAGGCTATCCGGATTTTTATAACCCATAATGCCCAGGGGGTCTCTGTCGCCACTTGGTTCTTGTACGTGCTTGTTCAGGGAGCGTGGCTTCTTTATGGCATCGCCCATCGCAACAAACCTATTATTATCTCAAACATTTTGTGGATTTTTTGGCAATCTCTTGTAATGATCGGCGCAATTATATATTGATCTTAAATTTACTTCTGCGTCAGTAAAATCAATCCGTTTATCTTAGAAGATCATCCAATGGAAAATTAGCTCCTTTTTTATAATATGCATCAGATCCTATCCAAATCTATAATCGGGGGGCGCGGATTATGACCGGTAATGACAGCGTATCGGAGGTGCGCACGCGAGTTTCGGGGTATAGGTATCCTTACAAGCTTTGCATCAGGGAATCGCTTCCCGACCTTTTAAAGAGGTATGCTCTGGCATGCCGTGACAAGGAAGGTCTTGGGGGTATGCAAAAGATCCCTGTCGCTCTGACCGTGGTGGGTGCCAAGCGGTTTCTGATCGAGATAGAAGATGCGGCAAGCGGTGACGCAAAGCAAGCAGAACAGATACAAGCGCTGCTTGCGGACGGGGACTATGTCCTTTCCAGAGAAGCAGAAGACGTGCTCTGTCGGAGACTCGAAGAGTTGAAGGAAAAGTAGAGGGGATGGGAAAACAGGGCGCCGCCCGCGCCCTGTTTTCATGCGGTTGAATTCATTTATGTTGTGCTATAATACGGATAATGAAAGAAGAATTTCCCGGACAAAAGTCCAAAGAAAAACTCATAAAGACTCTTCGGAAAAATCCCGTAACCCTCGTTAAGAAGATTATTAAATTTTTTGTTTTTCTGGCCGCCTCCATTATTCTGATGATGTATGTGAGCCAGATTGCAATTTTCGCTTCTGTTTCAAACTATATCAATATAGCCGCTTTGTGCGGAGTTATATTTTCGCTTTCGTATGGATTCTACGTGTGGGTTTGCTGGTACTATGACGTTTACATTTTGACAACCGCGAGGATTATCGAAGTTCGGCAAAAGGGCCTTTTTAATAGGGAGGTCAGGGAAATCGATCTTGATAAAATCCAGGATGTTACCTACAATGTGTCGGGCGTTTTGTCTACCATTATGGAGGTTGGCAATGTGAAAATTCACTCAGCTTCCGGTATGCAAGTGGAGATAGAGGGCGTCTCCAAGCCGGGAATCGTCAGGGAAGTTATCGTCAAGCTGATGGAGAAAAAGGGCGCAGGCAAAAAAGACCTGTCGGCTGACGACATCGCCAAGGCCTTAGCCGAAAGATTGCAGGCAAAGTAATTTCATTACAAATTTTCAGTTTTCATTACATTTACATTGAGACAATGAAAAATTGAGGATTAATTTACAATTCGAAATTCGAAATTTTTATTGAATAACTAATAATTTAAAATTTAAAAAATCATTTCTAATTGTGAATTTCAAATTACAAATTCTGAAGGGTCTCGAATTGTCGTTCAGCAGATGTTATAATACTCGGGATGACGGGGGATTGGGTCTATGATCAACAAATGGTTGCCGAAAGAAAGAAAAAATATTATTATATTGAAAGTAAATAAGCAGGAACAAACATAATGGCAAATGAAACAAAAAAGTCTTCTGAAAAAGTAGACGCGCTCAAAAAGTCTCCGGTTGCTAAAAAAACCGGCTCAAAAACAAAAAGAATAGACAAAAACAAGATAAAAAAATTCTTTGATAACAAGAGAAACTTGGCAGTTACCGCCATAGCGGCAGTGATAGTCGTACTGCTGGCGGTATTTACTGTCGGCATTTACAAATTTGGCTGGAGCGACAATGCAACCCTTGAGGCGGCGAGAATTATTCCATATCCGGCTATGTTTGTGAATGACACAAGCGTAACTTACATTAAATATCAAGATTACAAAAAGGCTTACACCACCTACATTACCGAGTTTTATATCAAGGGGGAAAAGAAGCTGGATCCCAACTCCAAGGAAGCGAAGCAGATCTTGAGCGACGCTAACTCCAGAGTCGATGACCTGCTTGTAAAGAATGCGATCATTGAGAGCGAGGTTAAGAAGCGCAATATCAAGTACACCCAGAAAGATATCGATGACTCTTTCAGCCAATTTGTGAAAAATACCGGCGGAGATCAAGAAGTTGAAAACAACCTCAAAAAATACTACGGGCTGACCACAACAAAGTTTAAAGACGAATTCTTCATCGATACATTTCTTTCCGGGAAGCTTCAAAATGCCATTCAAAATGATGCATCCCTAAATGCAGACGCCAAGAAGCAGGCAGAAGATGTTCTGGCTAAAGCAAAAGCCGGGCAGGACTTCGCCGAACTGGCAAAAAAATACAGCCAAGATACAGCCACGGCATCAAAGGGCGGAGATTTGGGCATGGTTAAAAAAGGAACCATGGTGCCGGAGTTTGAGGACGCTTTGTGGAAATTGAAGAATGTCGGTGATGTATCGGACCTAGTAAAAACCGTTTACGGCTACCACATTATAAAACTGACCGGCATAAACGGGGACCAGAGACAAGCCAGCCATATCCTGATCAAGACAAAAGACTTTGATACCTGGCTTGCAGACCAAGTCAAAAGCGCCAAAATCGTTAAATGGGTAAAATAGGTTATTAGGCCAGTGGGTTTGTGGGTTAATGGAAATTGGCAAATACTCAATACTGGATACCGCATACTCAATACCGAAATTTTAAAATCATTTGTCTTTTAAGCATTAATCATTTAAAATTTTTACAAGGGTGATTGAGGAAGACCGCGTTTGGCGCGGTGCCTTCAAGCAAGCTAAAAAAGATCCGTACTCCGGGTCTTTTTTAACGGTTGTGGTTAGGTTATAATGCTGTTAACCGGTCATTAACCCAAAACCAAGAGGAGGTGCACCTTAGCAATCGGGACAAGGGCCGGCACATGTGTTTGGAAAAGCCAAGGCTATTGAAAGTAGCGAAAGGCAAACCAAAGGAGTCAAGATGGATAAGCAGGTCAGAATAACGCAAGCAGTATCTTGGCAAAGCATGTTTATGCTCAATTTAGTTAAGGCGATGGCAGGAGAAGGGCTGAGTGTTGACGACATGAAACTCCTGGCTGAAGATCGGCTCTTAGTAGGGAAATTGGCTGACTGTATTGCCGACAACCTTCTGAAGCCACATATGGACACTAGGAGCTTCATGGATCTCGACCCTGAATTTCAGCTCTTTACAAGCAGGCGAGAAGTGAATGCTGCCGAGGTCAGGAGAAGCATGCGTTTCTTCGGTTACAAGCCGGCAAAGCCGTCAGATATCCATCGAGCCTACAATGTGTGGCATCCCACCAAACAGCCTATTGGCTTCTTTGTCCTGGAAGGTGCTGTGTTCAAGTACTTTGACAGAGACAAGGTGACCAGATTCAATTATGATCATAACAAGTACGTTTCGGGAGAAGCATTCTGGTTAAACTTCTTTCTCGGCAAAAAGCTTATTGACGAGTTTGACGAGTGAGAATCCAGTTCCGGAAAAGTGCGAAAAGCCTCTCTACACGAGAGGCTTTTCTCTTTCTATAAAAAATCTTCCGTGCCTGAATTGTTTCTGATACAATAGTTCTTATGAAATTGAAGGATTTGGCGAGTGATAGATTTCGATGGCTGGCGCTTGTGGTGCTGGCTCTTTCATTGGCTATTGTCATTATCGACAACAGCGTCTTAAATGTGGCGGTTCCATATATTATACGCGACCTTAAGACCAGCCTTTCCTCAATGGAGTGGGTGATATCCGGCTATGCGCTAATCATTGCAACGCTTCTCATCACCGTTGGCCGGTTGGGTGACATTTATGGGCGCAAGAAAATATTTTTGTTTGGCCTTGTTTTTTTTGCGATAGGATCGTTTATTGCCTCAATCGCTCCAAATGTTGGAGTGCTTTTCTTCGGAGAAGCGTTTGTCGAAGCAATTGGCGCCTCAATGATGCTGACCTCATCGCTATCGTTAATTGTCACAGAGTTTCGCGGCAGGGAAAGGGCCATAGCTTTTGGCGTTTGGGGCTCGGTAGCCGGCGCGGCAGCAGCTCTCGGGCCGCTTCTTGGCGGATATTTTACCTCATACTACTCATGGCGCTGGTCGCTTAGAATAAACGTCGTTGTGGCCTTGATTACCATATTGGGCTCAATCTTCATCAAGGAAGCAAAGGGGGAACAGGAGAAACACTTTGATTTTCAAGGAATGTTTCTTTCCGGCGCCGGTCTTTTCTCACTTGTCTTTTCTTTGATAGAAGGGCAGAAATACGGCTGGTTTTATGTGAAAGATGTTTTCAAGATCGATGGATGGCAGTGGCCTCTCGCTCATATCTCAGTGATACCTTTTACCTTTCTGGCATCGGCTATTTTGCTCATCGGTTTTCTGCTATGGGAATACAAGCTTGAGAAAGCGGGCCGCGTGCCCTTAATGCGCCCATCCATATTTAAAAATATCAGCTTCAGCGTCGGCATCATAACGGTTGTCATTATCGGCTTGGGCCAGTTTGGCATCTTCTTTGTGATGCCTATATATTTACAAAATGTTTTGGGGCTTGACGCTTTTCACACCGGCCTGCTTTTCTTAATTGCTGCGCTTACCATGTTCGTTGTCGGACCCATAACGGGCTTTATCGCCTCAAGAATAAATCCAAAGTGGATCGTAACAAGCGGCATGTTTATCGTGGCGGCCGGCGCTTTAGTGCTAAGAAATGCTCTGGCTGCTGACGCCACCGGCTGGACGCTGGCCCCGGGGCTTTTCATCTTCGGCGTTGGCACGGCGATGGCCTCAGCTCAGTTAACCAATATAGTTCTATCATCAGTTCCCCAGAAGCTTTCCGGAGAAGCTTCAGCCATAAATGCCACCGCGCGCCAAGTCGGCACCAGTATCGGTATCGCTATCATCGGTATGGTTTTGGCAGGAGCCATAACAACCGGAGTGCAAGATAATGTCAAAAATGACCCGAAGCTACCGGCTCCGGTGAAAACAAAAGTTATCGAGTCCGCTGGTTCGACAAGCATCGAAAGCGGCCAGCTAAATCAAGCGGAGCAGAAAGCTCCGGCTGCAATTACAGACGCTGTCAAATCAGATGTCGAAAATGCTATAGTCGAGGCTTCAAAACAAGCCATTTCCGTCGCAGTCATATTTGTGGCTTTGGGCGGAGCGGTGTCGATATTTACCAAAAGGCCCGGAAGCGAAAAAAGCTAACTAAACTTTTTCCATTTTCCTTCAGAAATTATCTCAATCTCCCCATCTGTCACAACGATTGCGGTGTCATCATCTATGCCGTAGAAGGTAGTATTATATTGCTTTGCGAACTTTGCCAGCAGTTCTTCTGTGAAGGTAGAGCGATCGGGGCGGTAGAAATGCGGCCGCATACTAAAATCAACTATTCCCAAACCTTTGCCATGCTTAAATCCCGAGGGATCGGCTTTGTCGCTGGTCACTTCCTCCTTGGTAAGCAGCATTGATCCGGCGCTCGCGCCGACATAAACCTTGCTTTGCAACAATTCCGGCAATTCTTTATCAAGGCCGGCTCTTTTTGCAGCTTCAAGCAAACCAAAGGCGCTGCCGCCTTCCATGAAGATAACATCAGATTCTTTAAGGCGGAGAAGCCAATTGTCTTTCGGCACGGAAACAAAGTCCATTATATCTATCTGGCCAATCCCCATTGCCTTGATTTTCATTAAGTTGTCGATCATCCACCACTTGTTCGTTTCAGAGACCAGATTTACCGAAGTCATAATGTAGCAAAGAACAATGTCTTCCGGTTTCTTGCCGACTAGTTCGAAGAATTTCTTTTCAATGCTTTTATTTGTAATGCCCTGGGAAGTTAAAAGCAGCTTCATTTTCCTCCATTTTTCTAATTATTTCCGCGAACATTTTGCCGATCTTTGTGTGGTCCACTTTTTCAAAATGGGTACCGTCAACATCACTTGGAGCGGCGACTTTTGCCATATCGACAAATTGGCAATTATATTTCTCGGCGATTAGGCGATATTCTTTGGCGAAATCTTTTGATTTTTCCGAACTTCCTTTATAAGTAATTTTATAATCCTCCATTTGTGGTTTAATGATTGGCGGTGAAACTAGGATGATTTCTGTTTTCGGCATATTCTTCAGAATAATGTTAATGAGTGCCTCGGCTCCTTTTGCAGCTCCTTTTGCATCCCGATTACAGTATTCCTTCAGATCGCAGCTTCCGAGCCAAAGGATGACAAAGTCAAGATCAAATTGCGACAGGAGACAGGGGACAAGATATTCTTTACCATTTTTATCTTCAAAGCCGGGATGATCATCATCTAAATTTGTAGTTCTGCCCCAAAGTCCTTCCTCTATAATTTCGAATTTTTCACCTAATGCGTTTTGAAGCACACCGGTCCATCTGACATTTGCCGGATAACGGCCTAAATCTCCGGGGATAACACCTTGAGTATTTGAATCGCCGTAGCACAATATTCTTTTTGCATTGGGATTTGTGTTCATAAGGGAAATTATAGCACAAAATATGTTTTGGCGGTTAGCACTAGCCTAAACCGGTTTAGGCTAGTGGCACAAATTTGAATTAATCTTTAAAAATGAAAAAGGTCCGCCGGAAGAAAAGGCGGACCTTTTTCCGGCGGACCGGGGTGCAAGCGTAGCTTGCGAATTATCCCAAGAGGCCAACCTTGCGCATTTCAGCTTCGAGCACCATGCTCTCCTCAGGCGTGGCCGGCATCATCGGACTGCGGAGTCCGCCAACCTCAAAGCCGAGAAGATTCAGCCCCCCCTTGGCCAGAATCGGATTGCTGACCGCAAACAGCGCATCGATGAAGTCGGCATAATTTGCCATCAGATTGGCGGCAGCCTGGGGATCTTCCGGGTAGATGCTGATAGCTTTCTTGATCACCCGGCCGATGAAGTGTGACGCGACGCTGACATTGCATGTTGCGCCGTTATACAGAGCATAGATCAGTTCGCCGTCATTGCCCGTGGCGATGAGGAAATCGGCGGGAAGCAGTTCCCGATAGTCGGGCATTTGCCCCACATTGCATTCCTTGATGCCGACGATGTTCTCGTGTCCGCTCAGCTCGGCGATGGTCTCGGGAGCCATGTTGATCACGCTTCTTCCCGGTATATTGTACATGATGGTCGGGGTGCCGCAGTCAGCGATTCTCGTGAAGTAGTCGACCACGCCGGGCATTGTCGGCTTGTTGTAATACGGGACGACCGCAAGGACAGCATCGGCATAGCCTGAACTTGCTACGTTACGCGTCATCGTTTCCGCCTCTTCTGTGCTGTTGGATCCGGTGCCGGCGATGACGAGGCAGCGATCACCGACTGCTTTTGCTACTACCTCAAAAAGGTGATATTGCTCCCGAACTTTGAGATTCAAAGCCTCCCCGGTTGTGCCGGCCACCACGATGCCGTCGGTATCTTGCTCGTCGGCCAGGTACTCGGAGAGCTCGGCAGCTTTTCTGTAGTTGACACTGCCTCGTTTGTTCATTGGCGTTACCATTGCTGTCAGGACCTTTACATCTTTCAAAGCTACTTTACTCATCTTTGCTCCTTTGTCTAGAAGGGATAATTCTCACTGCTGCTTTAGGCAGCAGCTTAAACGTACAATGTGCATGGGGGAGATTTTAGCCCCTATCTTTACATAAGTGAAATAATCTGATAGAATTATACAAATATAATAAATAATGTTAGGTATGTAACAAATGCTCAAGATCTCCGATGCACTCGAAGAAATCATAGAGGATAATAATCTGCTGGCTTTCGGCCTGCAACACCGGCTTTTTAATCTTTCTCAACTATCGAAATTTTTACAGCCGTTAGTCGAAACGAGGACAAAGAAAAGCATTACTGAAAGCGCGCTTCTCATGAGCCTTTCCAGGTTTCAGCGGGATTTTAAGAAGGAAATTTGGAACATTCAAGATTTTATAATTCTAAACATTACAGTTAATTCCGGTCTTGCTTCGATGACTTTCTCTGCCAGCCCCGGAGTTTTAAAAAATATAAGCAAGCTTTACCGAGCGGCTCGCAGTAAAAAGGATTATATAACTCTAAGCCAGGGAACAAGTGAAATCACCTTGATCGCCAGCCAAGAGCTTCTTGATCTGGCAAAAAGTGTGCTTGGAGAAAGCCCGATATTTGTGAAAAAAGGATTGTCATCAGTGGGCTTGAAATTTAGCCTAAAATATAACGATATGCCGGGATTTTTCTATCATGTACTGCAAAAAGTTGCTCTTCAGGGAATAAGCGTTCATGAAGTTTCGTCAACTTACAGCGAACTCATACTCTATATAGAAGAAGAAAAGATCAGATTGGCATTTGACACTCTTTACAACTGTCTTCCTGTCCGCAGGGGTTAATTTTTTTGTTTTATTGACCATGTAAATTTTCGCCTAAATATATATAATTTTTTCAAAACCCACGCACCGGATAAATTGGTGCGGGGTAAAGGAGAAAAAATGGCAAAGAAAGATTGGAAATGCGGAGGCGGAGGAGCCGGTGCCGGCGCGGTCTACGGGCTGGGCTTTATCGGCGCGCTCATTTATTTCATCCAGCATGCAGCCACTTTCTGGCTGGGCGTCTACGGCATTTTAAAAGCCCTGGTCTGGCCGGCGCTGCTCATCTACGAAGCGTTAAAATTTTTTAGGATGTGACTTGAATTCAAGGTCGAGTAAAGCAGAATGGCAGCCAATCCCAAAAGAGCCGGTTTTTGCAAGATATCATTTAGCGGCAACCTCATAAAAAAGGTTAGCGCATAGGCGATAATCGGAATTTGCAAAACCGCAATTTGGAGGAAAAGGTAACTGGTTTTCCCCAACCTTTTTCTTATTGCGTAAATGTTTGTCGTGGCAAGGAGCCAGAGAGCAGCAACCAAAAGGGCGGAGCCGAGATCGTGAAAAACAGGTTGAATGTTGTCGGGTGAGGCGCCTGCGATCACGGCTCCTGAACCGCCAAGAAAACAAAGCAAAGGCAAAAGCCCATTATCCGGTTTAAATTTTCTAAAATGATTTGCCAAAAGAAAGAGAATAGCGCCATTCAAAAACATATTTAGGCTGTAAATATGCGAAGAAAAGGTATTCGGAAGGCCTGTCTGGCTCAGGGTAGCCCCCAGGTCGCTCAGCGGATATCTCAAAAAGTCAAAGTGGCCATTATAAAAAATACCCGCCAATGCCATCAGGACAACATTCACCAAGATTAAAGCCAGAAAATAACTAAAGGGTGATGGGCTCTTTCTGTTGAATTTAGATTCTTTTGCCATGCAGCTATTTTAGCATATCCGTATTGAAGAAAAATTATTTTTGGTGAGTGGAGCCTCACCCAATGAGTACTAGCTGGCGTTGTTTTTGCAGGCAGATGTACTTGAGAATACACTCATTTCGGCAGTTTGGCAGCGTGCAGAGATCCTCGGCGAGAATTTTGTAGCTCCAGCCGCAGATCTGCTGATATTCCGGAAATTCCCTAGAGCAATCCATACACTTGAAGGCGCCTTTTTTGTGAACATTCAGGCATCTTGCCCGGAAGTAGTCATGAAACTCATTGTGTTCATCTTCCCAGAGATAGATTGTAAATGCTCGGTACAATTCTGACGAAAAAACGTCTTTTGGCCAGAAAGGATGGTGGCCGAGAAAAACTCCCCGAATAGGGAAGAGTTCACCGGTCAGGTAGTGAGGTGCGTAGTCCACTTGTCTCATCCCCCTTGAAAAGGCAAGGCTCCGTTTCATTTTTTAACATAAATAATGGGCGCAAGCATTGGGCGATTTTGAGAATAAAAAACAGACCCTCAGAAGTGAGGGTCTGGAGAAAACGGGGGATTGTTGTTTTCTTGAGGAAGGTGCAGGTGCTAGGCCTTGAATTCGGACACCGCGACATGAACTCGGAATTCCAAGGGAGAATCCAGCGGACTCTCGAGACGTTCGATGTTTGTGATTAGCCCTTGGAAAATCCGGTTGTCGCGGCTTCGGGTCAGAACTCCGACGAGACGAGGCGGGATGATCCCTTCAGGAAGATCTATCTTAGGCGTTAGGAGCATGTGATTGCCGAGAAGCTGTACGAAAAAATACCTGTTTCTTATATAAATCTGGACATGAGTTCCTAAATAGAAGAACAGGTGCCCTTTGTTGATGTCATCTGCTTCTATTTCAAAGCTGAAGGTTCCTATCTCCTGGAGCCTTGAGTTCGGACGCATGAGACTAGACTTTTTGGTCTTCGTTGGCATTTTGTTTCACTCCCTAATACCAGCCAGATGCGGCTTTACAGAATAGAAAACGATCGTTGTGTTGCCGTCGCCGTTTGCCGGGATCATGGTGACGTTCACTGAATCAACTTCGGCGATGTCGTCGTCGATGATGATGTAAGCTGTGGCGATTGCAGCGGCTGTTTTCCTGATGGCGCGTTCCTTCAGAAGAACTGCGGGTCCGGGACCGCGGTAGTATTCTTCGTCGTAGACGACCTCGATGTTCACTTCGTCGGAGATTACCATTGCGGCTATCCGAGGGTGAGCGTTCTTAGCTTCCCAGCGAAAGTTATTGAGAGTGGGGAAGAGCTCCTGCAGGGCCTTCTTGAACTTCTCGTAAATATCCTTTGGCGCCTGATCCTCAGGAAATTCTTTTTCTACTCTTATTCTTGGCACAGAAATCACTCCTTCCATTTTGGATTCTAGGGTTTGCTTGCCAAAGAAAGGAATTTCTCGGACAAGGCGTACCCTAGAAAATATTAAGGTACAGAAAAGAAAGGATAACATAAAAGCAACGTAAAGTCAATCTTTCTCAAGCCGGGCTTTTGTAATATGATTGTTTTTATGAACACGCTTATCATACTTTTAGCCAAATATCTTTACATTGTCATTGTTTTAGCGGCAATTGGGATTACGTTTTATAAAACCAAGGCGGACAGGCGCATGGAAATGATCGTAATCGCCATCATTGCAGCTGCTATAACCTTAATTCTCATTTGGGTTTCCAAACACCTCTTCTATTCACCCCGGCCTTTTGTCGTCGGTCACTTTAAGCCGCTCATCCCTCACGCGGCCGACAACGGCTTCCCCTCGGACCATACCGCTATCTCCATGGGCGCGGCTTTTGTGATTTATCTCTTCAATAAAAAAGCCGGCATCATCCTGGCCACCCTGGCTTTATTGGTCGGTATTTCTAGAGTCCTAGCCGGTATCCATCATCCAATTGACATCTTTGGCAGTGTCATAATCGCCCTCGTTGCCGTCGCGGCGGCGCACTTCATTATAAAGCGCTACCCCAAGCTCCTATCCTGCCCAATGAAGAAATTGGGGAAGTAGATTAAATTTTATCCTCTTTGAACCAAGGTTCTTTGAAAACTTCCATCCAGGAAAGATCTCCTTCTATGCTCCAGCTAACATCGAGTCCGCATGCGAAAAATGTTCTGTATTGATGTAACATTTCCCTCAACCTGCTAATAATTTCTTCTAACTCCTTATCGCTAGGCAATAATGATTCTGGTTTTTCTTGATTGTGTAATACTCGTTCATTGATGAACTTTAGTTTCCTCTTCGCTTTCCCGAGGTACTCTTCATCTTTTTTAAGTTTTTCCTGTGATAGCTTGCCGCTTGAATCAAAAAAACCTTCTGTTGCAGAATTGATACCCACGTGATATCTGATATCTGTTTCAGGAAATTTATACTTAAAGTATTTTGGATAATTTTGTTTAGTCACTGTGTTTCCGTTATCTTTGAGTTGAGTGATAATTTTTAGCAGACTGTATTCTTTCTGGTTATTTACATTGAAGAATATTTTTCTCAGAGCAGCTAAAAGAGCATAATAATGGTTGCGTTCGACCCATTGATGGAAATAATATCCTGAAGAGTCAATCGCCATATTATCTTGAACGAGCTTTTTATAACTTTCAAAAATGCGATTATTTCTAATAACATCTAACTCAAAACTGTCTGCTAGTTTTTCTATTTGCTTTTGCCACTTTAGGAAATTATTCTTTTTCATTTGTACTTGTGTCTTTTGATCTATAATTACACCCACTATGATTACCACAACCAAAGCAATTATTAAACCCATGCCTATTTCCTCCTTCACTGTATTATACCACTTATGGCTTGGGGAAGCCATTGGAACGGTCAGAAATCCCGGGCGCGATTGTTTATTTGGCCAGGATAGGCTATATTTGAACCATGGAAGAGGAAGAAAAAAATCGCCAGGCATCGCACATCCGGGTGCATATGAACATTGCATATCTGCACATCGTTTTTACTATTTTCATCCTGCTCATTACCTTGGCCCCGAACTTTCTAAAGGAAAACGAGCTTTTGTCTATGCAAATCGTCTTGGCGATCCCGTTGCTTTTTAGCTCCATTTTTGCCAGGTCGAGGTCAGTTTATGTCGGCAAAGACACAGCGCTTTGGAAAAACTATGGTTTTCTCTGTTTTCTGGTCGCCTACACTTTGCTGGTAAACTCTGTCGGCATATTGCTGGCGCTTTTTGCAAAGCCGATGATCGTCTACATCTTTTTCTTTGCAAATATTATCCTGGCTGAGACATACTCTCTCATGGAAATCATCGAGAGAAAAGAAAAAATTGCCGAGCGAATCTGGAAGGACGGCCTATTTATCATTCTTTTAATTTTTCTCGGGCTTTTGCCGGCACTCAAGATTTACTAGGACAATCTATTTCTTGGCAAGAGGGCCTTCGACATATATTTTTCGCCAGGCGATAGGGCCGAGAATGAGGCCGATGAAGACACCAATGACTGACATAATGCCGTACAAGACAACGGCTAGATTTAGTTTGCCATAAAGCCAGAGCGAGACAAGCTCGATGATGCCGCCAAGCATTATCGCAAAGAGGACGCCGGTGACAACCCAGAGAATGAGATAGGTTATTTGTTTAATATTTTCCATAAGCATATTGTAGCACAATGACTAATTTCTCAAAGTCGGGTATTTTGAAGCTATTTCCACCTGTAAACATGGACGGCAATGTACATTGCCAGCATGCCAAGCAGAAATCCGGCGGAAAATGTCATTACAACCATCGATTCTGCGCTGCCGCGCAGGTACCACTCGAGGATATTGAGGACGGCCATAACGATGACGACGGCTATTACGTAAATGTAGAGTGGATATTTTTTCATAACAAACATATATTTCCTACTTAGTATATCTGAAGAAAAATCTCAATGCATTACTTTTATCATAAAAGAAATAGATAACTCCGCAATTAATCTTATTCATATCTTTTGGTGTTGTGGTGCCGTTAGCTTTACCATAGTTTGCAATCACACATTTATTTGCTAGCTCACCTCTAAAGATGCTTCTTTTTTTCACATCAAATTTTTCCAATTCTTGTGTGTGTCCCAAAATACCTTTTAAGTTTTTACAAGTTGCGTGAAGTATTTCTTCTTGGGGCAAATGGCGGTCCACTCCCTCGTTGGTTAAGAGGTGAACATGATAAAACCCACTTTGTTGGCCGATCATATCCGGGATTTCGGCAGATTTTTCTGCTGCAAAGAGCATCATTTCTTTGATTTTATTTTTTAACTCTTTCGGAATTCTTGTTTCATCTACAGCTTTACCTTGCCTGACCTGATCTTCAAGATTTTCTACCCTTTCTTGGGTTAAGCTCATCTCTTTGGGATCTCGTTTTGTGTTCTCCATCAACTTGATCAGTTTTTGATCTAGGTCAATTAAAAGTTCTGGTTTGGTTAATCCTAATCTTTCTAGGTAGTCTGCTTGATTAGCCGTCATATTAAAATCACTAGTAGTAGATTCGCTTGGTTTATTGAATTCAGAATCTGTCATATTTTCATCTGAAGAAATAATTATTTAGCTAGATTATTCGGACGGGTTAGAAGCTATTGAACTTTGTCTATCTGCGGTCTTCTGGCGATATAGCGGAAGATTGGATTTGATGACGTCTTTGAATTGTTGAAAACACGGCTAAAGATACGTACAAAAGCGGCAAATAGAACATAACCAATTATAACACCTATGGTATTGAATATAACATCGTTGATGTCAGCAATTCGGAAGGTCATTTTCCCAACGAACCCGGTTATAAACTGCAGAAACTCAATAGCTATACTAAAGGCCGCGCCGATAATGACTACTTTCTTGAAGCGAAGTTTCGTAACAAAAGGCAATCCGAAGCCGAAAGGCATCATCATTAGGATGTTTAGAAGGGATGTTCTTGCATCTTTCAATGTTAGCGTGGCCAGAGGAATAAGGTTTAGGCCTTTCCCGGCCTTTACTCCATTAAGCATAAGCCCTGATATAAAATATCTTTCAAAAACCAGAGATTGAAATTGGAACAGCGTATAGTCCAGAACAAAGTAGAGATAAACGTAGAAGATAGTAAAAAAGAGCAGATATACCGAGCTCATCTTTTTCTTGAAGGCAAGGTAAATAACGATGCCGAGCCAAATCAAACCGAACAGAAGAAATTTTGCTAAAGCAACTGCTGTGTTAAAGTTTTTCGTCTTTTCCCCATTTACTGTAGGAGGTGCGCCTTTGGCATTTGTTGTGCAGATCACAACAGTATCTGCGGTAAAACTGCCGTCAGAATCCGGTCCCCCGACTAGCGTTACACTTTCTCCGGTTTTCAG
This sequence comes from bacterium, assembly GCA_021796415.1. Lineage (GTDB taxonomy): Bacteria > Patescibacteriota > CPR2 > UBA1875 > JAJYID01 > JAJYQQ01. The sequence goes on from JAJYJC010000007.1 coordinate 39,816, forward strand.
ATTAGACAGTGATACAGAGCCGGCGGACGTTTTGATCGCTGCCTGACTTGCAAGGTAAATGGTTTGAGTCCTGCCATCGTCGTTTCGCCTGATTGTAAATGAGTTGTTGCCCAACCCGACAATCTCTCCCTTTCCGCCTGTGCCGCTACAAAGATCGCCGGTTGTGGGGATTGCTCCTTCCGACTGGTTGGCCGCAAGGGCTGCATACTTGTAATTAACAAAAAAAGCCGCAGTGAACACAGCAACTACTGAAAATGTTAATAAAAATTTCTTCATAGCTTTCCCTTTGAAAATATTATTATATTCTGAGAAAAAACTTAAGCGATAATTGACTAGTGGCAAAAAACGTGGGGACAAAGATAATTTTTAAAAATAAGCAATTTTTTTGAAATCATTGGTTCTTGTCTGGTTTGGGTGTAATAAAAAACACGATTTTCATATGAAGTCGTGTTTTTTATTAGATTTTCCTTAATGATTAAAAGGTCACAAGGTTTGACCTTTTAAGGGTCAGGCCTTGTAATTTATAAGAAGTGCATTTCTTAAACAAAACATCTATTCTTTACCGATTTTTAGTATCAAACAGGCCCATGTAAATTTCATCATAGTATTTTCCATCGTGTTTGATCTGCTCCTTTAGGCGACCTTCTTCAACGAAGCCAAGTTTGTTATAAAGCCGAAAAGCATTCTCGTTATAGCTGTTAACCTCAAGGTAAATTTTGTGTAGTTTAAGTTTGCTAAAACCGAAGTTAATTATGTATTCACATGCTTTTCGACCCAATCCACGCCCCCTGTACTTATCCTCACCAATGATTATATAAAGCATTGCGTTCTTGTCTACAGGGTTAATATCCGTTAATCCAACAATACCAACGGGTTTACCATTTACCTCGATGATATAGCGTTTGTCATTTTCGTTATTAACATAGCTTTCAAACCACTTCTTTGCTTCTTTTAACGTTGTGCCTTTTCTGATTTGCCAACCTAGATTTTTGCTGATTGCTGGATTGTTTTGCCATTGTGTTCGTAACTTCAGATCAGATACTTCGAGGGGGCGATATACAATTTTTAATTCTTTTTTTCGATCCATAGATATACTCTAACATTATATGGCAAAATCTAAAATGTCCTAGACAAATCCATGAATTTGTTTTATAATCTCGCGCAGTACCTTTACTTGTCCTAACGAACTTGAAGAAAGGAGGGTATCCCGATGATTAGCATCAAAGAACTGACCTATGAAGTTGCCTCCAGAACGATCCTAGACAAGGTGAACTTCACTGTTGGGGATGGTGAGCGAGTCGCCATCATTGGTCCTAATGGAGCGGGGAAAAGTACCCTCCTGAAAATAATTATGGAGAGGCTTGACCCAACTGAAGGACAAATCGTCAGATCAAAGAGTTCCGGCTCCGTAGGTTTCATGCCCCAACATCTGGCTGATCTTGGGCAGTTACCGCACCAGAGTGTGTTGGATTTTATGCTCTCGGGCAGAAATCTGGACACCCTGACCCAGATTATTAACCAGAAGCTCGCAGAAATGGAACAGACTGGGCTGTCACGAGACGAGTACACCCGACTAGTGCGTGAGTACTCTGAAGCGTTTGATCAGTTTATGGAGCAAGGTGGCTATGAGGCAGAAGGTGAACTGCTGGAAATCTTGTTGCGGATGAACCTTGATGGGCTCGATCTCGATCAAGATATCCAGACACTAAGCGGCGGACAGAAGACCAAGGTGGCCTTCGCTCGCGTGCTTTTTTCTCGGCCGCAAGTAATGATTCTAGACGAACCGACGAATCATCTTGACGAAGAAACCATAAACTGGGCTGTAGAGTACCTGAAGAAGTTCTCTGGAACTCTCATCATGGTGTCTCATATTCCGAGTGTATTGGATGAGCTCGTTACAAGGATCGTCTACCTCGACGGTAGTGGAAAGGCAGCTATATTCAGAGGGAACTTCACAGAGTTCCAGAAGAAGAAGTTGAATCTTGACGCTGCTCAAAAGAAGCTTCGTCGCAAACAGGAAGAAGAGGCCGAAAGGCTATCGGAGTTCATCGAGAAGTGGCGTGGCAAGAGGCCGAAGCTGGTCAAGGATCGGGAGAAGAAGCTGGAAAGGCTACGTGAGATTATGGTGGAGGCACCAAAAGTACAGCGACAGATTTCGGTTACCTTCCCAGTTTCAGTTCAGCCTGTTAAAAAGGTTCTTGACGTCAGTAACGTTCACAAAACCTTCGGTAACAACGAAGTTCTTCATGGGGTAGATATCGACTTCTACCGTGGCGAACGAGTTGCAATCATGGGTCCCAATGGAGCTGGCAAGAGTACCTTGCTGAAGATTATCGCTGGAAGACTAGAGCCAGATAGTGGCAAAGTCATCCTCGGTGATCGGGTCGACATCGGTTACTATGCTCAAGAGCACGAGTCATTAGACACCACGAGAACAGTTCTAGAGGAAATGATGAGCGTGAAAAGCCTGAACCAATCGAAAGCAAGGGCGATCCTTGCTCACTTCCTCTTCCAAGGTAATCGGGTTGAGACACTTGTGGGATCATTGAGTCTCGGTGAGCGTAGCCGTTTGGTTCTTGCCAAGCTGGTTGCATCTGGTCATAACATGCTTTTACTTGATGAACCGACCAATCATCTTGATGTCTTCGCTCGTGAACAGGTTAAGATGGCCCTCAAGAAATATGAGGGTACCGTTCTGATCGTTTCTCACGATAGCGAATTCCTGGAAGGTATAGGGGTGGAGAAAGTCCTACTTCTTCCAGAGCACAAGTTCGGTCTAATGGGACGAATCTAAGATCGGGGGGTCTACGGATCCCCCGATCTCCCGCTCAAATCAAAAGTTTATTTATATATTGAAAGCCCCCTGACATGTAGCGTCAGGGGGCTTGCAGCTTTCAGGGGTAAGCTACTAACCTTTTTGTCGGAGAGGAGGATTCCGAAATTAGCCAGAGGTGATCCAGCTTTCGAATATTGCACGAGTCCATCGGCATTTGTTTGGATCGATGCCATCAATCCTTCCATTTGCATGGAAAGATCCGGCCGCACATCCACCACCACAGCCCGCTATTGCAGGACAGTCAAGACACTCGGTGTTCTCAAAACGTGTCCGGTTTAGCCAGGCACTCCTGGAGTCAGTGTTGATACCATCTCTTAAGGTACCAATTTTGGAAAGACCGGTTTCTTCAAGCGCCTGACATACATGTAGGTCTCCGTCGGGGAAGACGGTGATCTTGCGGCTAGTACCACATTCAGAGATGGATGTTGAACCGCTCTCAAGAGTATGAAACTGGCTACAAACCCCAAAGTCTTTGGCGCCTAACCTTTTTGCTGCCTCAGCAGCAAGGGCCATCTGGCGAGCGGCTGCTTCGGGGTAGTCATGTCGAGTATCGCCCGTACCGCTCATCAGAACACTCATGTAGTACTCCCGGATTCCAAACCTGTCGACAAGCCAAGGGACGAAAGTCGGAATCTCGTTCAGATTGTCGTCAGAAACGGTAATCATGGGGACGATCGAGGCACCCTTCGAGTGCAGAATCTCTAATCCTTCCATGACCTTGGCATAGCTGCCGTTACCTGACTTCATAACACGATTCAGGTTATGGACTTCCTCAAACCCATCAATTGAGACCTGGAACTCAACCCCCTCCTTGATGAGCACATCAACTGCCGGATCATTAGTCATGGTTGCGTTAGTGTTTATGACGATTCGACAATCCCGAACCAGACGACCCAGTTTCTGTTCTGTGCGAACTTGCTGAATGGCAGCCAAGATCGCTCGAGTGTTTAGGAGTGGTTCACCCCCATAAAGGGTTACCTGCTCCCAGTATTCACCAGAACGATCATTGTTTGCGACCTGGTTCGAGAAGTGGTGTATTGCCTCGATTGCCGTATCTGGGCTCATTTGGCGATTTGCAACCTTACCTGTGAGTGATTTGCTGCCACTTGCTCTATACAAGCAGTATGTGCAGTCGAGGTTGCAAGTAGTAGTAACAATCAAGTAGAGTCCTTGAATCTGATTGCTGATCGAGAGCTTCCTTGATCGTGCAATCATCATCTCCTCTTTATTATCTGTTACTAGTATGCCTGTTTCGCGCAGTTTGGTGTACTCGTCACCGAAAAGGGTGAGAAGCCTGGGCTCTTTGAGGTCTGCTTTTCTAAGGTCGGCTAGCCTGTCGAGGGTTTTATTACTCAGGAACACCCTCTGTGCCTTTAGTGATTGCCAGACGAAGCCTTGTTTCGAGTAGAAAAAGGCGAATCGTGAAATGCGCATCGCTCTCACTTCCTGGGATATGTGCAGTCGAGATCTTCGTTTTCCATGGCATGAGTAGGGAACACGCCAAGGTTGTAGAAGGTTTGGCACTGAGGATCCGGCGCATAGAAGTCATTGTACTTCGACGCTGCGTGTAGTCTACAAGCGCCTTTGCACAAGTTTCGCGCAAGGCAGTTGCCGCAGATGCCCCCAAGCTTGTCTGGGTCCAGATTACGAAAGGCGGCAAGAACGCTGTTGTTCTCCCAGATCTCATTCAAGGGTGTTCGGGTGAGATCACCGAATATGAAACCGCTCTCGTTGTTGGCGACATGGCAGAGACTGGCGACTCCTTGTGGTCCTACCCCCAGCATGTTTGATCCCCAGGGGCAGAGTCCGAAGCTCTCGATGTCCATTGGCAGAAGCGCAATATTCATCTCGATGCTGTTGCGATCAGAATCGTTCTCCCGTAGGAAATCGTAGTATTCATCCAGTATCTTCTGCGTCTCGTCGTAACTTACACCGTAAACGTTACATGCGTAGACTCCCTTGCCATATTCTATGATGTTCGGGAGAAGACGAAAGCCGAGACCGATGCTGTTGAAGTGCTTAGCCATCGGCAGGATCTGTGTCTTGTTGCCTTTGTGTAATACGGAAATGACCCGGGCGTTGATGCCGCGATCGGCTACGCTGTTGATCGCATTCATTGTTTTCTCAAACGACCCTTTGCCACGGATCAGATCGTGGGTCTTGGCATCAAAGCCGTCCATACTGAAGGAGATACGTAAAGAATCTCCTAGTGTGGCCAGTTCGTTGATGATGTTGGGGTTAAGAAGGACCCCGTTTGTTTCGATGCTGACGAACAGTCCCTTTTCGGCAATCTTCTGAATGAGCGGGAGCGCATCCTTACGAGTGAAAATCTCTCCACCCGTGATGTTGACCTGTTCCAGCCCAAGCTCGATAGCATCATTCACGACACCCTCGAAGAAACTTGCAGGTAATTCGCTCAGTCTGGCGATGCTCTCATCACGTCCGCAATGGACACACGAGAGATTGCAGCGATTGGTTAAATTGAGTGCGAGAACCGTGAGCTTATCCACGTTGAACCCCTTCTAGTTGAAAGAGAGGCACCTTGTGTCTCTCCAAGTTATTTATGGAAGATGGCAGCCACAGTGGCTACTGGACTGCTTAATGATTGTGTTCATGGCCATAACTCGTACTTTCATGTAGACCTCCTTTCGGCCTGGGTTTTTTGTATGCCATGCTTCAACCTTCATTCTTTGTTTCGCTCGTTATATTAGACGAGGTATGTAAACCTCGGTATTTCTTGATTGTGGGCGAGAGGCGCGTATAGCGCCTCTCGCCCCACCGCACATTCTACCCGCGGCGGCAACTGTAGCGAGTGGTCTTCCGTGCGACGTCTTTGATCTTGTCCTGGAATCGCTTCTTCACGATGCTCCCTCCCTTCTACCCGCGACCGCAGTTGTAGCGGGCGGTCTTCCGTGCGACGTCTTTGATCTTGTCCTGGAATCGCTTCTTCACGATACTACCTCCTTCCAAACTTTGGAGATTGACAGGGAAAACGTTGAGGTTCTGTCTCCGAGATCTGGTCCATTCAACTCGACCACTTCACCAAGAAGCGTCCCTTGTTTGGTACTAAAGCCAGTTTTGATACCGGCAAGCTTAGTGCCTTGCTTGATTGCAGTTATCAGCTGCAGGGCCTCTTTTCTTGTTGGGCCGTCCTCACCTAGTCGATAGAGATTTCGAATGCCGTGCATTCCGATAGGTCGGATGCTGCTTTCGGCAAAGTCCATAGCCTTCTCGGGATCTAACTGGCCCACATTTACTGTCGAAACGTTGAGCAGTACACCGAAGGGGCAATACTCCATAGACGTTAGCCGTTCACTTCTAGTACGAAGAACGTCTAGGTCGAAGGATAGGTATATCTCATCGACTTGTTTCGACTTGAGCCAGGACACAATCGCGATTGGGTTTGTCGAAAAGAAGACGCGTTCGGACACTTCACTTGAGATGCGCGAAAGAGTATTCCTAATTCTGAAGTCAGCAACGCCAACTAGAACTAGGTAATCGATCACGTCTGCATCTAACAAGTGAGTAAAGACATTACCCTTCCAGAGCGCTTCCATTTCCGACAGGTCATCGTGTGCGTCGAAGCAAACAATGGCCCTGGTAAATCCGCTCTTGCTGTCCTGGAGCGTGTGAAAAGTGCTGGCATGCGAATCCGAAAAGAAGAATAGATTCCTAGTCTCGTCAGGGTCGATAAGTTCAGGAATATGGTAATCTTCCATGACGGTACCCGAAAGGTCCATACTGATCACCTGTTTTAAGGGTGACGGCCCCTGTCCTAGGGGAATATCAGTCGTATTTTCAAGTTCGACCTGATACTCTTCGTAGAGGTCAAGGATATAGTCTATTCTTTCGTCGCAGCCCGCATAGTTGCGTAGTGCCTGGATGTTCAAGGAGAGTTGGGTCAGCTCTTTCTTGCCCATCTTTCCGATACTGGAATCTTCCTTAAGATGAGGAAGCCAGATGTTCATTTTGTTCCTCCTCTTCGACTGTCAAGGTCCGCTCCACGGACCGGAGTATAGATTGAAAAAATTTATATCACAAAAAAATATTTTTTACAATACTATTTTAATTTTGCTACAGGATTCCAGTATTATTTTTGAGAATAAGTAATGACACCACCCTTAGAATTTATTTGATAATGAAAAAATAAACTATCCGAAGATAGCTTATTTAACATAATTCTATTTGGCGACCCGGACCGGACTCGAACCGGCGACCTCCACAGTGACAGTGTGGCGTTCTAACCAACTGAACTACCGGGCCAGATGATAATTCAAAATTAACAATTAATAATTCTCAATGAATTTTCAATAACTATCTTACTTTTTGAATTGTTAATTCTTAATTGATAATTAACAACAGACCTTGCTATTTTAGCAGAAAATAGGGTTTGAGGCAATGATTTGGAAGGGCAAGAGGCTAGATTCTGGCCAAGCAACGTCAGACGTTGTCAAGCCAGAATGACATCAATGGGGTTATTCAAGACAAAATGTCGGGATACTTTTATTGCAAGGGTCTGACTCTTGCAATGTCAGGCTTTGTTTGTCGGCAGGAGCATTCGGGCGAGGCGGAGGTCGTCGTAGGAATATTTATTATCCAGGTGTTCGCGGACGGGACCGAGATTAGTGGTGTCGAGATTTTCGAAAATTTTATGAATTTCGGGGAGATGTTTTTTGAGATCAGCACTCATTAGCGCATCGACGACCGGCATGATTTCGTCCGGAGAGATTTTATCTTGCGAGGCAAGCTTTTCGATATGTGAAAGAATTGTTCCTTCGACCAAACTGTGTTCTTTGGCGATTTCAGCAATTGATTTGCCTTTTTTAAACATGGCGAGGGTTTTGTCGAGGGTGCTTATTTTTTCTTCTGGTTTCCCGCCTGCGCGGGAATGACAGAGTGAGGGTTTCTCGGTTTTTAGTTTTCCGCCGCAACTTAGGATAAATTCATCTGCTTTTTGGCGAAACGCGTCTGCCGAGATTTTCTTAAGATTGGATTCCAACCCTTCAGATTGGGCCCGAAACACCGCGTCTTTCTCCAGGATTTCCGGATGGACAAGCAGGGCATGGTCATTAATGCCCAGAAGATGAAGCCCGTCGAGTGAACGGACCCGGGAGAGAGCGACATAACCCTGGCCGTATTCAAAGACAGTTTTTAAATTCATCACCGCGCCGTCGAGCGACATGCCTTGGCTCTTGTGGACGGTGATGGCCCAGGCGAGGCGAAGCGGAATCTGGATAATCTTGGCGCGAATTAAACCATGCTCTTCGACCGTCCAGTCCATCGGTTCGGCCTCGATGGTTTTGCCGGACTTAGTTTTGACCATCGGATAGCCTGTTTCACGGTCAAATCCGATTATTTTTCCAAGCGTGCCGTTGACGAATCCATCACGCGGGCTGTTTTTGGTAAACATCACCACTGCGCCTTTCTTCAAATTCAGCTCTTCCGGAGAGAGGCAGCCTTTGATAATGGTTTCAACGAGCTTTCGCGGTCCGCGCGACTCCATTTTGAAACTATGAATTTTATCCGGCAGTTTGGCGAGCTCAGCGTCATTTACCCGGTCGACATCGGCGTTGTGGGGGAAAAGTTTGGTGATGCCGTCGGGAGCCTTGCTGCCGGGATTCATTCTGGCATTCAAATGGATAAAGTGATCTTCCCGGAAATTATTTTGGCGTATGGCTTTTAAAACCGACAAAAATTTGGCGTCTTCCTGCCGGTGCTGTTCGGTTAAATAGCAAATAGCCGGATTTAACACGCGCCAAGCCTCGGATTCAAAGGCGAATTGCGTCTCCTCACCTTCACGAGTTACGGGCGGCAGCTGGAAAAAGTCGCCGACGAGCGCTACCTGCATGCCGCCGAAAGGCATTTCATTTTCCCTTGCTTCTCGGCAGACGGCCTCAACCGCTGAGAGTGTGGCGGCGTCGAGCATGGAAATCTCATCAATAATTAAAACACGGGTCTTTTTGATGCGCTTTTCGATGTGGGATTTTCGGGCGATGCGTTCGATGTCATATTTACTCAAATTTTTTGAAATCCCAATCCCGCTCCACGAGTGAATGGTCATGCCGCCGATATGCGTGGCGGCGATGCCGGTGGATGCGGTGATAGCCGGTTCGATGCGGTGGCTCCGCAGATATTCAATATACCCATTGATTAAATGGGTTTTTCCTGAGCCCGGCTCTCCGGTCAGAAAAACGCTCCGGCCGGTTTTCAATATTTTTAACGCTTGTTCCTGGGTCATGGCATAGCCTCTACGAATTACAAATTTTAAACCCCACGTCAGACGTGGCTAGTTCGACTTGGCGAATCTACGAATATTACCAATAAATGCAAATTATCTTGTCATTCTGGCCTGCCTTGCCGGCAGGCAGGCTTGTCCAGAATCCAGCCTATCTATTCCGGCCAAACCAGAATGACGCGAATATAGATTACCAATTAAATTTTAAAGCCTTCAAAAAATAAAAACTAGTAGACATCTATGAAAATATACTACTGTTATGTTAATATTACACCGTAATGGGGTTTTTCTCCATACATCTATTCGCGCTCTAGTGCGCACATGATTCCATGAGGAGATGGACAAGCCTGACTCAA
>JAJYJC010000023.1 GCA_021796415.1 bacterium
CCGGAACCAGGCATACCTAATTCTGGCTCCATAGACCTCGAGTTGTTTGTTTGTCATATTCTTCTTGCTCACTTTCATCCTTTCATTTTAGATGAATGTGTCCAAGATGCTCGAGACCTTTACATTTGTGGGTAAAATATAAAACAGAGCAGTCTGTTTAATGTTTCCGGGGAGACCCGGCAATCAGCGCGATGCTGAAATTGCCGGGTCGTCCCCAGGTCTTCCCGGATGGGAGGGTAAACCCGTTACGGGAAGCTTTTTCGGAGACTTGGCCTCCGATTGTTTTCAGATGCCCGTCCGCTTTGGTTGTATTAGATTTGGGGAGGCGGAACGGGCTTACAAGAAGTCTGGGCTAGGGCCGGCTCGGGTTTTTTTCTCTCGAGCGTAGGACTTCTTGGGGATTTTCGAGGCAGTGTTTTGTTTAGGAAAGTCTGAAGTGCCAGCTTCAGTGGATTTTCAAAACAAGAAGGCACTGCCGCGCCCGGCTAAACAGCCGGGAAACTAAGGTGCAAATTGGCGGGCCGGCTTCCCCCACCTAGGCATTCGCAAGTACTTTTTACAGGGCCACAATGGAACGGTTGCCCAATCGAGCATGCCTAAGTGTTTGTTATTCAGGGAAGTCGGCCAGAGGAATTTTACTCCAAAATTCAGCCAAGGTCAAGGATTTTGTGGCTTAATCCTTTATTTTAAGGCTGATTTTTGCTAAAATAGTTCTTGTTTTTAATTAAAAATATCATGGATAAATGGTTTGCATATGACACGACTCTGCGGGACGGACTGCAGGAAAATGGCCGGGATATAACTATTCCCGATGCTACCCGCTTTGCCCAGAAATTGGATGATATGGGATTTTCCTGGATTGAGGCCGGCTTTGCCAGCGCCGGCAAAGACCAGATGGACAGAATTAAAACTCTCACAAATCTTGATCTTAAAAACATTAAGGTTTCGGCATTTGGCAGAACGCGCGGCAAGAAGGAAACTGCCGAAACAGCCACGGATCTAAATGCGATTCTCGCATCCGGTGTAAAAACGGCGACTTTGGTTGGCAAGGTGCGCAAACGGGATGTGAAAAACTCTCTGCAAACAGACGAAGAAACCAACCTCAAAATGATTTCGGATAGCATTAAATATTTAAAATCAAAAGGCATTGAGGTTATTTTTGATGCCGAACACTTCTTTGATGGCATAAAGGAAGACGAAAGTTATACGCTAAAATCAATTTCAGCAGCGGAAAAAGCGGGCGCGGATTGGGTGGTTATGTGCGATACGAATGGCGCCTCCACTCCGGAATGGATAGAAAAGTGTATCGCTTTGGCCACAAAAGTTATTTCCAAGGATAAGCTTGGAGTGCATTGCCATAACGATCGAGGAAGAGCCGTAGCAAACTCAGAAGCCGCATTTAAGGCCGGCGTTCGGCACATTCACGGGACTATAAACGGATATGGCGAGAGATGCGGCAATGCCGATTTTTGCACGCTTATACCCAACCTGCATTTCGATTACCGGGCAGATTGCCTAAAAACCGGGAAATTAAAAGATTTGACCGATCTGTCCCACATGACCGCGGAATTTTTAAACGCTCACCACAGAAGCAATCATCCATGGGTTGGGACGCTTGCCGGACACACCGAAGCGGGTATGCACACTTCCGGTATTTTGCGCGATAAAACATCATATATCCATGCTGATCTTGAAGAAGTTGGCAATAACATGAGCTTTGGCGTTTCAGAACAATCGGGGCTTTCCAGCCTTGCAATAAAGGCGCACGAGCTTGGCTTTCAATTAAAGAAGGAAGAACTGCATGAATTAAACAAGATTTACAATGAGAAGCTGGCGGGCGGCTATGACTTTGCCGGGGCGGAAGCGTCATTTTATTTGCTGGCCTTATCAGCTTCCAACAAACATCATAAGACCAAGATATTTGACAATGAAAAATGGATTGTTAAAGACCGAAGCGACGGGAAAAAGGTGTTGTCGAGCGCAAAGCTTGAAGCCTCCCTGGATAGGAAAAAGGTTTTGGGGAACGGTTCGGGTAATGGTCCGGTTGATGCCTTGAATGAAGCTCTTTCGAAAATTCTTAATGAACTTTACCCCGCTTTACCAAAATTTCACTTAACTGATTATCGCGTAAAAATCATAAATCCCGAGGCTGCTACCGGCGCAAAAGTAAGAGTCATTATCGAATCTTCAAATGATAAAGAAACATGGGCAACGGTTGGCGTGCACGAAAACATAATTCAAGCCTCGTGGATAGCCCTTAAAGAATCTATATCATACGTTATGCATAGAAATTCACGACTTTCGCACTAATCTTCTGTTTTCGCACTAATCTTCTGTCATTCCCGCCCACCCTCTTGTCATTCCCGCGCAGGCGGGAATGACAAATTGGTGCGGGAATGATGAGGTGTTAACCATAATAATTATGGCTTAATGCTTGATTTTGGGTGGCTGAAATCGGTATTTAATTCCCTTCTAAAGCCATAAAAGGTTATATTTTTAACTTTTAAGATAAAAAATGTGTCGTTTATGCTTTTATAGCAGTTAAAAGTGCACATAATAGCCACACAAAAAGTAGCATTAGACCATAATTATTAAGCGTGAAAGTCGTGAAATTAAAAGAAGCCCGAGTTTTTTTTGCGAGCTTCTTTTGATAATTTCTTTGGTTATTTGACGGTTCTTCCTGTCTTAACGTAGAGCGCGTAAACTACCATGCCAATCGAGACAAGCAACCATTGTGTTGAACCGAGCCAAAGGTCGCTTCCTATGAAAGCGCCGTATGCTGCAAGCACGATGCCCAGAAAAGAAAGAATAAAAAGATAATCCGCGTATTTTGCCAATTCCTTCATCTTTTATCACCTCCCTTCTGGATACAATCCAACTTCTTGTTATAAGAATAATAAATCACCAGACTTTACGCAAGATTATTTAGAGTAACATTCCACACCACTGTCATTCCGAGCGATCCGGCGGTTGCCGGACGGCGAGTCGAGGAATCCCTTGCTTTGACTGGATTTCCGCCTTCGCGGGAATGGCAATTTGAATCTATTTAGGTTTTTGGGTGGTCGTTGTGCCTTTAGGTTTCTCTACTTTTATAATGTATGGCCTCTCAACAATGTATGGTTTTAGGACAAAATGATAAAGCAGATACCCGGCATCAGCCATGATTAATGCCCAAACTACAAATATCGCAATCGCTCTTTTGAAAGGTATAACCTTCTTTTCCTTTTTTGACTTCAATTAAGCCCCTTTCTTTATTCTCTCAATAATTTTTGTGGTTGAGATGTCTAATTCTTTATTAAAATGAATAAGCTTCGTGCCCATTTTTCTCAACTTCTCTGCGTCTATAGGGCTGCCAACTTCCGCAAAAATGTATTCAGGCTTTAATTTTTCCGGGACCTCGTACCAGTTTGGTTTGGTTAAATCATCAAATGGATAAATGAAGGCGTAGTCTACATATTTGATAGATTCTGCCATTTTCACTCTTTGCTCCTCGTCCATTATAGGACGGCCCTCGCCCTTTAAAGCCTTAACTCTCTTGTCACACATTACCCCTACGATAAGCAAATAATCAGGGAATTGGTTTTTTATCTGTTCAAAAAGGAAAACGTGGCCGGGATGCAGGAGATCAAAAACGCCCGCCACAAAAACAGTTTTCTCCTCTTGTAATGGTTCTAAATTTTCGTAATCAATAATCATTCGACCTCTTTGTGCTGCTCGGGGTACCAAGCTGGCGCGCAAGGCACAAACATGGTCATATTACCATCCCAATAGTACGCCTCACCAGGCTCAATCGATGCAAGGTCACCCTCTTTTAATTGGGTCTCCTTGTCTTTGATAACTAATTTGCCGGAACCTTTTATTATATACGCAAGCTCCTTACACACCTCATTTATAACCATGCCCTTTTCGGGATATCTGCCTCTTAATTCAATCACTGCGCCATTTATGTCCTTGTCGTCCAATGGATACTCGATCGCATCACAAACATCACTGTTTCGTATGGTTTTTGTTTGTTCTTTGTGGATTATCTTCATGGTAAAATTTCTCTTGGTTCGGGAGGAGGGATTCTCACCGCAGCTCGCTGCTTTTCGCTTCTACTTACCAACCTAGGTTATATTTGAAATACTGTTGGCAAGAATATATTAAGACTACTTTGGCAGCTCTTTCGGGTTTCTCATAACTCCACCCAAAATTATTTTCCATCCATAGTTAATGGATATAAAATAATTGGTTCGGGAGGAGGGATTCGAACCCCCGATCATGGGACCAGAACCCATTGCCTTACCGCTTGGCTACTCCCGATCGACTGATCAATTTTACTATTTATAGAGGATTTTTTCAACTTCATTAAGAGCCTCGGCGCGAACTAGCTTCTTGCGCAGTTCGCTTGCGCCGTCAAACCCCTTGAAGTACCAGCCATAATGCTTTCGCATATCAAAAATGCCTTTTTTGGGTCCAAATTCCTCCACGCTCATATTCAGGTGCCAAAGGGCGATTTCTGTGACTTCCTTATAATCCGGTTTGTAGTCTAGATTCTGGACTGAGCCAGAATGACGCAGGGTGTTAAGTGATTTAAATATCCAAGGGTTTGTGAGGGCTCCGCGGGCAATCATTAACCCGTCGCAGTTGGTTTTATCGAGCATTTCCTTTGCATCCTCTGCATTCATAATTCCGCCATTTCCAATAACCGGTATTTTTACCAACCCCTTAATTTCCTTAATAGCGTTCAGGTCAACCTTTCCGGCAAAGCCTTGCGTTTTGGTCCTGCCATGAACTGAAATGGCGTCAACGCCGGCTTTTTCAAGACCGACCACTAATTTTTGAGTGTTGAACTCTTCCCAACCGGTCCTGATCTTCACCGACAACGGCAGCTTTGTGGCCTCCCTGACCGATTTGGCAATTTCCAAAGCCTTTTTGGGATCTTTTAAAAGCGCTGAACCTCGTCCGCCGCTAACTACTTTTTTTGCCGGACAGCCCATATTTATATCGATGCCGTCAGGTTCGATCTCTTTCTCGATGTACTTTGCCGCCGCAGCCATTTTCTCCGTATCATTGCCAAAGATCTGGATTATAACGGGCCGTTCTTCCTCGTGAAAGTTCATCATGCCGAGTGTTTTTTTTGATTTATAATACACCGCATCTGCTGCAATCATTTCAGAAAACACAACATCCGCGCCAAGTTTTTTGCAAACTCTGCGAAACGGAGACGAAGTAATGCCATCCATCGGCGCCAAGATGTAGGAAGGGTTACTTAATTTAGCCCAGTTAAATCTAGAATTGGTTAGCATTTTTATTCCTTGTCATCCTGAACTTCCTGCCCGTCCGGCAGGCGGGGATTCAGGATCTATATAATGAATTCTGGATTCCGGATCAACTGATTCTAATTTTAGTTGAATAGTCCGGAATGACAAAAGGGTCAGACAATTGACTTTTCCCTTAAAAAATCTGAGACTCTAGGGATATCTTCCGGGCATCCGAGATCCAGCCAAAAATCCTGCAGTTTTATGACATTTACTTTCCCCTCATTTGCAAGAATGGATATGGCATCCGGTATCTCATACTCGCCCCTTGGGCTCAGCTTAATCTGTTTAATCGCGTTAAAAATCTCGGGTGTGAATTTATATAACCCGGTGCTTATGAGGTTGCCGACATATTCTTTCGGTTTCTCATGAATTCTAACTAGCTTATTATCCTTGGTAACCAAAACCCCGTACTTTTCCGGATTCTCGACCTCGTATCCCGCAATGTAATTTAAATTATCATCGATGTTAAACGCGGCTAAATCCCTCACGCTCCAGAGGTTGTCACCGCCGACAGCGATGAAGTTGTCATTTTCGACAAAATTCTGCGCCAGTTTTATGGTCTGCGCGCTGCCCAATATTTCCTCCTGCTCGATGGGCGAGGCATTTAACTGCGGGTTTTGCTTTAAATAGTCTATGATTTGTTCTTTTTTGTAGCTCACAAATACAGCAATATCATCGAAACCGGCCTCATTTAAGGCAGTCAGAAGATAATAAAGAAACGGCTTGCCGTTTATCTCTATCATGTGTTTTGGAATGTCTTTTGTGATCGGCAGCATCCGAGTGCCCTTGCCTGCCGCCATAACAACTGCTTTTTTGATCATTTTCTCTTTATTACAGGCCCTTTACCGGTATCTTCAACTGTATAGCCTTCTTTTTCTATTTGTTCTCTGATTTGGTCAGCCATTTTCCACGCTTTTTCGGTTCTGGCTCCTTCTCTTTGCTGAACTAAAAGCTTAATCTTGTTTGGAATATTTGTATCTCTAGGTTTTGCTGATTTAATATTTAAACCTAAGATCTCATCAATCTTGGATACCTGATCCAAATATTGCTTTGCATCCTGCTGGCATATGCCATAAAAAACCTGTGAGGGTATGAAAAAATGCATTGCGATTAGAAAGCTTGTTATGGCAAGAGATGTATTTAGGTCATCATTCATGGCCTCAAAAAACTGATCAATTTCTTTTTGAATCTCACCTTTTAAAACGGATCGAATATTATCATCAACAACAGCGCCATCAGCTCTCTCTTTGAGGGCAAAAAATGCATTATGAATAATATCTAAATTACGTTTTGCCTCGTCCAGCATACTTTCGTTAAAGTCAATTGGCTTCCTGTAATGTGTCTTGAGGACAGCTAGTCTCAGAACTGCCGGTTCGTATTTCTCTAAAACATCCCGTATTGTTGTAAAGTTGCCGAGAGATTTGCTCATTTTTTTGCCATCAACAGTGACCATCCCGGTATGGACCCAAAGCCTGGCGAACTTTTTGCCATCGTGCGCCGCTTCTGATTGTGCAATTTCGTCTTCGTGATGAGGGAAGACAAGGTCATTTCCACCACCATGAATATCAAGAGTTTCACCGACATATTCTTCAGATAATGCCGAGCATTCTATATGCCAACCTGGTCTGCCTTCTCCCCAAGGGCTATTAAATCGAATGGTTTCGCCATCCTTTGCTTTCTTCCAAAGAGCAAAATCAAGCGGATCCTGCTTCTTTTCTCCTGGTTCGACTCTAGCGCCTGATTCCAGCTGTTCAATATTATTGCCCGAGAGCTTTCCGTAATCCTTGAATTTTCTGACAGAAAAATAAACATCTCCGCCGGCCTCATACGCATAACCCCTTTCGATTAGTTTTTCTACAAACTGGATTATAGCCGGAATGTTCTCAGTTACTTTTGGCATTTTGGTTGGTTTTTCTATTCCAAGTCTTTCAAAATCCCGGAAGAAGTCATCCGTCATTTCGTTCGTAAATTTCTTTGCGTCTATTCCTCTTTCTTTTGCCCGTGCGATGATTTTGTCGTCAACATCAGTCACATTGACTACATAGTTTACCTTGTAGCCGAGGTATCTTAAGTAACGGACCAGGATGTCAAAATTAATATAAGTCCTGGCATGTCCGATATGCGAAAGGTCGTAAACCGTGGGACCGCAAGTATAGATGCCGACTTCCTTATCGTGAATCGGTTTAAATTCTTCTTTTTTGCGGGTTAATGTGTTGTATAGTTTTAGGCTCATTTCTTTAATTCTGGATTCTGGGCAAGCCAGAATGACGACCTCCTGCAAAGGACTGTCCTCTGCAAAACATTATTTTAGATAACTTCCCGACTGTATCTCGAACAGCTTGTGATAAATGCCGCCTTTTTTGGAAACTAGTTCTTTGTGCGTACCTATCTCACTTATTTTACCCTTATCAAGCACGACTATCAAATCAGCTTTCATGATTGTTGATAACCGGTGCGCAATAATAATAGATGTCCTGCCGCGAATCAGCTTCCAAAGTGCGTCCTGAATCAGTTTCTCGCTCTCGCTGTCTAAGTGTGAAGTCGCTTCATCGAGAATTAAAATCGGTGGGTTTTTCAAAACCGCTCTCGCAATATTAATTCTTTGCTGCTCGCCGCCTGAAAGTTTCACGCCCCGTTCCCCTACAATCGTTTCATAGCCTTCGGGCAATTTATTAACAAACTCGTGGGCATGGGCTATCTTTGCGGCGCGAATAACATCTTCCTTGCTGGCCTTTGGGTTTGCGTAAGCTATATTATTGAACGCCGTATCATTAAAGATTGCTGTGTCTTGCAAGACCACACCGATATTTTGGCGAAGCGACTTTTGGGTGACACCGCGAATGTCATGGCCGTCAATCGTGATTGAGCCTTCCTGCGGGTCATAAAACCTTAGCAACAGTTTCACCAGAGTTGATTTCCCAACACCGCTTTTGCCGACAATGGCGACCGTTTCTCCCTTTTTAATTTTTAGATTCAAGCCGTTTAACACATTTCTATTCTTGTACCTGAACTTAAGCTCTTTTATTTCCAGCTCGCCGTTCACATTCTCGAGTTTGATAGCTTCGGGGTTATCTTGGATTTCTGGCTGCTTATCTAAAATTTCAAAAATTCTACGAGTACTCCTCAAATCTCTTTGGGTGTTGTCATATATCCTAGAAAGCCTCCAGAGCGGATTGTAAATGCCATTGACATAGGTCCAAACCAAAAATAGTGTACCGAAGGTGATTTTTCCCGTAGCCACCCAATACACACCAATAAAAATTGAAAACACCCTTGTACCGTTTGTGATTGAAAATCTTACAGAATCCATGCGTGCGTACATCCCCATTCTTCTCATCGTAGTTTTGAGGGATTTTTTTAAGCTATTTGAAAGTTCAGCCTGATGTCTCTTTTCTGTGGCAAAGGATTTAACGGTTCTTATATTTGATAATGTTTCAACTCGGACCGAACCTGCCTTTTCTTCGTAATCTCTCACCCTGTCTTGAAGTTTATTTAGCGGCTTGGTGAATTTAATGCTTATGAATGTGAATATTGGCACTCCAATTGCAATCATCAACCCAAAAGCAATATTGATGGTGAATAAGACGATGATGGCGAAAATCATGTAGATCATCTGCGGGACGAGCACTTCGATGATATTTTCCATGATGTTTTGCATTGTATCGATGCCGCTTGAAAGTTTCTCAATAATTTTTCCGGTAGAGCTCCGTTCGAAA
The DNA here is from genome assembly GCA_021796415.1 of bacterium. Lineage (GTDB taxonomy): Bacteria > Patescibacteriota > CPR2 > UBA1875 > JAJYID01 > JAJYQQ01. The sequence continues at coordinate 9,020 of JAJYJC010000023.1, forward strand.
AATGACAGGTCCAAGGTCTCAAGATGGCCAAAAACCTTGCATATAACCGTATTTCTTGTTTGGTACCACCATTTTGTCTCAAAATAACCTTCCCACAACTGGAAAAGAACAGAAAAAATCACGATCAGAAGATAAAGAATAAGCGGCAACAAATAGACATTAAGACTGAAAGTGAAGTCTCCTTTGCGAATTTGTTTTTCCAAAAGGTCGAAAATCTCTTTTATAACAATGGGAAATAATGCATTAAGTATAACTAATGCCGTTTCGACCAAAAAAACACCGATCGTAAGCCACTTTCTCAGCCAAGCAAACCTTAATATTCTAAATAAATCCTTCATTAGAAAAAATAAAAAATAAAGCGCTTATATTTTAGCTTCTTTAGGCATAAAAAGGAAGGTTTGATTCTGGTCAAGCCAGAATGACAACACGATGTTAGTAATCCAGGCGGCCTTCTATTGCCCTTGAGAGAGTCATTTCGTCTGCGTATTCAAGGTCTCCGCCGACAGGCAAGCCACGCGCGATTCGAGTGATTTTTATTCCCAGGGGACCTATGAGTTTTTGGATATACATTGCTGTTGTCTCTCCCTCTATGCTTGGATTGGTGGCCAAAATCACCTCTGAAATATCCATGCTCTTTGATTTTTCTACCAGTTCTCGAATGAAAAGGTCTTCGGGGCCGATACCATCGATAGGTGAGATTACGCCGCCCAGGACATGATACAAGCCGTTGAACTTGCCGGTGCGCTCAATCGCCACTACATCCAGGGGCTCCTCAACCACGCAGACTACTTGCTTATCTCGTCTCTCGTCGTCGCAAATATAGCAAGGATCTGTTTCGCTGATATTTGAACACGATGAACAGGTTTTCACGTCTTGTTTAAGGCTCAATACCGCCGAACCCAGGTCGTCCAAACTCTTTTGTGAGCTCCTCAGTAAATAAAAAGTCAACCTTTGGGCCGTTTTGGGTCCAATACCGGGCAGTTTTGCCAGCTCGTCTATTAAGTTTTGAACGTTACTTGGTATGATTCTCATAGCATTTTGAATCTCGAGCCAAACAAGGACATTCCTTGCTTTTGCATTTTGCAAGGTGTGTCCTTGTTTACAGTTTAGTTGCTTTGAAGGACAGGCCTTGACGAGTACATCAAGAACTGTCCTTCTTCCTCTTTCTTGGCTTTTTCATTAATCAATGTTTCCATGTCCGTAGTCTGAATATTTTAAAAAGGCATTCCGCCGCCCATGCCGCCGGTTATTTCCTTCATCATATTTGCGGCGATTTTTTGGGCTTGATCTGTGGCGCTATCAACAGCTTCCTTGATATCTTTCTCGAGTTGGCCGATGTCGTTTACCTGCTCAGCTGTTATCTCAACCGACTGAATCTTCATTTCACCATTCATTCTGACTTTCACATCGCCTTTTTCTGCTTCAACGATTTCGCTTCGCAGCTTCTTCTGTATTTCTCGAGCCTTTTTTACAAACTCATATTGCTCTTTTGCTTTTCCAAACATTGCCATAGTGTTTCTCCTTGGTTACTTACATGTCTATAGTATCATTTTTCCTGCATGGATAAAAGAGATCTTTGAATGTTGTTCAATTTGCAATTTTCAATTTCTAATTTCCAATCAATGATCAATGATACAATGAAAACTGAAAACTGTAAATTGGAGATTATTGAGTTATATAAACAATTTGGAACAGATCTGCCGATAAACATAAGGTAAAATAGAGGTGGAAAGGAGGTAAATCTGTTCCATGAAAAAAGAACTGTTAACAGATCTGACAGAAAGTCAGGCAAGAAAGAAGATAAGGGGCAATTTAGGCAAGCATATTGAATGCCCTAAATGCCACAAAAAGAAGTATGTGAGAAA
>JAJYJC010000024.1 GCA_021796415.1 bacterium
TTTTCCGAACCACATTTGGGACATTTTTTTTGTCATTTTTATCCTTAAAGTTAAAAATATGATGTTTTATGGCTATACATTAACAAAAAATGGCTGTTTCAGCCACACAAAAAAGTTCATTAAACCGAGAATAGCGTTTTCCTCCTTTGTCATTCTGAATTTAATTCAGAATCTATATAAATAAAACTCTGGATTCCGGATCAACCGATTATATTTTTTAAAGGAATAGTCCCTGCCTGCCGGCAGGCAGGCGGCATGACAGAAGTGAGAGTGGTTCAGATTTTCAATTTACCAATTAAAAAAGAATCCGACTTCTGACGGATTCTTTTTTATCAATCTACTGTGCCGGTGTTTGAGTCCCGGTATCTGTCGGCTTTGACGGAGTGTTCCCGCCCTTGCCTGCTTTGTGTTTTACGGCAAAGAAATAAATGATACCAACGATCCAGCCAAAACTGAAGATCAAACCAACAATTAAGAGAATCAGCCACATGTTTTTGTTATTGCCTGCGAAATCGCTTTCCGGCCTGGTGGCGCAATCTACGATCATCCAGATATTGAATGCAAGCAGCACTAAACAAATGACAAGAAAGATCAAGAAGAATGAGCCGATCATTGCGAATATTCCGCCCGCTGCTGCGCTATTTGTGACATCATTAGCAGTGCCGCCCAGATCATTTGTTGTTTGCGCAAGTAATGCTAACATTTATATCACCTCCTCTCTACTAAGTTTTCCTTATTAAGTTTTCTAAATGATATACTAAATTCTTTTATTTTAACAATAGCTTTATAAATAAATCCTAAATCCTAAGCACGAAATTCTAAACAATATCTAAATCCAAATATTTAAACTTAATTCTGAAAGAGGTACTTTTTGAATTTATTATTTATAATTTGTTTCGGATTTAGGATTTAGGATTTCGAGCTTGTCGGCTATCTCAAATAGCCGATTGTATTTTGCCACCCTTTCGCCTCTGGCCGGCGCTCCGGCTTTTATATACTTTGCCCCGACTGCAACGGCCAAATCAGCAATGAATGTATCGTTTGTTTCTCCGCTTCTGTGAGATACGATTGGTTCCCAGCCGGCGAACTTTGTCATTTTGATGGCTTCGATGGTTTCTGTTACTGTTCCTATTTGATTTGGCTTAATCAAAACGGCGTTTGCAGCATGGCGATCTATGCCGCTTCGGATACGTTCGGTGTTGGTCACAAAAAGATCATCGCCAACTAGCATGATTTTGTCGCCCAAGCGCTCATTTAATGCCTGCCAACCTTCCCAATCGTCTTCTTGCATGCCATCCTCGATGGACAAAATGGGGTAGTTTGTAGCCAGCTCTTCATTATATGCAACCATTTGGCTGGGGCGAAGAGCAATGTTTTCAGATTTCAAAAGATACTGGCCCATTTCCTTGCCGTAGAATTCGCTGGAGGCAATATCCAGCGCTATTTTTACATCCCGGCCGGCTTTTAACCCTGAATTTTCGATGGCCTGCATGATGAGATCAAGACCCTCTCGATTAGAGTTGAGATTGGGTCCAAATGCTCCTTCAAATCCGATATTTGTGTTTTTCCCTTGGCTTTCAAGCACCTGCTCAAGCGAATGGTACACCAGTTCTATCTTGCGCAAGTTTTCTTCTATTTTGTCTTCCTCAATCTGCACCATATATTCCTGAATGTCACAGTTTGAATCCGAGTGTTTGCCTCCTTCTAGAATAACCGACAAAGGCCTTGGCATGCTAAATCCATCAAAGCCGTACAGATCACCGATAATTTGGAAGAGCTCTTTTTGCTTATTTTTTGCATTGGCCCTGATAGCGCAGATTGAGACCGCAAGAATAGCATTGGCTCCCAGTTTTGCCTTATTCTTCGTGCCGTCGGCTTCTATCATTACCTCATCCAGCTTCTTCTGATCCTCCACCTCCTTGCCGACAATTTTTGGGGCAATTATTTCCTCTATATTTCTGCAGGCATGCAAAACCCCCTTGCCATCAAATCGCTTTTTATCGCCGTCGCGAAGCTCATGAGCCTCATGGACGCCTGTTGAGGCGCCGCTTGGTACGGAAGCATTTGCAGATACGCCGTTTTCAAGTTTAATATCGACAGAAACGGTAGGAGTTCCGCGCGAATCAAGTATTTCTTTGGCTTTTATACTCTTTATTTTCATTTAAATAAATTTTCTCCTAAGAACTGGCTTATATTGCCGGCTCCGCTAAAGCCGTTAGTGCTGGAATATATTAAATATACCACTGCGAAGATAAGAAGCGCCAGCAGAGAAAAAATCAGGATCTTTAAAAGTATCGGATTTACTTGGTGGGAAGGGTAGATGCTCTTTGAATTTATTTGGCCGGCATAGATGTTGCCTGCATTTGCAGTAATAGCAGGCGCGGGAGGAGCAGGCGCGCTTGCTTCGGGCTGTTTCTCTGGCACCGGCACATTCGGCGTAACAATATTTTCAGAAACCACATCGGGATGAATTGGTTCAATATTTACCTCTTTTGCTTCGGGTACATCCAGCTGAATCTCCTCATGCTGGCCTCCGGCCTCCACAACGCTATGGGTTGGAAAAACCGTTGGCGCTTTTGGAGCCTCCTGCTCTGGAACCTCCTGCTTGGGAATTTCTTGCACAACAGGTTCTTCTTTCGCCGTTGTTTTTAAGTGATGGTTTGTTTGCAAGTCAGGAGCTATATTAATCGGAAAATCCGGTAACTTCCGTTCTGGCACCGCGCTCGGGAAAGCTTTGCTTAACTTCTCGTGCTGTCCTTCGGCCAAAGCCACCGTGCCGGAAGCCATGCGGTCAAGCTCCTCCTCTCTTTGCCGCGCCGATAATTCCCTTGCCTTTTGCATGGGAGAGATATATTGCTCGATGGGCGCTTTAGGCGGAGCTACTTTGGAGCGTAATTGGCCCAGGATCTGTTCTTTGGGAGCGCCAAAATTATCCACGACAATACCGCAAGCAGTACAGATATGCCTGTTGTTTATATTAACTGCCTCTTGTCCGCACTTTGGACACTTCATGGTTTCCCTTTAGTCAGATTAATTTTCGTTAATAATTTTTGCTTTCTATAAGTTTCAACTTTAATCCAGCAGCGGTTCAATTTCCAATTTTCAGTCCACAATTTCCAATCAATGACCAAACTTTAATTTGAAATTTTTAATTGGGGCTTGATTAGTTATTGGGAATTGGATATTAGCCATTTTCCTCTATCTTTTGCTCCAGCTCATTTAACTTCGCTTGCACATTTGCCATTTCATTCATTAAAATCTTCTCTTCAACACCGGCAACAAGCTTTCGTGTCTGCTCTATCATATCCGGATTTACGGAAATGGATGTCGTGCCGTATTCAACCATTTTCTGGGCTACCTCAGGGTAAACACTTGGCGCTTGCCCGCAGATGGAGCAAGTCACGCCGTATTTCTTGCATGTTTCAACCGTCCTCTTAATCATCCATTGGACGGCATCGTTTCTCTCATCAAACTCTTCGGCTACAAGATTTGAATCCCGATCTAATCCCAAAGTCAACTGTGTGAGGTCATTTGAGCCGATTGACACGCCGTCGATACCCATCTGGCAGAACTTTTCTATGTCAATGACAGCCGATGGCACCTCCACCATTATCCAGAGCTTAAAGTCGGGGTCATTTTCTTTATTTAAGCCCGCTTTCTCGACCATTTCCTTTACTTTGGCAAATTCGTCGGTCCTGCGAACAAAAGGAATCATCAGATGCAGGTTTTTGAAGTTTTGGCGTACGCGTTTTATTGCCTCAAGTTCCAATGAGAATTCCTCCGGATCTTTCAAATAACGGAAGCAGCCGCGGTAGCCGATCATCGGATTGTCTTCCTCCGGTTCGAACTCTTCTCCGCCCTTTAACCCTCGATATTCGTTAGTCTTAAAATCAGTAGCCCTATAAACGACAGGTCTTGGATCAAATGCCCGGGCAAATGTTTCCAGCCCTTCGGCCAATTTGGTAATGTATTCTTCCTGGCGTCCCTCCTTAATCATTTTCTTGGGATGCTCGCCGATTGACTCCATAATGATGAATTCTGCGCGAAGCAGCCCGACGCCATCGACATCGCGAGCCGCTACTTTTTCCGCCAGCTCCGGTTCGCCAAGATTGACATAAATTTTGGTAGCGGTGACAAGCGGCGCATTACCCCCTGATACCTGAGATGAATCTGTGGCCTCATTCGCTGGTTTTTGTGTCTTAATAATACCTTCATAGACTATCCCGCTTTTGCCGTCAACTGACACCTCGGGATAATTTTGAAGGGTTTTTGTGGCTGTCTCCGTACCGACTACACAAGGTATGCCAAGCTCACGGGAGACTATCGCCGCATGGCAAGTCCTGCCGCCTTCATCAGTCACAATAGCCGAAGCTCTTTTCATGGCCGGCACAAAGTCCGGTGTTGTCATCTCGGTAACCAAAACATCACCTTCTAGAATTTTGTCTATTTCACTTGGCGAATGAATAATCTTGACCGGTCCTCCGGTTATGCCAACGGATGCAGCTGAACCTTTTAAGATCACCTTGGCGCTAGCAATATCCTGCCCATTATCAGAATCACTCTTCGAATCATTAGCCGCATCTCCAAGGGTGGTAATTGGCCGTGACTGAGTCATATAAACTTTTCTGCCTTCTACCGCCCACTCTGTGTCCTGCGGTTTGCCATAATGTTTCTCAATTTTCAAAGCCAGATCGGTAAGCTGTGAGATCTCGCCATCAGTTAACTTCTGCTTTTCCTGCAGTTCTTTTGCCACAGGAACGCCATTTTTTGAAATATCTTCCGTGTTATCCGTGTCGGCATTTCCTCCTTCGCGGGTCAGCATCCATGTTTGCTTATGGATTTCCTTGTCAGTTATTTGCTTGGTTTTTTTATCAATTAAATACCTATCCGGCGTGACAGCGCCAAGAACAACCACTTCGCCAAGACCATAAGCTGCCTCGATGGAAATATGCTCCATGTCGTTATTGGTCGGGTCGATCGTAAACATTACGCCGGCTTTTTCCGAGTTGACCATTTTCTGAACCGGCACTGCAATACCAACTTCCAACTGATCAAATCCCTTGTCTTCACGATAATAAATGGCGCGAGCCTCAAAAAGTGACGCCCAGCACTTGAGCACTGCATGAAGGACGGGTATATCGCCAAGAACATTTAGGTATGTCGCCTGCTGGCCGGCAAAAGACGCGTCGGCCAAATCTTCAGCGGTGGCGCTTGAACGCACGGCCACATAGACGCCCTTGCGAGCAGTATCAGGCGCTGTATTGGGTATTGGGTATTGGGTATTGGGGGAATCTTCCGTCATTCCGGCTTGACCGGAATCCGTTCCCTTTTCCTTTTGGCCTTCTTCAGAAAGCTTATGATAATTTTCGGTTATTTCATTTGCCAGATCTTGAGGAAAATCAGCCTTTTTGATTAGCTTCTGAACCTTCGCGGCTCTTTCCTGCAAATCCTTTGAGTCTTCTACATTTAGCCCCTTTAGCGCCTCTGCTATCTTAGCTTTTAGACCGGTGCGCTCTAAAAAATCAAAGTAAGCCTGCGCCGTGACAATAAAACCGTTCGGCACCGGCAGCCCGGCGCTAAACATTTCTCCGAGGTTTGCGCCTTTTCCGCCAACCTTTGCGCCATCGTCTTTGCCAACTTCCTTGAACCAAAGTATATTCTTACTCATTTTCCCTCCTATGTTTGTAATTCCGACCTGCCCGTCCGGCAGGCGGGGCGACTTCGCGGTAGCGACAAGCCGAGGAATCCCTTAACCTTAATTTCTAATTTTCAAGTCCCAATTTCCAGTCAATTTTCAATTAATTAATTTTTAAATTTTAGAATTGATTGGTTATTAGATATTGGTAATTAGTCATTCTTATTTTACTCTTTTCTTTAAGCATTTCCAACCGCTTGCCCTGTTTCTTCCAAATCACTTAACTTAACAATAAACGGCTGGCCTTTCTTGATGCTTTCCTCCAGAATTTTCTTCGCCAGCATACTTTCCAGCTTATCTTGAAATACCCTCCTCATCGGGCGGGCGCCAAACTCAGGCTGATAACCCCATTCTACCAATTTCTCTAGCGCCGGCTGCTCTATCTCTAAAATATAGCCCTTATCCTTCATGTCTTGTGTGGTTTTTGCAAACATCAGCCCGGCGATCTTCAAAAGCTCTTCTTTGGTAAGCGGCTTGAAAATAATCGTCCCGTCAAAACGATTTAAGAATTCCGGACGATATATTCCTTCACTCTGCAATTGGTTTAGCAAATTGGTTTTTAATGTTTCTATATCCTCACCTTTGGCCACGCCTTCTCTAATTAAATTCGCGCCTGCATTTGAGGTGGCGATGATAATAGAGTTTGAAAAGTTTACTTTGGCTCCCATGCCATCCGTTAAGTAACCTTCATCCAAAACCTGGAGAAACAGATTTAAAATGTCCGGGTGCGCTTTTTCAATCTCGTCCAGCAATACTACCGAGAATGGCTTTTCCCTGACCCTCTTCACCAAATCGCCGCCCTCAAGAGTCTCGCTTCCGGGAATTTTCTTGCCGACAAACCTCTCAATTGCGCCAACTTGCTGGAATTCGCTCATGTCCATCCTGATCATATTGTCCGGACTGCCAAAGTACGCCCACGCCAGGGCTTTTGAGAGTTCTGTTTTACCGACCCCGGTCGGGCCAAGGAACAGAAAGCTGCCGATCGGACGCTTGTTGTCAGCCACTTGAGTTCTGGCTCTTCTTAGTGCATCAGAAACTGCCCTGACCGCCGCCTCCTGTCCGATAACCCTTGAGTGCAGTTGTTCTTCCAGTCTTAGCAGCTTTTCTTTTTCTTCCCCTGACGCCTGTTGGACAGGAATGTTTAGTATCGCTTCTGAAAGCTTATCAACCGCACCTTTATCCAGGGTCTTTTCTCCGGTATTTTTTGCAGCGGAAATGACATTTGAAAGCACATCGACGGCTCGCGCCGGAAAATCTTTGTTAGCCACAAATCTATCGGCAAGCCTGTATATTTCTTTCAAAGCATCATAAGTAATGCGAACACCGAACTTTCCGGAATAATAAAGGCTTAAATCCTCCAGAATTCGAATTGTCTGATTCAAGTCAGTCGGCGGAACCTCTATCTTTTCAAAGGCTCCCGCTATATGCTGCCTTGGGGCGATAAATGTCTCATAGCTTGCCGTCGTGGTGACGCCGATAATCGTTAATGGCGAGGCTTCAAGATAAGGCGCCAAAATCTCCGAGGCATCGATAGACCCGACTTTGTCCCCGCCCGCAAGAAGGGTGTGAATGTTGTCTATAAATAAAATGACATTGCCGGCCTTTGCCGCTTCATTTAAAACTCCCATCAGCCTTTCAGCTATTTCACCGGGGTCGCTTGTGCTCGCTACCAAAGACTCCGAATCCAGGCAAACCACTCTTTTGTGTGCCAAGCTTGGCAGAGAATTGCCCCAGTAAATTTTTTCCGCAAAGCCATAAACCAGGATGGTTTTTCCCGTCCCTGTTTCTCCGGTCAAAATGAGATTGTTTTTGGAATCTTTTGAAAGAATATTTTCCATTTGGCTCAAAATGTTTTCCCGGCCCTCAACCGAAAAACCGCCAAAATACCTCGGGTTTGTGATGTCAAAGGAAAACCTGTCCAAAAATACCGTGTAGCCTGAAGTCCAAGTTTCCGCCAAACCGGCTTGGTTCATTTTCATTTTTTCAACCATCCTTTTCGGGTAAAGAATTTTGGCAAAGAGATTATTGGCCCAAAAGACAATGTTTGACAGATCTGTCTCGTCCATCTCAAGGCTCAAAAGAGCGCTTTCAAGATTGGGATTGGTTTTTAAAATGCCATAGAAAAGGTCCGCCGAAGTGATAAATTGCTCTTTTTCGGCCAAAGCGTTTTCTATCGCCAAAACCAAGCTCGAAAATAATGTTTCTTTTGGGTTTTGTCCTTCTATACCGCTTGCAATTTTTTGCAAAAATGGTTCATTTATACCTGCTTCTGTGAGAATAAATCCTACCCTTTTTGCGCCTAGAAGCTTGCCGAAAAGGCCATGGATGTCGGGAGTGTCGGCATTTACCTTAGAAAGCAGCCTGACCACTTCAAAGTCTGAAATCTTAAAAATATCAAACTTATCTTGCGCCCCTCCCAGGCTTGACTCCGCTTCAACTTCGTAAAAATAATTTTTGATAAAGATGTAGATTGGCGCAGCGATCGTGCCGGCAAAAAACAAAACCTTAAGCATCGCAGGCACTATAATGCTAACCGAGTAACCGGTAATCAAGATGGCAAAAATTCCCAGTATTGAGACAAAACCGATAATGGAAACTGTCTTCAACGCCAGTTTGATTAAAGGGCGGCCCAATGCATATTGCAGTCTTGCGGCTCTTATGCGCCTGCCATCTCTTGAAAAATTAATCTGTTCCTTTGAAATCATTTAATACCCCAGAAAAATAAACAAAAACGAACCGACAACAAGAGCCGGCATACCGACCCACAAAACAGCGATAATAATGCTAAAGATAACGGCCAAAATCATCGCCAGCAAAGAAAACAAAAGCATAAACACCCTGACCACAAAGCCGACTCCTCTGGAGATCAGATTATCTATAAGCCAGTCTTTTAGGCCATCTATCCCCGGCCGGCGAGCACCCGCCATCTTTTTCCATGGAGAAAAGAGCGTTTGGATGAGCGTCGTGACTGAAAACATATTCTTTATATAGGTAAACAGGGCCAAAACAAAACTAAAGAGATCTGCCAGTCCCCTCCCGTACCACCAAAGAAAAAATGTCGGTACAAAACTGATATACTGCATAAGTTTATTATAGCAGTAAACAATTAACAGTAAACAATTAACAAAATATTCTCTGATGCTGTCATTCCAACCCGCCTTTGTCATTCCCGCGCAGGCGGGAATCCAGCCAAGGCAAGAAATCCTTTAATAATTTTCAATTTCCCTGCCTCGCCGACAGGCAGGCAAGTCCCAATTTTCAAACCTGGCAAACAAGGACGTTCCTTGCTCTTCGTTTTTGCAAGGTGCGTCCTTGTTTGCAAACATTCCCAATTAGGCAATTTTCAAATTTAGAATTAACTGGACATTGCTGATTGGTTATTGGTTATTCTGTAAAATCCCGACCACTTCCTCATCGCTAACCTGCGGGAAATCCCGGTAATAAGCGCCCACCGAGCCCAGGTAATACTCCGGCGCGTCAATAGCAACAAAATCATCGACCCCATCCTTAATTTGTTTGTAAATATCAGCCGGCGCCACCGGAACGGCGATAATGATCTTAGCAGGATTTTTCGCCTTAACCTCGGAAATTGCAGCCCGCATGGTTAAGCCTGTGGCGATACCATCATCGACTAAAATGGCTGTTTTTCCGGCTAAATCAACTTGCTTTCGGCCGGCCAAATATTTTTCCCGCCTCCTTTTGGCCTCGGCTATCTGGGCCGATTTTTCCCGCTCAAACCAAGTCGAATCAACAGCGCCAACCTCGCTCTTATTCACTACAATTGCCCCCTTTTCTGTCACAGTGGCAATAGCATACTCCGGATTGCCCGGATGGCCGATTTTTCTGGGAATCACCAGATCCAATGGACAATTTAGCGCCCTGGCAACCTCTGCGCCCAAAACCACTCCCCCTCTCGGCAAAGCCAAAACAACCGGGCTGGCATCTTTAAACTTCATCAGCTTCTCCGCCAATCTCCGCCCGGCTTCCTCTCGATCTTTAAAATAAACATCACTCATACAAACAAAAAACCACAAATACCCATACAAAACAATGTACCGTTTGTCAAGAAGGCGGAAGGTCAGACCTTTTAAAGGTCTGACCTTATTTATTTTATAATGTGTACAATTTCAACAAGGACAGTCCTTGTAAAAGCAACCACGATGTTTAAAATGAGACAATATTTACTCTTCGTCTTGAAGGATTTTGAGAGTGGCCTTTACGGACGGATTATCGCTCGGAAGATAGATTACATGATCTCCATACAAACTTTCCAAACCCTTAAAAAACTCATCAGCCCATGATGGAGACAGGGAGATTA
>JAJYJC010000025.1 GCA_021796415.1 bacterium
TACGAGAATTAACCTAAAAACCCGCCGAAATAGCGGGTTTTTAGATAGCCCTTAGTTCTTTCAGTGCTTTCTCATAATATTCCATGGCCCTTTTTACTTCCGGATACAGGAGCTCATATCCGGCTTCATGGGCTATGCGATTTCTAACCTTATGAGCTTTCCAAAGGTTGTCATAGTCGCTATAGTTTACGAAGCAGCTTCTTGATTTTTTAAGGCGGTCGGCCATGGTTCCGTTAACGCCGATTTTAGATTTTAAAACGTAATCAACCAGCTTATCAGCCTCAACTATTGCCGCCTTATAAGCACTGGGCTGTTTTTGCTTGGCAAGATTTTCGGCCTCTTGCCATTTTTGCCAGATCATCCTCCGGTCAAGCGGTCCTTTCTGATTAACGAGTCCTTCAAATATCCAGCCCTTTTTAAGAAGCACAACAAAGATAGCCGCAAAAACTCCGGCAAAAAGTATTAAGTATAAAAATGTTGCATTCATGTTATTAAATCCTAAATTCTAATTTCTAAAATCTAAACAAATTCTAATGGCCAAATCCCAAAAAATCAAACTAGAAACGCCATGCGGCTATCGGATCGAAAAGCGAGCCTGGGAGTGAACGAACCTTTAAAAATAATTTTGTCTGAGCTTGCGAGTTAATTTTTTTAAAGATGAGAGAACGAACCAGACGACACTTTGAAATACCGCCTAAGCCGCGATTTTTCTTCTACTTTTTCTAAAAAAGTAGAAGAAATCATTAAAGACTGGCTGGATTCCGGATCCCTCCAAAGGCGGACAGGCAACTAATTATAATTTTTAAGGAATAGTCCCTGCCTGCCGGCAGGCAGGCGGAATGACAAATTTGAAACTATTGCTCATTTATCTCAATTGAATTAATTGTAACCTTCTCCTTCGGTTTTGAATCTTCTCCTCCCGCGCTTTTCTCTACCGGCGTGGCGGCTATTTTCTGAACTGTGTCCATACCGCTTGTCACATTTCCAAATATAACATAGTTTTTCGGCAGTTTTCCCCCTGAGTAGTCAGCCGTCATGATAAAGAATTGCGAGCCGTTGGTGTCTTTGCCTGAGTTTGCCATAGCGATTGTTCCGGGAAGATAATCTTTCGTAATGGGTTCGTCGGCAAACTTGTAGCCGGCATCACCGGTGCCGTCGCCCTTCGGATCGCCTCCCTGTATCATAAAATCTTTTATAATTCTATGAAAAGTCAGACCGTCGTAAAATCCGCTTTTGGCCAGAAATACGAAATTGTTTACTGTCTTCGGCGTGTCTTTGGCGTCTAACTCGATGGTTATGTTGCCGTCACTCGTTTTCATGACCGCTGCATACTTTTTGCTCGGATCTATAACCATCTCCGGATATTTGTCATAATGTTTCACTTTTGGCTCCTTTTTTATCGCGCTCAATTTGCTAGTCGTTTGGCTAGCCGCCTGCTTCTTCGGCGTAAATTTGGCGTAACTATAAACCCCAACAAGCCCCAACATAATCACTACAAATCCCACAGAAAAAATCTTCAATAATTTTTTCCGGTTTTCCTTCTTTCGCTTCTCCTCCTTAACCCTTTCGATCTTTCTTTCTAGTTTTAATTTCTGATTCTTTCCCATTTTCCCCTATCTTCATTTCCTTTCTATGTGTCATTCCCGCGAAGGCGGGAATCTATATAAATAAGACTGGATCCTGAATCAAGTTCAGGATGACAATTCTATATTACCGGTTTAAACTTTCTCCACTCCTCCCCTGCTGTCTCTTTTTCAAATTTATGAGCCACATTCAATATCTTCGCTTCTTCAAAATGCGGTCCGATGATTTGGACGCCTATCGGCAATTTGTCAGGTGAAAAGCCGGCCGGGATAGATATCGCTGGAAGACCTGCCAGACTTACCGGAACCGTAAAGACATCGGCCAAATACATGGAAACCGGATCGGCTTTTTCGCCGATTTTAAATGCCGGGGTCGGTGCAGTCGGAGTTAAAATGACATCAACTTTTTCATAGGCTTTCAAAAAGTCTTCGTAAACCAACCTGCGCACCTTTGCCGCCTTCAGATAGTAAGCGTCGTAATAGCCGCTTGATAATACATAGGTCCCAAGCATAATTCTCCTCTTTGCTTCATCGCCAAAGCCCTCATCGCGTGTTTTGAAGTAAGAATCAATCAAATCCTTGGAGTCTTTAGCTGAAAAGCCGTATTTCACCCCATCATATCGCCCCAAGTTTGAGGATGTTTCAGCTGTCATTATGACGTAATAAGCCGCCAGCGCGTACTCTGTATGAGGCAGGCTGATTTCAATAACTTCTGCGCCCATTTTTTCGAAGGTTAACAAAGATTGCTTAAATACTTCTCCGACTTCATCAAATAATCCTAAACCAAAGTATTCCTTTGGCACACCTATCTTAAGGCCTTTAATATCTTTATTTAAATCCTTTGTGAATTCAAAATTTATTCGTTTCATTTCTTCACTCTCCAGGTGTGGGGGTATTTTCTCACCTGGAGTGTGTGAAACGTATAAATTTTTCAACGTAGTAGCATCCCGCTCATCCGGACCCGCAATCACATTCATCACCATCACCGCATCTTCCACCGTTTTTGTAATTGGTCCGGGGCAATCCAGCGATGACCCCATAGCGATTAGTCCGTACCTCGAAACTCGACCGTATGTCGGCTTTAAACCAACCACCCCGCAGAATGCCGCCGGCTGGCGGATAGACCCGCCCGTGTCCGTACCAATGGAGTAAGGAATCTCTCCCGCTGCCACGGCCGCTGCCGAACCGCCTGATGATCCGCCTGAAACCCGGGCCAAGTCCCAAGGATTTGGTGTCACACCATAATCAGAGTTCTCAGTTGAGGATCCATGAGCCCACGCGTCGCAGTTGTTTTTGCCAACCACTATCGCACCGGCTTCCTTTAATTTTTTAACTACTGTCGCATCATATGGCGGAATAAAACTGTCAAGCATTTTGGCGCTCGCCGTCGTTCGCATATTCCGAGTGCAAATCACATCCTTAATCCCTACGGGAATACCGGCCAAAGGACTTTGGCCTTTGGCAGTATTGTGTATTGCGTATTGGGTATTGGGGTTTTTGTCATGCGCCTGCCCCGCACTCTGAAGCGGTGCGTGGGTCACAAAAGCATGAAGCTTCGGCTCAACTTCTCTAATTCGGTTTAGACAAGCAGACAAAACCTCAGCCTTATCCTCTTTTTGCAATTCTTTAATTGTTCTGTTTGTCAATTCCATGTTTTATTCATTTCCCTGAAGAGGTCGGACCTTCTACTACTCGCCAGGTCCGACCTCCCAACAAGCAATTCCCATCTGTCATTCCCGCACTGAATCTAGTTCAGCATAAACTCCGCCGGGAATCTAGTCCTTCATTTTGTTATTCCCCTTCTCTCTTGTTATTTTGAGCGAAGCGAAGAATCTCAAGATCCTTCGTCGTTTCTCCTCAGGATAAAATCAATCAAAGATTGATTTTACCTTTATAAACCCGTCTTCATGCTTTGGCGCTTCTGATATTAACTCTGCCGGAGTACCTTCAATCTTCTCTATTTTATCTTCACGCATTTCATTCCTTTTCTCTATTCCCGCCGCCATCGGCTCAACGTTATCCGTATCCACTTCGTTCAGCTTCTCAACATAACCCAAAATATCCGCCAAATCTTTCTGGTATTTGCCGATTTCGTCCTCAGTCAGCCCAACTCTCGCCAACTTCGCCAAATATTCAACCTCTTCTTTTGATATTTTCTTCTGCATAACTCACCAATTATACCCTACTTTCTGCCAATTTAAAATTTAGCTCTGCCGCATACTTTGGTATCCAAGAGCAAATTGGCTATTGCATGACCATGTAGCTGTAAGTGTAGGTTGTCGAGGCAGCGGGCGCCGTACCGCTATTCAAAGTGAAAGACGTTGTGCTAGACCCATAATTGTATTGAAGTGTGGCTGCGGCATTGCCTTTTGGTGTAAGCACAACATTCGGAGCAGCTCCATAAGCAGAAATAAATGTGATCGTTGCCAGTGTACCGGCAGACGGGCTTGTGCCAGTATTTACTGTGATCGTCCCCGAGGTATCGTTTCCCGAAATAGAAGCTGTAGCCCCTGTTCCCGCATTGGCTCCGGCGACAATCGTCGTCGAACCGCTTGAGTTTCCGGTAATAATATGACCGTTCATAGTCAATGTGCCGGTGAAGGTTGCGCTCTTGGCAGTCAGATTACCCGAAGAGTCAACCGAGAACAGAACGTTTCCTAGAGAATCTTGTCCTTGCAATAGATCAGCAGTTTGTGAAGTATATCCCTGCACAACCAATCCTTTGTTTCCCGCCGCTGTTGGAGTAATAATTACAGATGCTGTTGAATCATCTGTAACTGGCGTATTAAACTCTGCAGCATGGTTGACTTGTGCGCCGGAAGCTGTGGCATAAATGCCAACATTTGTCAGGTTGTTTGTTCCGGCTGAACGAGTCGAAACTGAACTAAAATATCCGCCATAACTGGATAATGCACCCGAAGTTGTATTAAAGGTTGCGCCCGTATTCGAGACATTTATAACCCCGTTTGATACCGTCTGAGCTGTTTTATTTTCCAAGAGATCAGCTGCATAGTTGGCTCCGCCCTGGATTATGCGAAGACCGGCGTCACCGTCTGTATTTGTGATACTCGATGAACCGGAAATTTTTTCACCCCTAGTCACACTTAAGCCGCCCGCAATACTAGCGTCATTATTGACAATTATGTTATTTCTAATGTCTGCTGTGCCTACTTGGATCCCTCCAATCTCGACTTGTTGGATGTAGCCTCCTCCCAAGTTAAAACTCTGAAGAATTTCGGTGTTATCCGTTATATACGCATACTGTCCCTGGACAAAAATAGCTGTCGGACTTGTTCCTGTTGCCGTACCTGTACCATTCACTACCGTCATTGAAGCGGGATTGGAGACATCAACGACATAAAGCTTGGAACCCGTTTGATCGGTAACATAAGCATATCGTCCCTGGACATAAATTGAAGAAACGACATCAGTGCCTCCGCCTGTGTAGACAAACCCGCTCAGAGAAGGAGA
The DNA here is from genome assembly GCA_021796415.1 of bacterium. GTDB lineage: Bacteria > Patescibacteriota > CPR2 > UBA1875 > JAJYID01 > JAJYQQ01. The sequence goes on from JAJYJC010000025.1 coordinate 5,055, forward strand.
GGCAGGATTTGAAATATCAAACGCCTGCATTGCACCATAACCGTTTGTCACAAAAACGTATTTACTTTGCACATAAACTGCATCTGGACCACCGCCTGTTGCCGTACCTGTACCATTCACTACCGTCATTGAAGCGGGATTGGAGACATCAACGACATAAAGCTTGGAACCCGTTTGATCGGTAACATAAGCATATCGTCCCTGAACATAAATTGAAGAAACGACATCAGTGCCTCCGCCTGTGTAGACAAACCCGCTCAGAGAAGGAGAGGCAGGATTTGAAATATCAAACGCCTGCATTGCACCAGCGCTGTTTGTCACAAAGGCGTAGCGTCCCTGAACATAAACAGACATGGGGCTACCCCCGGTGGAATTCCCTGAACCATTGACCAAAGTAGGAGAGGCGGGGTTTGAGACATCAACAACATAAAGTTTGGAGCCTGTTTTATCTATAACATAAGCATATCTGCCCTGGACATAAACAGACTGAAGACCAGAGCCAATCTGCAATGCCCCGCTGCCTCCGGCATCAGGAAAACTCGTAGATTCCGGGTTTGAGACATCATAAACAAGAAAGTAGTTATAAGCGCTGTTGACAACGTATGCATATCTATCGCGCACAAAAATAGCTTTCGGGCTTAAAGCGCTGGCACCTGATGTTGACCCTGCCAAGATAGGTGTATTTGCCGCCACTGTAATGCTAGGCGTACTTACCTTGCCATTACTTGAAATGCCGCCATCTCCAACACTCAGTCCGCTTCTTACGTAAGCATCATTGGCAATTTCTATATTTTCCGTTACTCGCGCATAACCCACCGATAAAGCGCCAATATTTGCTGAAGGCGCATCCATTCCGGTAATATCAATGATGTCCAAATAGCCATTTGTGGTAACATACGCATATTTTCCAGCTACCTGAACAAATACGGCTCCGGCAAGATATGAGTTGTCTTGCACAGAACCTACCATTTGAGGCGAGGTAGGATTTGAGACATCAACAACGGTCAACCGATTGTTATCCGCTGAAGTCAAGTAGACATATTTACCTGCGCCAAAAACATAACAGCTTGAGCCGACATATGTACTACTAGTATAAGAGCCAACTATGCTCATTGATGATGGATTAGAAATATCTACTACACTCATGGTGTGGCCAGAGGTCGGCTCATTGTTTGCATTGCCAGGAACATAGGCGTATTTACCGGACACATACATCTGATCGCCACCTCGGAAATTAGTTGAACTAAGTGAACTGACAATAAAGGGTTTTTTAGGATTAGAAACATCTATAGCATTTAAGTAGTCAACCCCGGGACCATTGAAATTATGAGAGATCACATAGGCATAACGTCCCTGAACCCAAGTTCCGTCAGCCCTGTATAAAGTAGTGTTGTCTTGCACGGAACCGGCATATAAGGGATCGGCTGGGTTCGAGATATCCACTATGGTTAGTTGGTTATTATAAGGAGCGCTGACATAGGCATAGTTCCCAGAGACATAGACATGTAAAGCATAATATAGGTTAGTGTGATCCTGAAGAGAACCAACAATACTTGGCGACTTAGGGTTTGAGATATCAATTACAGTCAGGCGGTCATCACCGACACCTTGGGAACCGCCATATCCTGTTGCCACGTACGCATAACTTCCGGCAACATAAATGCCATAGACATGAGTCATGCGGGCAGCATCTGTCAAAGTAGCGACAAGAGTAGGGGCCGAGGGATTTGACACATCAATTACAAAGAAATTAGCTCCTCCAACCGCATAAGCATACTTGCCTTGAACAAAGAGACCATCAGCACCGCCCGACAGGGCCGCCGTCCCGACGATTGTCGGATTTTTTGTTATTGTTTGAGTGATAGCGTCGCCGGTGGTAATTGAACCAGAGTTAATCGTACCAACAGTAATATTGGGTGTGCCGGTAAGGCCACTGGCATTCCCTGAAATATCCCCGGTAATCTTTGAACCGGCAAGACCTTGTAGCCATGACGGGTCAGAGTATGAGCCGGTGTTGACTAGAATGTTTGCCGTGGTAACGCCGTTGACAGCTGTGGATGAAAGCGTACCGCCTTGAACTGTTCCGCCTGAAACATTGCCGCCGGATAGTGTGCCGCCTGAAATGGTAGCTCCGTTAATAGTACCGCCAACCGTAATAGTTCCTGTAAAGTTCGCGCTTGAGGAAATAGTCTGGCCATTAATGGCGCCTGATGTGATAGCGCCTGAGCCTAGATTTAGAGATGAACCTTGGAGAGTCGTACCGGTAATTGAGCCGGCTGCATTAATAGAACCGGCATTCCAGGTACCGGAAGTGACGGTTCCTAAAATGGCAACTTGGTTTGATCCTTTCCAGGTTGAAAGGGCTGTGTTTTCGACATTGCCAAGACCGACAGCAGAGGAGTTTAGAGTTTGCCAGGATTTATCACCACGGTAATAATCACCAGTGGTTCCCGGCTGAATGGTTTCACCGGTTGTGGTGTTTGTAACATTATTTACTGTTTGCTGGGTTATGTTGTTGGTTGTTTTGTTTAATTCGCTGGCATGTTTGCCGTCAACCATGTCTGCGTTAAGATTGTTAACCAAAGTTGAGGAGCTAACATTTAAAGGAGATGTACCGTCTTGGACTGTTGAGGTAATGGTTGAACCTTGGACATTGTTGCCCGCTATATCACCGCTGACATCAATCGCACCGGCTTGTGGATTGCCGCCTTTTAGAGAAACATAATCTTTAGAAAGATCTGAGGTGTTTACAGAGACGCTGCCGCCTGAAGACTCTAGGGCTTTATACTTTTGGTCTACTTGGTGGAGAGTGAGGAAGTAGACTAAAAGGCTGCTGGCCGCAACAAGCGCGACAGCTGCAATGATCAGTTTTGTAAGCAGATTTTTAGTTAATGTATATTGCATATCACCCCAGGCTAATTGCCATAATTGCTATAGTAAAATAATAGCGATTATGCCGGGACCATGCAAGGACTTTTTTGCTTTCGAGGGCTGTCTTTGTTTTTCACAAGGACAGCCCTCGGCCAACAAAAAAATTGCCCATTTTATCAATGAACAACTTTTTTATCCTGAAAAATTAGCTACCTAGCCATCTTCAGAAAATCTTCCTCATTAATTATCTTGACCCCCAGTTGTTCAGCCCTTGCGGCTTTTGATAGTGCAAGGGTCTGACCCTTGCACTACTCTAACGCCAAACTTCCAATCATTTCTTTGGAATCGTATTCCAACTCTTCAACAAATTCCTTATACCTCTGCTTTCCAATCATTCCACTGTCCATATTATCATTAAAGATACCCAAGATAAATTTCGGATTCACCCATTTCGTCCCCCTAAGCCCCAGATATTCCTGATAACTCGACCAGTCGTACTCTGCAAGGGTCTGACCCTTGCAGTATGGATTGAGATGGATATAACGCGAGAGGTGCAGAAGATAGTCGTCATTCTCTACTAAAACCGCTTTGTATCTTCCCTGAAAAAGGCTACCGACTCTTTTATATTTATCATTAAAGTACATGCTATAACTCGTGCCTAAGCATTTCATAAACTCTGTCATATCATTTTCTCCTAGTTGCCTAAGCAGCAAATGAAAATGGTTCGGCATCAAACAATAAGCTAGAAGTTCTATCCTTTCTGCAAAATTTCGCCTTACAAGGGTCCGACCCTTGTAATGATTTTTCGCCTTCAAAGGGTCATTCGGATGCAATAGATACTCCTTAAGATAATAAAGGAGCGTTTTATAATCCTGGGTATCAAGGAAGATATCACGCTTCTCAACACCACGATTATAGACATGGTAAATACCATTTTCTTTACTTATTCTTAAAGTATTTTTGCAAGGCATAGAGAAATTATGCATCAACCCAAATACCTTTTCAAGTATACATCGCACTGCAAGGGTCTGACCCTTGCAGTTTACTGGGTCATCTTCAGAAACTCTTCTTCGCTTAAAATTTTAATTCCCAGTTGTTCGGCTTTGTCGGCTTTGGAGCCGGGGTTTTCGCCGACTACAACAAAATCGGTAGCTTTGGAGACCGAGCCGGAAGCATTTCCTCCGTTTTTGCGGACCAGTTCCTCTGCCTCATCGCGGGTTAATCCTGAAAGCGAACCGGTAATGACAAATGTCTTCCCGTCCAGTTTGTGACGAACTTGCTCGTAGCGAATCTCCACCCCATTTTGCTGTAATTTCTTGATCAGCTCCAAATTCTTTTTGTTATGAAACCAGTTGTAAATACTTTCTGCTCCGACTGTACCGATGCCTTCAACTCCCTCAAAGTCTTCTTTCTCCGCTTTCTCTAAATCTTCCAACCGAGCAAATTTTCTGCTAAGGTCTGATGCCGTTATGGCTCCGATATGGCGGATGCCAAGCGCATTTATAAATCTCCTGAATGATACTTTTTTATGCTCGACTATTGACTCAACCAGGTTCTTGGCAGAGGTTTCGGCAAATCTCTCAAGCGGCGTCAAGTCGCCTTCAGTCAGGGCAAAGAGGTCTGCCGCGTCCTCGATTAATCCTTCTTCAATCAGCTGCGTAACAATTTTTTCGCCGAGGCCTTCTATATTAAACGCGCTTTTTGAGACAAAGTGGCCTATCTTTTGAAGTTCAATGGCAAAGCAGTTGTCGGCCACACATCTTGCTACCGCCTCACCTT
>JAJYJC010000026.1 GCA_021796415.1 bacterium
ATGGTAGAAACGCCGCTATAGGAGCAAGGCCTGCCGCAAGCCATTTGAAATCAAATATACCAAGGTGATTTTTGAATGAATCCTTCCATTTCAGTTTGAAAAACCCGGGTGTTATGGCAGCTACAACAATCCACTGAACCATAATAATAAAGAAAGCATAATACTGCGTATAGGCCGCAGCAGCCATGGAAAGGGCATAAAAGATGAGCAGGCGGCCATTTTTTTCTTTAAAATATCTGACCAAAAAGTAGGTGCCAAGAGTGGTTAAAAATGCAACCATGCCGTACATTCTGGATTCTTGGGCAAAGCGAACCATAAATGGCGACAAGGCAACGAGCATCGATCCCCAGAAAGCGGCTCTTTCGTTAAGCAGTTTTTCAATTATTTTATAAGCAAAATAGATAATGCCGATAAAAAACACTGCCGAAAGAGACCTGATACCCAGCTCAGACCTGCCGAAGATAAGCGTCCAAAGTTTTGCAACAAGATAATAAAGCGGCGGGTGGACATCGCGGGCTGTTCTCTCGATTATTTGTAATGGATTGTAACGAATTAGCCATAGGGTGTAACCCTCGTCATGCCAAATGCTTGATCTTGTTATGTCAAAAATAGCGGCAAACGCGCCAAATATCATCGGATAAATCCAGATTTTGTCCGTGGGTATGCCAAATATTTGTTTTAATTTTGAGCTTTTCTCTGCCATCTTTTAAATCTGTTATTCTCGCGAAAACATAAGTATATTCTAGTCCTGGATTCCCGCCTTCGCGGGAATGACGGAGGGGGAATATTCGTAATAAAGTATTCTCTGGTCAATGGGTGAAGGCACAGCCGTTAACGCTCTTTTGAAGCCGATTTTTCTCAATTCGCTTAGGGCGTCCGTTTCCCAATCTCTTTCTATATAAATCTTATAATTATTTGCCGGAAGCTTCAAATTTTTTATGTCACGGACTTCTAGCCTATCTATATTAGGCTTGGTGGAATAAGTGATATATTGTATCGTTTTTGACCCGTATTCACCTGCGATCAATATGATTTTCTCACCCTTGGGCTGAGTGTTTATATCATACGCCATTTGAACCATGTCTTCTGTATAGGCATCTCGCGCTTCTGCGTAACTTGGGAACTTTATGAAGTATTTATAGAATCCTGCGGCTCCGGAGATAACAAGGATGGCGGCCATACCGGCGTACATTGCTCTTGCTTGGCTCATCTTGATTTTATTTAGAATAAAGTCAAGCCCCAAGGCCGCCCAAATCATTACCACCGGAATAACCCCGATCATACGAAGTGCGTGCGGGATGCCGTCTGAGGTTAGGAGTTCGGGAAGAGAGAGCGCGATAGCCCAAACAATCAAGGTGAAATGCTCTATCCGCTTGATCTTTACAAAACTGATAATGACACCGACCCACATCAAGATTCCTACAAAAATATCCAACATCGGCTCGCCTGCTACATTTTGCCTGAAATTTTGGTCACCTTGGAAATTAAACATCCCCAATGTCTTAACTACATTCATAAGGAATGCTTTGATGGCACTGCCGCCATTCGTTGCGGGGTTGAAAATACTGGCAGAAGAACGGGCAATGAGGTCAGCGGGCACATAGGCAAAGTGGATTATCAGAGGCACCATTATTAAAATGGTGACACCGATCAGAAGCACTATTTTTTTAAGGTTTTCCTTAAAGTACCGGCGGTTTGAGAAGAGAATAAAGATTGCCAATCCGATGAAAACCAGCGGAATCATTCTGTACGATAAATAAGTATAAAAGCCAAGAGCCAGAGCAATGCCGGTTCCGATATAATCTTTCATTTTGCCATTTCTGTAAGCGCGGATGAAAAAATAAAAAAGGAATACCAACGCAAGGGGAAGCAAAATGCCGCGAAAACCGTTTCTGGAAAACTGGATATGCCAAGCGCTTACAGCTAGTGCCGCAGCGGCAAAGATCCCGACATTTTTGTTAAACATTTCTTTGCCTAGCAGATAAATCCCCCAAACGGTTGCTACTCCGATGATAGCCGGCGCAATCCTGAGTGAAAGCGGGGTGAAATTTATGGCGGCAATATGAAAAGTTTTGCCAATCCAAACCGGAATCGCCTGAAGGTAGAAGAAAAGCGCCTCGCGCGGACCATTTGTGTCATATACGACCGCAAACTTGTGAGCATCGAACATGCTTATGATATCCAGGCCGTTTGCCGCCTCATCAGGATGGAGTCCCGGTGGCAAGGATGCGAGCCTAAAAAATCTTAGAAATGTTGCAACTGCCAGAATTAATACCATCGGCCAGCTTGAAATTAAAAAACTTTTAAACTTTTTAAGGAACGGCTCCGTGGATTGCATTTTTTTAAATTCCTTTGCAACCCCACCGGCTGCCTCTATTCTTGGCTTTTGGGGTCTGGGGCCTGAATTTTTAATTTTTAATTTTGAACTTTGAATTGGTCTTATATCTTGCATGCCCCTCCTTTGCTTTTAATTATGGCCGCGAAAAATTGAATATTTGTGTTTGGGTTCAAGGTGAAGACTTCACCGCCTTCCTTTTTGACATAATCATTGATATTTTTAGTTGGTTTTTCATAAATAAGCATCATTTCCTGGCTGGGACAGTTTAGGCTTTTCAGCCCGGTTTCATTGACGAAGTTCGCTTGGTCTTCGACAAAACTTTTTGCTACGTCATTGCCCTGCAATACGAAGTATTTTTTATCAAGCGGTTTCGATTTGGCATAGGCATCCATCTCAAGATATTTACCGGAGTTTTTGACAAAATGCTTCTTGATGACATTGTAGGTTCCTGGGTACAAAAAAATGCCAAGCAAAACCAAAACTAAGACTGCCAAACTCAGCTTGAAAATATTTTTTCCTTTGCTATCCTGCTTTGCTGTATTTGCCACTTAGACTATTCCACCTTATTTTAAAAATTTCTAAAAAGGTTTTGAGGCCATCACCCAATGTAACATTTGCCTCTTCTGCATCGTCAATCCATTTCACAGGTACTTCTATAATTTTAAAATTATATTTTTTTGCGATGACAAGAATTTCAGTATCAAAACCAAAGCCGGGCAGCCTCTGTTTATCAAAAAGAACCTTCGCAGCGTCTTTAGTGTAAGCTTTGAAGCCGCACCTAGTGTCGGCGAAGCTCTGTCCTAAAAGGACCACAAATGCCAGGTTCCCGCCCCTCGAGATAAACTGCCTTAACCGCCCCTGCTTCTTGAGTGTAGTGTTGCTTTTTGGCGAACCATATATTATTACCTCGAAAACTTCCTTTGTAGCCTTAAGTAATGCCTTGGCTGTGCTATTGGTTGCCGGAAGGGGTTTATCTGTGTATCTGGATCCCATTACTACATCATAATTCTTCTTAAAATATGGCAGGAGCTTGTCTATTTCATCAAACGGCGTTGCGCTGTCAGCGTCCATAAAAATCCTTATATTGCCCCTTGCTGTCTTCATTCCCATTTGTACGGCTGTGCCTTTCCCGCTAATTTCCTTGGGTACACCAATATCCGAAGCCTGAAGAATTGTTAGATTTTTGACCTCCTTGCCAGACTCTTTTGCCACATCAAGGCTTCCATCATCACTGTATGAATCTACGTAAATAATCTCCATATTAAGATCTGATCTTTTTTGATAAGTAGCAATGTCTTGAAATGTTTTCCTAAGCATTTTTGCCTGATTCCTGCAGGGGATTACAACTGATAAATCGAAGCCTCCTATATCTGCCATGTTTTTCTACTCTCCTCTTACTAAAATAATACTTTGACCCTCAACAATTGAGATCTTTTTACTCGCTAGAATAGATTTTACAGCAAAAACATTATTGGGGGAAGTCAATATATTGACAGATCCTCTGTTTTTCACTTGGGATAAGCTTTTTAAATCTGTAATATTATTCTCCCCGCCATTTTTTAATAGCGCCTGCACTTCGACGCCGCTTAAAGAGCTTTTATACACATAAATTTCTTCATTTTTGAAGTTCACTTTTGATATCTTTTCATTATACGCCAATACCCTATTTGGATTCTTGCCCCATGCCAAGAAAACTTTGTTGTAGTTATACGACAGAGAAAGCGCAAAGAAGAAACCTATACCCAGCGCCATTGTCAGCCGAGCAAATTTATTAAACGGAAATGTTTTGAACCATTTTTTCAGTACATAACTCTGGATTACTGCTGAAAAAATGAAAATCATAGGAACAAGGTAAATGAAATTTGCTACCGAAAATGACTTTATCATTATTACAACCAAGAATAGCAGGGCGAACCAGCTGGCAAGAAAGTAAAACTTCCTTCGCTTATATTTCAAAACCACATATATAAGCCCCAGAAGAAATGTTACTTCCACATATGGATCGAAAATCTTTTCTTGTCCCACATTAAACATTAGCTGAACCGGCGAGGAGAAGACAATCGAAGACATGAGATTCCTGCCGTTTTCAACAAGGTTATATGGACTGATGCTAAAGTAACTTAAAAAAGCCCGGGGTTTTTGGACAAACCATATCATAAACGGTATTGAAACAGAAAGGGCCGTGCCCGCAAGGATAGCGGTTTCTTTGATGTAACCTGTCAGAAATTTCTTATTTTGCAGATAGAAGTATACGATCGATATCACAAATACGAGAAAAAGCACAAATGATATTTCCGTAGTATAAAAAAGTGCGCCTAACAAAAGGCCCGAAGAAATAAAGTAAAGCATTTTTCTTCGTCTGTAGGCAAGTGTTAGGAGATACAGCGCAGGAAATATTACGGCCATGTACAGCACTTCATGGCTGATGGCCCTTGACGCCAGGATGTAAAATCCCGAGATGGAAAGAAGAAATGTAGAAATGTACGCTGATCTTTTGGAGAACCATTCCCTGACAAAAAGAAAGAAGAAATAAAGCCCAATTATTGACAAAACAACAGAAAATGCCCGCATATTTATGACCGAGAATCCTATAGTTCTGCCCCAAAGATACTGCAAGATGTAGTACAAGCTTGTGCTTAAGTCCCCCCGATACAAAGAGCCTAAATCTGAAACTGAAAATATTCTATCGATATTTACAAGTTCGCTCTTGTTTACGCCGAGCGACCCAAGCCCATAAAGGCGCGTTAGAGCCGCAAAGGCTAGGATTAGCCAAATGTAGGATTTCTTTTGCAATACCGATTTCTCGTATGCCGCAAAGTTCCATATTTTTGAGAGAGATGATTTTACGCCCTCAAGCGCTTGCTTTCTTTCCATTGGTTTTTTGGGGCTTTACAAATACAAGAAGCTTATATCCCAAGAAGTTCCATGCCATTGTCAGAATGAAGGCAAATGCCGCAGCTCCGTTTGCGATAATTTTCGGACTTGGGCTTGTCATGCCGTGCGCTAGATAAACTATTAAACTTGCCACCGAAACGTTTATGACAAAACCGCTGATACTGACCAAAACAAACTTTAAGAATTCCTTTTCTTCTTTCTTGCCTTTTTCCTTTGACTCAAAGACCCAGTGTTTGTTCCAGAAATATGAGTTTATAACGGCCGCGGTAAATGATATGCCTTTAAATACAGAATAATAAAGGCCGGCGCTAAAGCCGGTTATAAGAATTAAGAAATTCAGGACACCGAAATCAACGAAAGTATTTAGACCGCCGGTTTCGGCAAACTTTATAAATTGATACAAACCGTGAGATTTTTTGCCTATCAGTCTTGCGATCAAAACACCAAGCGGCGGTAAGACAAGCAGCATCACAATAACAGCGAGATAAACAAGAGGACTCTTTATGCCGAAATTGCTCACCATTATTACAGATAACGCGGCAGATGCGACGCCGATAATCAATGATGCTGCGTAATCTTTTTTTATAGTTCCCATTTTCTCTCTTTCCCCTCCAAGCGGCCTTGCCCCCATTCCGCTTATTTTAATTTTACTAAGCATAATTGTAGCAAACGCAATTTATTTAAGCAATAAAAAAGCGAAAGGCCCACCGGTGGATTCCGGCGGGCCGCATAACATGGAATAATTTATGCTTATTTCAATACACCTGCTTTGGCCTCCTTGAACTGCCGTACTGTGAAGTCTGAACCTCCTGACCTCATAGTAATGATCACCTGTACTACTTCGCCTGGTCGTGGTCTGAGATTAAAGATGTCAGGAAACTGTTCCGCAGAAAAGGGAAACTCGCTTGCCCCATCAAAATCACCAACCCAGGTTACGATAGCGGTTCTCTTCTGGCTTTCTCGAGACACATTACCCATGTATACCTGATTTGTCAGTAGCCTCATAGCTTGTTTTTTTTGCAAGCCCTTGTCTTGTAAAATTTGCAGCAGATTATCTGCTGGCATCCCCCCTGAGGCAATGAGAATTTCTCTTAGCAGCGGGATATTATTTGGCTTTGCCATTCTAACCTCCTCTCCAAGTCGAGACAAAAGATTTACAATCGCCTTGTTTATTTCTTGCGCAGAGATGCCATCTTCCTTCAATTCTTTCTCTAGAAAAGGTATAGCATCCTTGCGGACTGACCAAAGAAGACAACCCTTGCTTTGCCTAAGAGTTATTCTTTGCAATCTGCTAAGCGTGTCAAAGATTGCTTTTTTTACTAGGCCATCCGAATAGCCATCTTGTATCATTAAGGAAATGAGTTCACTTGTCGACATCTCACCTTCCAAAAACAAGTGGCTCACCGCAGATCTAGCAGCACCCCTTTCCTCTTCTGGGAGAAGAATGTATGGTGGAAGCATAACACTCTTAATGGCTTCAACTAAGGCAGGAAGGAAGCTATAAAAAAAATCCTCCTCAAACTTTTCCATGTCATTTGGTTCTTTCAAGGTTCACCTCACTTTCTCTAGTGGGATTAAAAAAAGAAGCAAAAACTGCCCTCAAGGAAAGTTTAACATAAATACACTTAAGCTTCAATGCGTGAATTTCGCTGCGTGTTTTTTGTCGATGCTTTTAAATGCGGTTTGCTCTTGTTTAAAGAACAATTCAACCGTTCCGATAGGCCCGTTTCTGTGTTTTCTGATCAAAATCTCAGCCACACCCTTCTTCTCTGTTTCCGGGTTATAGAGCTCATCTCGATAAATAAACATTACGACATCAGCGTCTTGTTCGATTGATCCCGATTCACGCAGATCTGATAAAATGGGCCTTCTGTCAGGACGGGCTTCAACGGCACGAGAAAGCTGCGACAGGGCAATTATCGGCACAGAAAGCTCCCTTGCCAAACCCTTTAGCGAACGGGAAATTTCTGAGATTTCCTGAACTCTGTTCTCGGAGTTTCGTCCTTGCATAAGCTGCAGGTAATCAACAATGATAAGCCCAAGGCCTTTTTCAGCCTGAAGCCTCCTTGCCTTTGTGCGCATTTCTAGTACATTGATTAGTGGAGAATCGTCTATAAAGAGCGGTGCTTCGGAAAGTTTTGCCATAGCCCGACCTATTTTAGGAAAATCATCATCGTCTAGATTGCCTGTTCGAAGCTTCCAGCTGTCTACATTTGCTTTTGAGGCAAGAAGCCTGTCGACCAGTTGCTCTTTACTCATCTCAAGTGAAAATACTGCAACAGCTATGCCGTCTTCAGCGGCAATATTTTCTGCAATATTTAGCGCAAGAGATGTTTTACCAACCGATGGCCTTGCTGCAAGTATTATTAAGTCGCTTGGCTGCAAACCGGCAAGTATATTGTCCAGCTCCTTAAAGCCAGTTGGCACTCCGCGAAGCTTATCCTTGTCCTTGTGCAGTTCATCAATTCTTTCAAACGATTCCTCCAAAATGCTTTTTATCGGGATGAATTTGCCTTTTAGATGCTTTTCAGAAACTTTGAATATTTTCTGCTCAGCCTCATCCAGAATGCGCGAGGTATCTTCGCTTTCCTCGTAAGCCAGCTGGTTGATGGCGTTTGAAGACTCAATCAATCTTCTAAGGACAGCTTTGTTTGCGATAATCTTGGCATAGTGGACAACATTGGATGCAGACGGCACTGAATTGACCAGCGTTGAGAGATAGGCTGCCCCGCCAACAGATTCCAATACCTTCTTTTCGCCTAGCTTGTTTGAAAGGGTTATAATGTCGATTGCCTGATGATGTTCAAAGAGCTCAAGCATGTTGGCGTAAATAATCCTGTGGGCATCCGAGTAAAAATCTTCTTCGGTTAAAATATCTGCTATTTTTATAATGGTATCTTTCTCAAGCAGAATAGAGCCGAGAACCGATATCTCGGCCTCCTCATTGTGCGGGGGGATTCTCCCTCCTAACTCTTTTGCCATAATACATCCTTTCTGCCCTCCTTTATTGGTTAATAGGTTGATTGGTCGATGGGTTTTGCGGGTTTTCGCCTATGTTTAACAATCATTGTAAGTTTTCTACCCAAAATATCGTACTTTTTATAAAGCTCGCCGGTATTTAAATGAAAGACATCGGCGGCGATCAAAAGCTGAGTTTGGACTTCAGCAACTGAGCCTCTGGCAATAATAAAGAAATTATTCTTGTCATTATTTGTATACCTTGCCTCACCTTCGGCAATATTTGACTCGATTGAAACCGCCGCTCTTCTGATTTGTGAGCTTAACCCGAATCTTTCTTCTTCAGGAAATCTCGCTGTAAGCTTATATAATTGAACAGTCAAGTCGTGCGCAATAACCCAAACTTCTAATTTTCTAAAATCTCCCATTTTTTCTCCAAATAACCCAATGACCTATTTACCTACTTACCTATTCACCCATCTGCCTATTTACCCATTTACCAATTAACCCATCTGTCCATTTACCCAATGACTTCTCCACCCAAAACACCGAGAAGATCATCACCGGCTTCTTCCTTTGCCTCTTGGGCAATTGTTTTGGCGGCTTCTTCTTCTTTCTTGCCTGCAGACGGCCTTTTTTCAAGAACACAAACAATGTCAAAGTCTCTGCC
>JAJYJC010000027.1 GCA_021796415.1 bacterium
AAATAATAAGCCGAGAAAGTCTTTAAAATACAAGACGCCTTATGAGGTTATGATAGAACATAAATTATTAAAAAATGCCCCGGAATTTACGGGACAAAAAGTTGCACTTGGGGGGTGAATTTAGGCAATGTACAATAGGCATATTTTAACATAAGAAATACCTATTTGTCAAGGTTTTCTTACACTAACACATAGGACTGTCCTTTGAAAGGACAGTCCTTGTAAAGCTGGTATTGTAAAGTAAAATACTATTACTCTTTTTTAGCTTCCGGTGCTTCTTCCGCCTTGGGCTCTTCCCCTTCGGCTGCCGTCTCTTCACCGCCCCGCTCAGCCTCCGGCATTTCGCCTTCCTCGACCGGTTCTTCAAGTTCGGCAAGCTCTTCCTCACTTCTCGGTGCTTCTACAAATGCCAAGGTTTCTTCCGGATCGTCCTTTACCTCAACCCCCGGAGGCAATTTAATGTCGCTGATATGCAGCACGGACTCAAAATCTTCAAGCAGCGAGATATCAACCTCAATTTCGTGGGGCAAATCAGCCGGCAAACACTCGACTTCGACTTCGCTTTTGTTGGTTATAAGGCTGCCGCTCAAATCCATTACCGCTTTTGAATCGCCGATAAATCTTAGCGGCACTGTCGCGGTTATCTTCTCTGTCATCTTTACCTGATAGAAGTCAGCGTGCACCACATTGTCGGTGACGGGATTTCTGTCAACTTCCTTGATTAAAACATTCCTATCCTTATCTCCTTCGATTTCAAGTGTCAGAATGGTGCTTCCGCCGGAAAGTTTGTAAACATGGTCAAAAAGTTTCTTGTCGACTGAGAGAGCCGTGCCCTCTTTGCCCTTAGAATACATGACGGCAGGAATCAAGCCTTCCCGCCTCAGCTTTGCCACCTTTTTGCCAAAAGTGTCTCGATGCTTTGCCTGTAGTTTTATCTTTTCCATTCCCAGTTCTTTCTCTACTTAATTAACTAGATTATTATACTAAAAATCCCGCTTGAGGTCAACGCAAATCGGACCGTGAATCTGAAAATATTCTTAAAATACGGCTAAACATTGTCATTCCGACCTGTCCGTCCGGCCCGCCTGCCGGACGGACAGGCAGGCGGGCCGCCACCACGTGAGTTGCAAGCGGAGGAATCCCCTTCCAAGGTCTATACTAAAATGAAGGGATCCCTCGACTCGTCCTTTTAGGAAGTCGCTCGGGATGACAAAAGGAGGTTTTCGGATTCACGGCAATCGGAATCGTGGATTACTGCGGATAATGGAGACTGGCCAAAATGAGCCGCCGAAAGCCACAACGAGTCCCTACTAGCCCCTAAGCTTTAACGCCTTCTGCAGATCTCCCGTAAAATTTCTGATCTGCTTATGAAACTCGATGACATCATCGGAAGAAATGGGGGTCTCGGGAATTATTTTTAAATCTTTTACGCTCAGATCAGATATGATTTCTTTTGCCGGATCTTTGGCGTAGAAATTGACAGAAACCGGCAATTTGCACTTTGAACAGGTCATTTGTATCAGAAACAGCCCTTCAAACTGCCCCACAAACTGGATTTCCTCTATCTCATAAACTTCACCGCAAGAGGGACATTTCAGCGCCGTATAGATATTTTTTATTAGCTCAAAAAATTGTTTCCCATCCATTTCGCACTCCCCTTTTTACTTAGTTTACATTTTACCACACAAATGCAAGCATTGCCCGGAAAAGTTAATTAGTTACTATGTTACTAAGGAAAAAATTCCTTTCGCGGCAATTTACAGTTTGCCCTGGTATTGAGTTTGCATTGCAACAATAGAGAATTGAAAATTTACTGGAAATTGAAAATTGTAAACTGAAAATTAATTGAAAATTATTCTATCACAACCTTTGATTTTCTTACCTTATGTGTGGTTTTGAAGCCCAGATATTTGCCAAAAGCGAGCCTTGTTTGGGCATCTATAGACGGAATTGAGCTCAAGATTATGGCGACCGGCGGTATAAAAATCCATTGGGTAATCATGCCGATATATCGAAGCTTAGAGTAATGTTCAGGTTTTTTAGGGAGCAGGCGCATGTATGTCCAAACGCTAAAGAAAACGCCGATCCAGGCAAAAAGTGCTAGTTCACCGCTATAGCTTGTGACATTGTGGGCTATTACCGAATCCATAAAGCGCTGATTGAAAAATAATGGTATCCATGCCGTTGCAAGCAAAAGAGAGGATGATGCCCAAGAAAGGTGTGATACATATTGCCGGAAGGTTTGAATTGCCTTCTCTCTAAAAGGAATCTCGGGATGTTTCATGAAATTGCGCACCACAAAAGGAAAGTCGCTGGCTCCCCAAGCCCAGCGCCGCCTTTGCACATACTGGCTTTTGAATGTTTTATAGATATTCTCATCCAAAACGCAGTCTTGATATACCGGCAGAAGAAGCGGCACCATTTCAATATTTCCGTTGTAGGCAAAGTAAGTCCTGAAGTATTGATGCCCGTCTTCGACAATAGTCTGGTTTGACCAAAAATCCGTGGCAAGGAGGGTTTTTAAGCTCTGGCTGTGCGAAGCAAAGGTTCGTAGGCGATATGGACGCATTGACTCAACCAAAAGCCAAAATGAAGACGCTATGGCGGCGACCCTGTTTGGAGCCGGCGCGTCCCAAATATTGTTAAAAAGAAGCGCTATCGGCTGATATGTTTCCCTGTCTCTGTCCGGACTTGTGATGTATTTGTAGCTAAGGCGGGAGAAATATTCCTTGTGTACGATATGGTCCGCATCGAGCGTGGTTACAAGCGCGTTTTCGGGATCAATGCCGGAATCCTTAAATTCCTCCCAAAAATGGTGTCCTGCATATGCCAGATTTGCCCCCTTGCCCCTCACTTCGTCCGGTGCCTCAACGTGCAGGTAGTGGCGAAAGTCCATAAATTTGCCCTCATACTTTGCTCGGATGTGCTTCACTACATCTGTAACGTTCTCCTTCATCCTGTTCTCCCCGGCTATAACCACGATAATTTTGTCAGAGGGATAATTTGAATTGTAAACGTACTCGACAGTCGGCTCGACTATCTCGATGGTCTCTGTCGATACGGCGATAAAGACAACATGTACTATGTCGTCGATATTTTTGATCACCTCTTTTCGGCCGCTCAAATTTCTGATTTCACTAATCTCGCCGTTTAGATCCCTAAGTTTTAGCCTTTCTACTGCATTTCCATCCGCCTTTTTATACTCATCTTCAAGGCTTTTGAGGTAACTGGCCGGATCTTTTGTTATAAATCGCGCTTTCTCATACCAGTCCGTTCGCATGTTGTAGCGCATATGTGACAACCCGTTCATTAGGTGGCGCGCTATATTTAAGGCCTTTAAAAACCAGTATAGGTTAAATATCAGAATGAAATAAGCTACGATCATTGGAACTGGGTATGCCAGCGCAAAGGGAAAAATCAAAACAATCCAGACGCTTAAGCCGGGAATAATCTCTAAGATTCTTTGAAACCAGTGCGAATCAATCCACGTTTTCATTAAGAACCTCTGGCGTTTAAGGCGACTATCTCAAGAAAAGTAAGCAGGGCAAAAAAGAAGTTTATGCTGAGAAAAATATAGGTTAGAAACTTGTCCTTTTTATAGAAATATTCAGCCGCAAGAACATTGATACCGATAATAGTTAAGAGGAGAATTGGCAAAAGCAATGAATCGCCCCACGTACCAGTTCTGGTAATGCCAAAGATGTAGTTATATTTTAAGGGAAGGCTGGCCTCTCCGAGCTTGATATGGGTGAAAACGAAAACAAAGTTTATCAAGACGGCAACGCCGGTTCCGATTAAAATATATTTGAATGGCTTTTCTTGAAGAAAGGATTTGCCATGGACATGGCTAGCCCTTTTCTTTATAAGATCTGTGTTTATTCTTTCTAGATATTTTTTATACATAGCTTGATTAAATTCTAAATCCGAATGTCGAAATCCGAAACAATTTTTTAATATTTGAATATTTTGAATTTTTAATTTGTTTAGAATTTAGTATTTAGTGCTTCGGATTTACCCTTTGGAGCCAACGGTGGGAATCGAACCCCTGCTTGCCGGCAGGAGTTTATCCGCCTTTGGCGGAAAATAGTTGCCCCGCCCTATGGAGCCGCCTCCGAGAGTTGAACTCGGGACCTACTCTTTACGAAAGAGTTGCTCTACCACTGAGCTAAGGCGGCATGGAGCGAGAGAGGAGAATCGAACTCCCGTTCTCAGCTTGGGAAGCTGATGTTCTACCACTGAACTACTCTCGCGAAATGTCGGGAAGGAAACTCGCCACTGAGGCGTTGGGAAGGTCACGTTATACCGATTAACTATACCCCTGCCTGCCGGCAGGCAGGCGCAAATCTCGTTTTTAACCATCTGATTCTAGCACAAAATCGCCTATTCTTCAATTTGAAAATCGAAAAAATTGCTTCTTTAAGCTAAATGAAAGATAATTGAAGGATGCATACCGAAATCCAATATTACGTTAACCTGCTTTCGCCCTATGTCCACACCTACGGTTACCTGGTGGCCTTTTTCGGCATGATGCTGGAAAATGCCGGCATCCCCGTTCCGGCTGAGTCGACTTTAGTTGCTATGGCTTTTTTTGCCGGTCAAAAGGTCTTGAGCATCTGGCTAGTCATTCCAATCGCAATAGTTGGCGACGTAGTTGGTGACAATATCGGCTTTTGGATCGGACGCGAAGGCGGGCGGCCACTGGTTGAAAAATACGGCAAATATGTTCGCATCGACCAGAAGAAGTTAAGTGAAATGGAGGCGCTTTTCAAAGAAAAAGGCGGCCGCACTGTCTATACTGCCCACTTTTTCGCTACCACCAGAATCCTGGCCGCCCTCACCGCCGGCATGTCGCACATGCCGTACAAAAGGTTTTTGACCTTTAATATTTTGGGGGCAATTTCCTTCGTCACGGTCATTTCACTTGTCAGCTACCATTTCAGCAAAAACCTGGATACGGTTCTACGCTTCCTCCATTACTTCAGATGGGCCGGGTTTGTCGTTTTGGCATTAATCATTATCTACTATTTCCATAAACATTTTGGAAAGAGAATAAAGGAATGAAAGTTGTTTTAATACACGGCAAGGACACAGACCCAAGCCGGAAGTGGTATCCTTGGTTTATCTCGGAAATGAAGGAAAGAGGCATCGAAGTTATCGCCCCTGCATTGCCAAAACCAAGCAATCCGGTAATGAGCGAGTGGCTCGATGCCCTCGACAAAACCAAACCTAACGAAAAAACAATTTTAATCGGCCACTCTCGCGGCGGAGTCGCAATTTTAAGGTGGTTGGAAAATCTAGCGCCAAATCAGAGAGTCAAAAAAGTGATTCTACTGGCAACCAACTCCGGACTAGAATCAAAAAGAGCCGTGAAATCAGAGAGTAACTTCGGATTCTATACGAAAGAAGGCTACAATTTTGAGGAAATTAAGAGACACTGCGATAACTTTGTAGTGATGCATTCCAAAGATGATCCTTGGGTGCCTTTTGATCAAGGCGTTGAAAACGCCAAAGGGCTCAACGCTAAATTTTTAGAATTCGATCACTACAAGCACTTCGGCCACAACTTCCCCGAAATCCCGGAACTCCTGGCAGAAATTCCCTAAAAAATACTTTCAACCAATTCAGAAGAGTAATGTAACAATTCGGAACGGGACTAATTAATATTTTCGCCAGCACTATAGTAAACTATATTACTGCAGTAGTTTTTGATACTACTTTTTGACCTTTACAACTGGGACTCCTTTATACTTAAGAGTTCTCTTAGGACTATATTCCTTTTTGGCCTTTTTATCAGCTAGACCCGAGCTTTTACTAAACCCAAACCCGCACTTAGCGCTTAGGCGGGCGATTGTATTGGGGCTCATGCCGGTTTTCATATGAATATCAGCATATGAACTGCCTTCATCGATCATTGTGAGCGCTTTAAATCTTCTGGCGATATCGTTGATTTCTCTTGTTGTGAGAATTCTATCAAAAATCTTCTCTACCTCGCTGGCCTTCTTGCAATTTACCAGTAACTTCATTACTTCTCGCACCCCTTCCGTGTTCCAAACCATTCTTGGATTTCTTTTCAAAACACCCCTCCTTTCTTAAGTTATCTCTAAACACCCCTCCTTTCTTAAGTTATCTCTAAACTCACTCCCCCGTACTACACTAATATAGTTTACTATAGTGAATGACTTGAATTAATAATAAATACAGGTACATTTTATTTTGTAATTCCGTTGCAGGTGTTTGGCGACCAAAGGCCTTTATCTGAATCGCGGGCCTTATGCTCGGCGTCTTTGAATTCGGCTTGGTATTTGTAAGGAATGTTATAGGTATACTCATGGGCGTAGCCTTGGGCAACGAGCCACTCGTTGTAGTTTGTTCCATCCTCGAGAAAAACGTAACGAAGCAGCCGGCCGTATTTGTCGCGATCGTCTTGGGTGGGGTCGGCCTCCAATCGAACTTGTTTGCCGGAAAGCATCCCCTTGGTTTTATTCGATGCCTCCCTGCCAAAGCACTGGACCGGCTTTCTGGGATCAACCGTCTCCGGCGTGTCGATGCCGATTAATCTTATTCTTTCCGATTTACCGTTTAAATCAACATCAATAGTATCGCCGTCCACCACATGTGTCACCCAGTTAAACCCGGGTTTTGGAGCCTCTTTTGGTGCAATGTAATGCGGCTTCGATTTGATTGAAACAGCAGCCGGCTTCGACGAAATCTGAGAAAATCCATAGACTCCAGCCGCCAAAGCCGCCGCTACAACAACTAATCCAACCTTTCTTCCTTTTGAATCCATTTTTTCACCCTGCAAAGGTCCCGCACACTATCTCAAAGTGCGGGACAGGCCGTCCCTTGCGCCTTATAATTTTAATAAGCCAGATTTATGGGCGAACCCAGGCCCGTCACAAAATCATATCCCTTTTTTGCATGGCAGAAATATCGGCAGGTTCCGTTCGCACCCGTTGCCACATCACGGAAATAATCCTTCGTTTTTACTGCATAGATGCGATCAAGACTGATATTTTTTGAAATCGTCCGAAGCGCCGCCCATTGCGGCGAGCCGGCGCTCGTTCCGCCGACTTCAAACCAGCCGCTTCCGCTGTCAGACAATGAGGAATAAACCGGATAACCGGTCGACGGATTGGCGTCATAGGCGACATCCGGCACCGCCCGCCTGCCCTTGGCATATCGAATATCATATGAACCTTGAAGTGCCGGCTCAGCAATATAATCCGAGACTCCTCCGCCGCTGCCATTCCAGGCAGTTTCAGACATAAGCTTTCCGCTCGAATTTAAGTTTAATGTCGTACCGCCGACGGCAATGACATTGGCTGAAACTGCCGGCCAGCTGGCCCCATGCCCGTCATCGCCGGATGAGGCAAAAAAGGTAGCGCCGTAAGGGCTTGCGAAATGACTTTCCAGTTTCGTCTCGCCGGCGAACTCGTCTCCGCCCCAGCTCATGGAAACCGCGACGACATCCTTGCGCTTTCTGGCATAATCGACGGCTTTTAATAAATTCGTGCCGCCATCCGAAACCGCCTCAACAAGCAGAATTTTCGCACCCGGCGCAATCGCATGCGCCCACTCGACGTCAAGAGCAATTTCCGAAGCCCAGCTTGCTGATGCCTTAACGTCGGGTGCCATTTTATGCTTTTCAAAACAACCGTTTTTCGTTGTGCATGCGGCGATACCGAACTTTTTGGAAAAAGTATTCAAGTCCTTCTCGATTCCCGGATCATCGTAGGCATCGACAATGGCGATTGTCCCCGACCCTGAACCGGAAATGTTGTAGGCTTGTTTAATTTCCGCGGGCGCCACACCAGCCGGTGCAGCTTTCGGACTGGCCGTCAAATGAACTTTTTTAGAAAACGGTCTGGCGTGAAATGAGTCAAGACCGTCTGATTGATGCGATCTGGCCGCCAGAATTGCCCACACAGCGCCGCAAATGATGGCTGCGATTATTAAAAATAAAATCAACTTTTTGCCAGGCAAAAGCCCTTTTGTTTTCATAATACCCTCCTATTACGTTTACGCTTAAGCCATCATAAATGATAATGAAAAAGGCTTTCCAGTATACAAAACTGTGGAAAACCCTCACGCCTCTTGTCATTCCCGCGCAGGCGGGAATCTATACATTCTGGATTCCCGCCTGCGCGGGAATGACAGAAAGATTAGTAAATTGCAAGGGTCTGACCCTTGCAGCTAGTTTGAACCTGGGAATTAAAAATTCCAGCCTGACCCCATGAAAATATACTACTCCAGCAGCAAATGTTAAGCTTTAAAAGTAAGCTTAAACATTAAAGAAAGGAGTGGTGTATGTACACATTAGGAATTGATCTGCACAAGAACTTTACCTTCTGGA
>JAJYJC010000028.1 GCA_021796415.1 bacterium
ACCTGGTTTTGCTTACATGAGCTCATGCCTTTTTTACAAGCAGAAAATTTTAATGTTGTATATCTAAAAGATTGTGATGAGAGCTTTGGAATAATTAATACTGCAGATTTTGTAATAGTCGATGAAGTGGAGACTTTTATTGATCGAGATTTTCTAGAAAAAAGACATCCTGAAGAAGTTCCGTATTATACAAAGGGGTATATAAAAGCAGTAAAAGAATGGCACAAAAAATTAGCGGGCATTAAGGTTCCATCGGTATTTATAATCACCAGAAATGAAGATGAAGAACTTGATTATTTAATGAAGAATATTAAACTGACAGATTGGGGAGCACGAGTAAAACCCGTCAAATTTAAAAGATAACAGATAATGAAGTAATATACTCTTACGCACCGGATTTTTTAATGCAACCCCATCTCTCTTACTTTTTCATGTTAACCACTCTCATGACATTCTAATATTTATTCTGTAGAATATTTGAATGTCATTTCTAAGCCGTCTCTCAGGTTTTGCTTATTTAATAGTTAAAAGTATTAAATAGAAGGATTCTGGACAAGCCAGAATGACACTAATTAGAAGGAGAACATATGGGGACAGTGAGTCGTGGGGTTCGAAATGCTTTCAGAAATGTTATAAGGACCGGAAGTATTGTTTTTATTTTGGCCATCTCTATCGCGATGGCGCTTGTGATGCTGCTTGCGTTAAAATCAGTGCAGGCAAAGATTGCATCGGTCAAAAGCTCGGTTGGCAATACCATCACCGTTGCTCCTGCCGGGGTGCGGGGATTTGAGGGCGGAGGCGATCTTTTAACAACTACTGATCTAAATGCGGTAGGGGCGCTTCCCCATGTTTCAAAAATGACCGAGACCTTGAGCGATCGGTTGACACCGGGAACTGATACGAACCTCCAGGCTTCGCTGACGCCGGGATCCTTTGGCAACAGGCAACAAGGTCGTGCCGGTTTTGGCGTCGAAGGCGGAGGCGGAAGATTTGGCGCAGCACAAAGGACATTTACCATGCCAATCATGGTGACGGGGGTAGATGATTTATCGGTGGCTCAGGCGCTAAACATTGATAACTTGAAAATCACCTCGGGCTCTGAGTTTGATGCCACCAAAGATACCGGCAGCGCTTTGGTCGGGACGGATCTGGCAGCGAAGAACAACCTAAAGCCCGGCTCGACATTTCAAGGATACGGCACAAACATCACGGTGGCGGGCATTTATGATAGCGGAAACAGATTTCTAAATAGCTCGTTCGTGATGCCGATCTCAAGCCTCGAGCGCTTGTCAAACCAAGCCGGCCAAGTGTCGACGGCGATTGTCCAAGTTGACTCCATCGACAACTTGAATTCCGTCAAGGATGCTATTGCTTCGAAGCTGGGGAACAAGGCGGATGTGACGACAAGCCAGGAACAGACAGATCAAATCATCCAGCCGCTTGAAAATATCAAAACCATTTCCCTTTATAGCTTAATCGGCGCACTGGTTGCCGGCTCAGTTATCATATTCCTGACGATGCTGATGGTTGTCCGCGAAAGGCGCAAAGAAATCGGCGTCTTGAAGGCTATCGGCGCCTCAAACATCAAGATCACAGCTCAGTTTGTGGTCGAAGCTTTGTCGCTGACGGTCATGGCCGGGGTTTTGGGCACGGTTGTCGGTTTCTTTGCCGCCAACCCGATCTTGAACGCTCTTGTGGTAAGCGGTGCTTCAAGCGGACAGGGCGGTCCCGGCGGCGGCGGATTTCGCGGAGGAGGCATGATGGTACGCTTTGCCGGCGGATTGAACGGAGTCGGCAATACCCTTCGCGATTTGCACGCGGTGGTCGGCTACGACATCTTGACATACGGCGCGCTGGCGGTGCTTGTGATCGCCGTGGTCGGCAGTGCGATACCGGCATTTATGATTTCCAAAGTGCGGCCGGCGGAAGTAATGAGAAACGATTAGCCCCCTGTCATTCCGGACTTGATCCGGAATCCAGATTTTATTGATATAGATCCTGAATCAAGTTCAGGATGACAAAAGGAGAAAGATGTTAAAAGTAGAGAAATTAAGAAAAGAATTTAAGTCGGGTGACTCGGACGTCAAGGCGGTGAACGGCATATCCATGCATGTGCCGACGGGATCGTTTAGCGTCATCGTTGGCAAAAGCGGCAGCGGCAAGTCGACGCTTCTATCGCTTCTGGGAGCATTAGACCAAGCCAGTTCCGGAACAATTGAGGTCGATAAGCAAGACATTACCAAGCTCGGTGATTCGAAACTCATCAAATATCGCCGAGAGAAAATCGGCTTTGTCTTTCAGAATTATAACCTAGTACCGAACTTAACGGCGCTGGAAAATGTGATGCTGCCGATGGAATACGCCGGCGTGCCGGCAGGAGCAAGGAAAGAAAGAGCGGAAAAATTACTCGCCGAAGTCGGTATCACAGGCGACAAGCAGAAACGGAAACCGACCAGATTATCCGGAGGAGAACAGCAAAGAGTGGCCATTGCGAGATCTCTTGGAAACAAGCCGAAATTAATTCTAGCCGATGAGCCAACCGGAAACTTGGATAGCGCTACCGGCAAGCTGATTATCGACCTACTCAGGCAATTAGCCAAGGACGAGAAAACGACCATTGTGGCCGTGACGCATGACGAGGCAATAGCCAAACTTGCCGACAAGACATTTACATTAAAAGATGGTAAACTGGTTTCTTAGAAGTTATAATTCTGTAATAAGTGAATAAATACATCCATAAAATAACCACTGTTCATATACTACGGAGGAGCTTTGAAGCCGCGGCTTTTATATTTCGTGCCTGGTACAAGCTTTAGGTTATATGAAAATGCACTCTTTGCAGGTTTGCTCAAACCGCTACAATTATGAAAAGAAATTTGTCTTGGTATCTGGTAAAACTTGATCGGATCGCTGCATGGGTATTGCTTGTGACTATTCTTTCCTTTGTTGTGACAGGATATGGCATGACGAGGGGTTTTATGGATGTGAATCTGGCCGATCAAATCCATACACATTATTTACCGGTTTTACTGATTCTCTCACTTTCAATCCATGCTCTCTATGCCACCCGCTTGTCTCTTAAAAGGTGGGGGATTTGGCAAGGAAAGGGAAAAATTATTTTAGCCTTTGGCTATGCCATTTTTCTGATGTTTTTCCTCTTTGTAGAGTTGTTTTACGGCAAGCTAAGCAAGCTAAATAATGTCTCGTCAAAGAGTTCGCCAAACACCACAGCGCCACTTCAGAACATCTCCGGAGACAATGATTACGACGAAGAAGGCAATGGTTCTGTGAGCACTGTTCCGCCTCAAACGCAAATTGGAGGAAGTCAGAGCGCCACTCAGACTTTTACGTCAGCCGAGCTGGCAAAATACGATGGCCAAAACGGGCAGCCTGCCTATGTGGCCGTAAACGGTACGGTATATGACGTGACAAATGTTTTTTCCAATGGTAGGCATCACATGCACTTTGCCGGCCGGGACCTGACCGATGCATTTTTCAGCCATCATATCCAATCTCAGATAGACAAATATCCGGTTGTCGGAAAAATGAAATAATTTCTGCTTGGCTGATTAAATTTGTAAAGGCGGACATAGTTTTTGTGTCTGTTTTATTTTAGATTTATTAAATAAAAAGGAGGCAGGATGTTTTCAAAGGTGCCTATCGATCTAGGCAAGATAAGCAAAGGCAACATAAACCGGGATATCTTGAGAGTTAGTATCGCGGCAGAACTGGACGCAACAAGTTTGTATGAGCAGTTTGCCGAGATGACAGATGATGAAGAATTAAAAAGGGTTCTTTTGGACGTTGCCAAGGAAGAAAAGACGCATATTGGCGAGTTTCAGGCGATGCTGATTCGCTTGGATAAGGAACAGGCAAGCGAGATGGAAAACGGGCAAAAAGAAGTCAGGGAGTTGACCGGAGAAGAATAATTTTAGCCAAAGGGGGAAGCCGGAGTGAAAATTTGCATTATAGCGCCTGTGGTCATACCTATCTTGGGCCGCGAACAAGAATACGGAGGCACGGAAAGGGTTGTGGCGCTGACCTCTGAGGAGCTTGTTAAACGCGGGCATGATGTCTATGTCTTCGCCTCGGGCGACTCAAAGACTTATGCCAAGCTTGTGGCGACGGTGCCGGAAGCTTTGGGATTGGGCATGTCCTTTCAGAAGGAAAAGGAGGCAAACAGGCGAGCTTACGAGATGGCCGTTGCCGAACGCCCGGATTTGATATGGGATCATACTTTAGCGCTCCACGCGCAACGGCTTCTAAAAGACAGATCAAAATTTATCTTCAAACTCGATACCAAGATAGACAGAGACAAGATAGTCGACACGGGTGACATACCGGTTGTCCATACACTGCACTGGCCGCTTTCGGAGCATGTGTCTGAGATTGTGGGGGCGCTCTCTGATGCCGGCCATTTTTTTGTCAGCATTTCCAAGGATCAGGCAAAACGTTTCTTGCCGCATCTAAACATCAAGCAGCACCTAGGGACAGTTTACAACGCGGTAAATTTAGAGGAATTTACGCCGGATGGCAGTGAGAAAAGTGAATTTTTGTTCTGGTTGGGCAGATACAGCATGGAAAAAGGCGCCCACATAGCTATCGCGGCGGCGCATAGGCTGAATATACCGATTCAGCTTGCCGGCAAAGCAGAAGAAAAACATGAGAAATCCTATTTTAATAAATTTGTTAAGCCGATGCTCAAAAAGAAAGATGAGATTTTGGGCATGGTCAGCTCGGAGGAGAAGTACCGGCTGCTCAGAAATGCCAAAGCGGTCATGATGACAAATACTTGGGCGGAACCTTTTGGGATAGTGGCGGCAGAAGCTATGGCCTCAGGCACACCAGTGGTCGGTCCGGGGCTAGGTTCTCTGACTGAACTTATCGACCAAGCGGGAATATTGATTCCGGTTGATGATTTGGATATTGACGAGGATGCCTCTACTGTTACATCTGCTCAGAAAACGTACATTAAAAGGATTACTGAACGTATGGAAAAGCTTGATAAGATTCCGCAATCAGTACCGCGCAAAAGGGCGGAATTTCTCTTCTCGCCGGAGCACAATGCCAGCGGTTATGAAGAAGCATTCTTCAAGGCCATGTATTTGAAGAGATCGACGGGGTAGAACTTTATTAATTTTCAATTTTCAAGTATCAATTTTCCTGCCTGCCGGCAGGCAGGCATTGAATTTTCAATGACTAAATTTTCAAACCAACATCATAGTCATTCTGGCTTGACCAGAATCTGAGTCTTTAAACCTTAAGATTTACTTTCTCGAGCTATTTCTTCTCTCTTGTCTTGCCCTCAAGGTAGGACCAGTAGCAGCCGTCAGATCTGCGCCTAATGAGCATCGAGATGCCCCAGAAAATTATTAAAAGAGGCCAGAATATCCCCCAAAAGTTGCCGTTTATAATGCCTAGGTTTTGCAGCAGCCAGCCGATACCGGCCAAAATAATGATGATTGCAAAATACATGTTTTCTCCTATGTTTATGAGGTTATTATATGAGTATAGATAAAATAGTGCAATGTCTGTGAGTTGTGATATCATATAAATATGAATTGGCTTAAGCGTAACCAGGCTTTATTTTTGATTATCTTTGTCGCTATTTTGGGCGGCGGCATGTCTCCATTTATCAAAGTTTCAGCAAAAGAAATCCCGCCTATTTTATTTACGCTTTTCAGATTTATCCTTGCCGGTATAATTCTGCTGCCTTTATTTTTGAAGAAAGAAAACATAAAAAAGTTAAAAAACCCAAAGAATTTAGCATTGGTTGCAATATTTGGGACTGGCAATGTGGCTATTTCGGTATTTGGCATAAAGCTAACCACGGCTAGCATCTCTCAAACCCTTTATGCCATAGTTCCTGTGATAGCAGGTGTTCTGTCGTACTTCATTTTGAAAACAAAATTAAGCTCAAGAGAAATATTTGGCATGCTTGTCGGCTTGCTTGGCGCGCTGTATATAATCATGTTGCCTGTTTTTGGCAAAGGGATGCCCTTTAGCGGGAACTTGTTGGGTGATATTTTGGTCTTGATTGCGGTCCTATCGTTTTCTTTATATACCGTTCTGTCAAAAAAGTTTCATAAGGATTATTCGCCGCTAGCCATAACAAGCGCCTTCATTTTGATGACGATCTTTACCCAAGCTGTGATCTCTCCGATTGATTTTGCGGCCAATCTGTTATGGTGGAGACATATCTCAGTTATGGCCATTGTCGGACTTTTGTATGTAGGCATAATAGGCACAGCCTTTTATTACCTGTTGTATCAATACGCCATAAAAAAGGCCACTCCGGTTATTGCTTCAATGGTTTTATACCTGCAGCCGGTTTTTAGCTTTGTTTGGGCGTATTTTCTACTTGGTGAACACTTAACTTCCGGATTGATATTTGGTGTAGCGCTAACTTTCATTGGCGTTGGTTTTGTAACCTATGTTCCCAAGAAGGCAAGTTAATTGTCAGGGGATAGACTCAATGGTTCACAAATGGGCGGAAATAGGCTATAATGTCATAGTCCAAGTTCACTCTGTGGCTGGCCAAGGAGCCCCGGTAGCTCAATCGGATAGAGCAACAGCCTTCTAAGCTGTAGGTTACTGGTTCGAGTCCAGTCCGGGGCACCAATGGAGAAATCCTAAATTCGAATATCGAAATCCGAAACAAATTCGAAATGATAAATCTGAAAAGTTTTGAAATTTAAAATTTGAATTTATTTAAAATTTCGAATTTCAAATTAAAAATTAATCCGGGTTGCTAGCTCAATCGGTAGAGCAACTGCCTCTTAAGCAGTAGGTTCTGGGTTCGAGTCCCAGGCAACCCACCAGAGAAAATTTCTCAAATTCTTGAGAGATTTTCTCTGGGTTCTCTGGGTGAGAAACCAGTTTGAAGACGCCTTGAAAAATAAAATTTTGAATTTAAAGAATAGTTGCTAGAAAACTATCCAGTTAAGAAATCAGTCAGGAAAGCGGCTGAGCCGCTTCGAGTCCCAGGCAACCCACCAGAGAATAATTTATAATTCAAAATTAACAATTTCCAAACAATTGATTGAATTTGATTTGAGGCGAGGCGAGAGGGTTATCCGTCCTGGGTGGAAGTCCCAGGTAACCCACCAGAGAATAATTTTCAAGTACCAATTTTCAGTTTTCAAAAGCAGGTAGATTTTGTAATTAATAATCTAAACAGGAAAGCATTCAGTGGTAGAAGAAACAAAAAGCAATAGTCTAAAACTACAAATCATAGCGGCAAGCGTGATCGTTTTGCTTTTTGTCACGGGGTTAGTCATTTTTGGCCATATACAAAATCAAAGCCAGGCAGAACAAACAAGCCAGAGCACAGAAACAAGCCAGACTTCGTCAGTCTCTTCTGAGGCCGGCAGTTTGGGGAAATATGAAGTGGGCCTTACGGATAACAATTTTGACAAGGAAGTTTTAGGCTACAAGGGTGTATTTATGGTTGAGTTTTACCTGTCAACCTGTCCGCATTGCCGAAATGTAGCAGCGGATGTGACAGCTGCGTCTGATGAGTTGGCGGGAAAAGCAAAGGTTGGAAAGATAGAGGCCAGCCAAAACACTTCTACTGCTAACAAATATGATATTGGCGCAGTGCCTACTTTTGTCGTCTTTAAAAACGGCAAGGAAAAAGAAAGAGCTGAGGGTGAGAGAAGCAAACAAGATCTCATCGATATGATTAGTAAATACCTAAATTGATTATTTTTTGTATGTCTTTAAGATCTCTTTGATCTTATTGCTTACTTCAAGCGGAGTCATGTCCGCTTTTACTATGTATTCGGTAGCACCGAGCTTATATATTTCTTCGGCTGTTGTTTCGCTGCCGAGATTGGTCAGCATGACCACAAGCATATCCTTTGTGTTGGGGTTATTGCGTATTTCCTTTAAAACCTCAAGGCCGGTGACTTTGGGCATCATGATATCAAGGATTGCTATATCCGGAGTAAATGTTTCCAGGAGGTCTAATGCTTGCTGGCCGTCTTCTGCTATTTGCACTTCAAATCCTTCAAGCTGGAACTTTCGCTTGTACATCTCAACAAGTTGGATGTCATCTTCGGCAAGAAGAATTTTATAAGCCATGATGCTCGTATTAGTGATTCTGATATTATGATTA
>JAJYJC010000029.1 GCA_021796415.1 bacterium
TTTCAATCACAGCATCAAGAATTTTTTCAACCCCTTCGCCGGTTTTGCCGGAGGCAAAAATGATCTCGTCTTCTTTCACTCCAAGCAGGTCTATGATTTCCTTGGCGACGCGCTCCGGCTCAGCATGAGGAAGATCTATTTTATTGACCACTGGAATGATTTCAAGCCCTTGGTCTATTGCCATGGTTAATGTCGTTAAGGTTTGGGCTTCGATGCCCTGGGAAGCATCAACGACTAAGATTGCCCCTTCCACCGCCGACAAAGACCGCGAAACCTCGTAAGAAAAATCTACATGACCCGGGGTGTCTATTAAATTAAGAATGTAAGGTTCTGAATTTGCAATTTCTAAATCCGAATTTCTAATTTCAAATGAATTCTTTTCTCTGTCATTCCCGCGAAGGCGAGAATCCAGTTCTTTGTTTGTATAGATTCCCGCCTTCGCGGGAATGACATCTTGTTTATTTGAAGATTTATTACTTTGAATTTCTGATTTGCTTCGGATTTCGGATTTCGGATTTCGTGCTTTCGCCTGCCATATCATGCGCGCTGGTTGCAGCTTAATAGTGATACCACGTTCCTGCTCCAGTTCCATGGTATCCAGAATTTGCTTTTTCATATCTCTTTTCTCGATTGTTCCGGTCACTTCCAAAAAGCGATCGGCCAAGGTGGACTTGCCATGATCTACATGACTGATCACTACAAAATTCCTAATCTTACTTTGCTCTAGCTGCATTTTATGGTTCCTTTTTCTTCCCTTGCCATAATATTCTCAAAACAAATTTTCATATTTCTTTTATATTTTTGGTGCTTTATGTAAGGTAAGATCATCTTGATAAAATTTTTCAACACAGGTGCTTTATTTATTGTAATTCTCCAAAGATCTTGATTAAAAACAGTGCCGTTACTTCTTTTACCACCCTTTTTCCCAATTCTTTGGAATTTATTTTCAATACCTAAGGTATTAAGTATATGTGACATCCAGTTTAAAATAGGATAATCGTAGCTATCAAGTTTAAATCTCGCTCGACCTTGATTGATTTGAAAATTTCCTTCAGCATCTACATAGCCTGCCATAAAGGATAAATTGTGCAGATTGTTTGGCCGGAATTTCTTTGTTAGCAAAAATTCAAACGAAGAGTTTAAGTAGGTTGTTGAATAGTAGTGATTTCTATTTTGAGAAATTGTAATTTTCCCATATTTTTTGAATAGCTTGTCAAAAAGTTTGACCTGATCCGTATCAGTCGTATGGCAACGTACAACGATTGTTTCGGAGTTTTCGCTTCTTTTATAACAGTTGAGATCTCCGAGACGGAAACCCAGTATGTATGATTTTTCTTCTAACGTGCCATTAAAATCATTTTTCACATACTTCATCCTTGCCTGCGCTGGAGTTCTGAATGGTATTGCACATTCCTTCATTCTGTTTGTGATTGTTGAGAAGGAGCAATTCAATAATTTTCCGATTTGATAAGGAGACAGTCTCTTGTCCCAATACAGTTTTTTTAGATTTTTCTCATCAATTTCTATACGTTTTCTCCCCATAAATACATTTTAACATATTGATGTGCAATAATGCAGAAATTTCTGATTTTCTCCTGATCCATAGGAGTAAATTATAGCAAAAAATGAGTATTTTTTCGAGGAAAATAAGTATAAAAAAGATGGGTGATGGTTTATAGCCATCACCCATTTTATCCTTCCTGGTAAGACAGTGATGCTAATTAGCAAGGACTGTCAAAGGGCGTATCGCCCCAGAACACCAGTGACTTTGAGAGTTGCCCAGGCTCACATTGCATAGTCTATCGTAATCATTGTGGCCATAGCCGCCGTGAACACGATTGTTGCTGCTGAGCCAGTATTCCTCATTTAAGGTCCACGTCCTCACATGACCGTCTGTTCTGCGTGGTGTCCCAAGATAAAGTTGAGGGATAATATTTGCTTCTAATACCGTTTCAAGTCTGATTTGTTTCGGCTCGAAGCCAAGCTGTCGTGCCAAAGCAAACCGGACGTGCTCATCCCATTCTTCCGAGGATACGCCGAAACGGCTGTCTTGAGGACCCCGTTCATACGGCTCGATTACCCGGTCGTTGCGAAGTTGCCTGAGAATAGGTCCCAGATAGCATCTGTCATCTTGAAACATCTGTTCGCCAATTCCTACAAATTCTGGTCTTGGTCTCACGTCGATCAATGCGACTATTCCGTTGAGGTGGCTTTCAGACATAACTTGCAGTTCGCCAGCATTGTTTCGCCTGAGTAAATCGCCCATCTCAATTGCCCAGTACCATTTCCCTGGTTTGACTTGCCAGCCAGACAGATTGGTTTCGCGGGTGAAACGAATAGAAGGAAGAAAATGGACTTCGAGTCCCAATTTTCTCCATTCTTCTACCTTGTTTTCACCGTACGATGCTAGAACATCGGCCAGGAGTGACAAATCAAACGTTTGGCCGAAAAAAGGGCCATGGATAAATCTCTCTCCTCTTAGAGCACGGTCTAGCCAATTCATGGAATCGACTCCTTTCCTGTTACTCCGCCAGGCGGAGACAACTCCGTTATTGGAGTAGCAAGGAGGCCATAAGCAATTATGAACTCTCTACTGCTCCAATAAATGTTCCGCGGTAAAGGCAATTTGCAAAAGTGCGCTGCATGTTTCATTATTTGCAGACAAAAATAGCGAGGTTTCCCTCAGCTACATGTAATTTTAACACAAACTTATATTTTTTAGAAGCCGCAAATTATCGCCGGATTTTTTCGAGAATGAACTTTATTTCTTCACACTTGAATAGCCAAGCGAGGACAAAGTATGTAATGGTGCCAAAAACAATTGCCCCTGATGTCTGGGCGAAAAGCCCTGCTACCTTGGAAGTGTTCGTGACAATATCAAAAAGGTAGAGGGAGTAGTGAATGACTATGCCCATAAAAACCGAGGCGATGATGAGCCGGGTGGTTGACTCAAATATTCGGTGATTCGGATCCAAAATACCCAGCTTGTCATGCAGCCAGATAGCGAGCAAAACGGCATTTACGATGCCGGCGATCGAGAATGCTAGGGCAACGCCGGCTACCCCAAGGCCTAAGGATGGGATAAAAGGAAGAGTAATTGACAAAACTGCATTAACCACCATCACTACAATAGCAATGAAAAACGGGGTCTTGGTGTCATGGATAGCATAGAACGCCTTTAAAAGCAGGGGAATCAGTCCTTGGGCGATAAGGCCGAAGGAGAAAAAAAGAAGGGTTTTGGTAGTCCAGTAGGTGGCCGACCAATCGAAGTTGCCGATTCCAAATATCAAACGAATTATCTGGGCGCGGAGGACTATGATGCCGACTGTTGCCGGGATCATAAAGAATAAAATTCTTCTGGCGCTCCATGAAAATCCATTCATAAATTCACCCATGTCTTTTTTGGCATAAGAGGCAGCGAGCGCCGGGAATATCGCAGTTGCAATCGAGATACCGAAAATGACAGTGGGGACGGTCTGGATATTGTTGGCATAATAGAATTCACTGATTCCTCCGGCAAGGAACGAGAGAACAATTGTATCAACCACAAGATTAATCTGGCTGGCTCCTATGGCTAGTGTCCGTGGCGTCATCATCTTGATCATTCTCGCAATCTCACCCTGTTTAAAATCAATCACCAGCCGCCATCTCCAGCCGGTTCTGAGAGTTGAAGGAAGCTGGATAAGAGCCTGAAGCAATGCGCCGGCAACCACCCCGATGGCCGGGGCATATATTTGCGGGTTGAACTTATCAACCAGGAAAACCATCGACAGAATAATGGAAACATTGTAGATGATGGGAGCCAGCGAGTATGCCACAAATCTTTTGTGCGAGTTTAAAATGCCGCTAAAGATTCCCGAGATGGCAAAGAAGATAGGGGACAAAAGCATGAGGCGGACCAAGTTAACCGTGGTTTGGAAAACATTATAGTCAGCGTGAATGTTACGATTGAAAAACCCGGGGAGCAGAAACGGGACAAGTTTTGGAGCCAGAATGAAGACTACTACTCCAAAAACAAGGGTGCAGATGAGCAAAAAATTTAGGAACGAACTTGCCAGATGGTTGGCCTCGTCTTGCTTCTCCTTCGTTAATTTTTCTATGAAGATAGGAATAAAGACGCTTGAGAGCGCGCCTAAAATTAAGAGATTAAATATCAGGTCAGGAATGCGAAAGGAGGCGTAGAAAATGTCGGTCTGATTGGAGGCGCCAAAGTGTCCTGCTATTAATCTGTCGCGAAATAGTCCTAAGATGTTTGAGACGAGGGCGGTAGTGCCGAGAATAATTGCAGCCGAGGAAACGGTTAGCTTTTTATCCCAGATGTAGTAAAAGAA
This sequence comes from bacterium, assembly GCA_021796415.1. Taxonomy (GTDB): domain Bacteria; phylum Patescibacteriota; class CPR2; order UBA1875; family JAJYID01; genus JAJYQQ01. The sequence continues at coordinate 4,332 of JAJYJC010000029.1, forward strand.
TTTTTTGACCTTGGTTTTCACTAGTCTTTTATCTTGTCTATCTTACCCATTAATTTCTCAAAATCTTCGCCTTCGATGGTTTCTTTCTCGATTAAAGTTTTGGCTATTAGTTCAAGCTTTGCTTTGTTTTTCTTCAGGACATCCATGGCTTTGTTGTGCGAGTCGACTATAATTTTATTCGTCTCTTCGTCAATCGCTGCCGCTGTTTCTTCTGAATAGTTCTTATCGTGCTCTGCCAGCTCTTTTCCTAGGAAAACCTGTTCTTCGCGGTGGCCGTAGACTTGCGGACCGAGCCTATCATTCATGCCGTATCTGACCACCATGTTGCGGGCCATCTTGGTGGCTTTTTCAAGGTCGTTTGAAGCGCCCGTTGTCATTTCATTATATTCAAGCTCTTCAGCAGCCCGTCCGCCAAGCGACATAGCTATCTCGTCATACATTTTGCTTCGGGAGTACAGCTTCACATCTTCCTTTGGCAAGCTCCAAGTGTAGCCGCCTGCCATACCTCGCGAAATTATAGAAATTTTATGGATAGGATCGGTGTTGGGAAGCAAGTGGCCGACTATTGCATGGCCAGCTTCATGGTATGCTGTAATTTCCTTTTCTTTTTTCGACATAACGCTGCTTTTCCTTTCAGGCCCGAGCAGGACTTTCTCGGTTGCAGCTGTAATGTCTTTTAAGGAAATTTCTTTCTTGTTCTTTCTGGCGGTTAAAATTGCTGCTTCATTCATTAAGTTCTCAAGGTCAGCCCCGGAGAAGCCCGGAGTTTGTTTGGCGATGATGCCGAGATCCACTCCTTTTGCTAACGGTTTGCCTTTGGCATGGACCGTCAGTATTTCCTCTCTGGCTTTTAAATCCGGCATATCGAGAACGATTCTTCGGTCAAATCTTCCCGGACGAAGAAGGGCCGGGTCCAGCACGTCAGGCCGGTTGGTGGCGGCCATGACTATGACATTTGTGCCTTTCTCAAAACCATCCATTTCAACCAGTATTTGGTTCAATGTCTGCTCGCGCTCGTCATGAGATCCGCCAAGGCCCGAGCCTCTTTGCCTCCCGACCGCATCTATCTCGTCGATAAAGATGATGCAAGGGGCATTTTTCTTGGCGCGATTAAAAAGATCGCGCACTCTGCTTGCGCCGACGCCCACAAACATCTCAACAAACTCAGAACCCGATATCGAAAAGAAGGGAACATCAGCTTCGCCTGCCACCGCTCTTGCCAACAAGGTTTTACCGGTTCCGGGACTGCCAAACAGTAAAACTCCCTTTGGTATCTTGGCGCCTAGATTTAAAAACTTCTTTGGGTATTTTAGAAACTCGACGATCTCCTCCAGTTCATCTTTGGCTTCCTCAAGGCCGGCTACATCCTCAAAAACCACCTTTTCCTTGGTTTTGTCATAAACTTGCGGTTTTGATTTCCCAAAGCCCAAAGCCTGATTTGAAGCTCCCTGGCTCTGTCGGATGAAGTAATACAAAATTCCGCCAATCAAAACAACCGGGAGAATAACCTGTATGAGCGTGCCTATCCAAAAAGAACTTGAACTGGCAGGTTTTGATTCAATAGTCACCTTATTGGGATCAATATTGTTTACTCCCATAAACTTCAGGGTGTCGGTGATTTTTTCATTGTCGCTTATGGAGGAGGTCTGCTGTTTATTGTCGTTTAGGGTGACTGTAATTTTGGTGCCTTCTTGTTTGATGTCTTTGACCTGATTATTCTTTACCTCTTCTGCAACTTTTGAAATGCTTACTTGTTCTGTATTTTGGGCGGGAGCGTAAAAGGAATAAACGGCCGCAATTATCAGAATGACTATGATAAAGATTAAGATATTTCGATTGTTTTTCTTCAATTTAACTCTCCTTATTTGACTCAATGATTGCTATGTTTTTTGTCCCGGGGCTCGCCTTAAATTTGCCGCTTAACCGAATTCTTGGCACCCAAACCACTTCATTTTCTTCACTTACGATTAGCGGGTAGCTATCCCTTTCAGTTTTAGGCACCTTGGCGTCTGTGAAAACGTCTTGAATTTTTTTCGATTTACCGCCGCTTATCGCCACTTTGTCGCCGTTACGCTTACATCTTATCAGAAGCGCTCCCGTCTTTTGTATATCTATCTGTACTAAACTTATGTCTTTAGCGGAGGAAAATTTTTCTGTTTTTGCCAGCGTAAACTGCCAAGAGCCGAAATTTGTCTCTTTGCCAAACACCAACTTGGCCTTTTGGGGTGTCTTTAAAAGGCTTTTTTGTCCTTTTTCTATAATGATTTTATCATAAATACGCGAAGCCTTCAAACCGGAGGGCAAATGGATTTCTTTTGTTCCTGAAGTTTTCTGCGATAGCTTCTCTAGGTCGCATACATTTTTTGAGGAAATGCCTTTTAAGTTTCCTTGCACGTTTTTGATAGCTTTTCTAAAAACCAGGCTCCTTAAATACGGATCAAGCTCTGACAGTTCTCTTACAGAAATTTCAACACTTTGTTTATGGATTTTTGCCATCCGCCCGAAAACTGCATCCGCTTCTTTGTCTTGAAGATCCGACATATCTTGGAAAAATTTGTTTTCCTCGGCCATTGTCTGGATAAAATCGGGATTGATCTTTTCAAGCTCGGGAATGATTTTATGGCGAATGAAATTCCTCTTGATGACAATATCTTCATTTGTTTTATCAACCACATACGAAATCCTGTTATCTTGGGCATATGTTTCAACTTCTCTGCGTGATGCAAAGAGAAGGGGGCGAACCAGATTTCCCGACTTTGCTCTCATGCTTGCCAGCCCGTCAATGCCTGTTCCGCGCGAAAGGTTTAAAAGCATAGTTTCGGCTAAGTCGTTTTTTTGATGGGCGACTGCGATTTTGTCCAACTTTTTGGCGGCTAAAATTTCATTAAAGAAGGAGTAGCGGATGTCACGGGCTTTCTCCTCGATATTTCCGCCGGTTATATGCATTTTCTTCTCAAAAAGGGGTAAACTGTATTTCTTGGCCAGATTCCTTACAAATTCATTGTCTTTATCCGCTTCTTTTCTAAGGCCATAGTTAATATGGGCAAGGAAGATCTCAATTTTTAGCTTATCCTTGCTTTTTAACAGGAGATCAAGAAGAGCGGCGGAGTCAACACCGCCTGAGATTCCTAGTAAAATCCTGTCTCCACGCTCAAATAAATTATTTTCCTTGGCAAAGGCCAGAAACTCATCTTGCATAAATTGATTTTATCATATTGCCTATTCGGCTTCTTCAGTTTTCAAAATCCGTCTGCCGTACCATACATCAAGAAATAAAATTGTTACCACAAGAACCAATGCTACAGCATTTGCAGCTACGACAGGGATTGAGCGGATAAGAACGCCATAAAGCACCCACAGAGAAACGCCTGTTATGAGCATCACATACATTCCCTTTGAAATATCGTCTACCGATTTTGTTTTCAGAATCTTTAAAAGCTGCGGAAGTTGCGCGAATGTCGTCAAAGCGCCAGCCACAAGGCCGAGTATAGTGATCATCATTTATTTTATTAAATTAAATTTTATTTTCTTGGTAGCAGGGGTGGGGATTCCGCCAAAGGCGGATAAACTTCTCTCCCTTTGATTATATGGTAGACCAAGTGGTCAGTTATTTGAAAACGCCTAGGGATACAAGCTCTCGGGATGATCTTTATCGTATAAAACGGCTAGCACGGCATCTCTAGTGGACTTGC
>JAJYJC010000030.1 GCA_021796415.1 bacterium
CGGATAGTTCGTTTTCTAGAAGACATACAAAAAATCACCTCCCTTCTTCCCGGTTGGGGGTGATTTTATTTTACTAGCTTCGCTTTAAACGTACACACCGGCTAACGCCGGTGGTTTAGACCTATAAGAGATAGGCCGGGCTCGCGCCCGGCCCCGGAGATGTTGTTTTACTGCTGGCCGAAGAAGAACAGGCCGTTGACGGCAAACCCCTCGCTTGCAGATTCGCCCCCGCCATCGCGCCACTTCTCGTAGCGCTCAACTTCAGTCTGTCCGGCCGTGCGCCTTATTCCAATGACCGCAACTTTGTCACCTTCGTAAGTAAGGCTGCCATTTAGACGAAACCCGCCACGAGCCGGCTTGAAGTCAAGGCTCCGGCCTTCTTGTACCAACCGAGAGAGCACCAGATTAAATCCTCTATGTGAGAGGACCACCGCTTCGTAAAGACCCTTCCGGCCGCATACGCCCTTCAAAACAAGCACATCTCCTCTTTGAATGCTTGTCATATTAACGTTCTTCAATTCGCTCCAATTCTCCTTGATTCGTTATACACAAGCAACGAATTATAATGCATTCGGTGTGCTTTCGTCAAGGAGAAGCATTAATAAAATATTGACCTTTTAGCGCATACAAACTAACATTGAACACAAGTAAAATAATTTAGAGAGGCTAACATAATGGCAGAGAACAAGAAAAACCAAAAAACTATATTTGAAAAATTAAACGGCAAACAAGGAGTCTCTCTGGGTATCGGCGTAGCTGTTTTGATAATTATCTGTTTCTTCGCATATCTTGGACTAACCGGCAAAAATATCTCGATCAGCAAAAATCAAGACCAAGGAACGACCGACACTACCACCGGTCAGGCGGCACAGCCAAGCGTAGACATATCTCAAGTCGATACAAAAGGGGAGCCATTTATCGGCAATGCAAACGCGCCTGTAACAATGGCATATTGGTTTGATTACCAGTGCCCATTTTGTAAAAATTTTGAAACAGACACCCTGCCCGAGCTAAAAACCAAGTACATAGACACCGGAAAACTGAAGGTGGTGTTTAAGGATTTCCAATTTTTAGGTGCAGATTCGCAAACGGCCGGTGCAGCCGCAGAAGCAGTCTGGGAACTTTATCCGGGTAAATTCTTCGATTGGCAAACCGCTATGTTCAATGCCCAGGGAGAGGAAAATAGCGGATACGATTCAAAGGATAATATCATAAAACTCACGCGGGGAGTTTCAGGTATAGACGCTGACAAAGTTTCGAGCCTTATGGACCAAAAGAAATCAGAGATTCAAACAGAACTCGACGGAGACAAAACAGAGGGAGAGAAGTTTGGAGTAAATTCCACACCCGCCTTTATCATTGGCAAACAACTCATTTCCGGTGCAGAACCTGCAAGCACCTTTGAACAGGCTATAGACCAAGAGCTCAACAAATAAATAGCGCGAAAATCCTTGACACTGATTTGAACGAAGTATATATTCATGATATTGAATATAGTAGCAATATGCAATTAACGATTTTTGATCTGCATGCAGATATATTTAAAATTCTGGCCAACCCTAAAAGGCTGGAGATTATTCATTTGATTCGAGACCGCGAACTTACAGTTAGCGAGCTCGAGGAAATGCTCGATATGCGCCAAGCAAACATTTCCCAGCACCTGATGGTACTGCGCGATAACCACCTGGTTAAGACCAGGCGTGAAGGAACCCACATATTTTATTCTTTGACTGATTCAAAAATTTTGAAGGCTAGCGATCTTGTCCGTGAAGTTTTGCAAAATAAATTCAAGGGTGCCAAACATGTCACGGGATTAATCGGCGACGATATGAATCTTGAGGATTATCTAAGAGAGTATAAAGATCCGGTTTGCGGCATGATGGTCAGCGCCAAAACTGCAGCTGATTCGGCCAAAGTCAGTGGAAAAAATTACTTCTTCTGCGCCCGCGGCTGTAAAGAAAGATTTATCAAAGAGCCGGCTAAATATTTAAAACCAGTAATGTCATCCTGAACTTGATTCAGGATCCAGATTATATAGATTCCGGATCAAGTCCGGAATGACAAAGAAGGAATGGAAATGGATAAAATAATCGTTTTAATAGCCGGAACCCTTGCAATCGGATTCGTCCTCTGGTTCTTTCTGGGAGGAAAATCCGGAAAATGACTAATTAACAATGCCTAATATCTAATCAGATCCTGATTCTAAAATTTGAAAATTGTGCATTGGGCATTTACTGGAAATTGAGAATTGAGAATTGGAAATTTTATAGCAAACGAAAGACAAAAAATGAACAAACGCGATAAAGAAACTAAGAAAATAAAAACTACCCTGAAAATTCGCGGTATGCACTGTGCCAGTTGCGCTGTCATTATTGAGAAAAATCTAAATAAGCTTCCTGATACGAAAGCTACTGTAAACTACGCAAACGAAAAGGCAGTCGTCGAGCATTCGAAAAAAATCAAAGAAACCGATATCGTAAAAACAATCCGGGACTCCGGCTACGACGTTTACGAAAATGGCAAACCAACTATTCTCACCGAAATGACAGCCGAGGAAGAAGAGAAACAAAGAGACTTGAAAAGCTTGAAACTTAAGGTAATTTTGGGTGCAGTCTTGTCGGCGGGAATTATGGCTCTTGGATACATTAGTTTAATTTCTGGTATACCTGAGATTCCTACGAAAACCCAGAATATCTTAATGTTTCTTCTGGCTTTGCCTGTGCAGTTTTGGGTAGGCAGAGTTTTTATAACGGGTTTCATCAAGGGGCTAAAACACCGAAACGCAAACATGGACACACTGATCGCTATCGGCACATTGACCGCATTTATCTTTAGCACAGTTGTAACCTTTGCCGCAGAACTTAGTATAAATATTCCCGAGGTCGGAACCTACTTTGATGTCTCAGCGGTTGTCATCACCTTGGTTCTTTTGGGTAAATATTTTGAAGCAAGGGCCAAAGGCAGAGCAAACTCGGCGGTTAAGAAGCTTGCGGGCCTTGCGCCAAGAACAGCGCGCGTAATTAGAGATGGAGAGGAAATAGACATTCCGATCGACGAAGTGGAAGTAGGCGACGAAATAGTTGTCCGGCCCGGTGAGAAAATTCCTGTAGACGGCATAATTTCGTCAGGCACATCTTCGATCGATGAATCTATGGTTACGGGTGAATCAATGCCGGTTGACAAATCCAAGGGCGATAAAGTTTACGGCGCCACCATTAACAAAGCCGGTTCTTTTAACTTTAAAGCTGAAAAGGTGGGCAGCGACACACTGCTTGCGCAAATCATAAGGTTGGTCGAAGAAGCCCAAGGGTCCAAGGCGCCCGTCCAGAAACTTGCCGATGTAGTTTCGAGCTATTTCGTACCAATCGTTATTTCCATAAGTATTGCTGCATTTGCCATTTGGTATATTTTCGCCGGCCTCACCATCGCCCTCCTTGCTATGGTAGCCGTAGTTGTAATTGCCTGCCCATGCGCACTCGGTCTGGCTACGCCGACTGCCATCATGGTCGGAACAGGAAAGGGCGCCGAAAACGGTATTTTAATAAAAGACGCCGAGAGTTTAGAGCGATTTCAGAAAATAAATGCAATACTGCTAGACAAAACCGGTACTATCACAAAAGGCGAACCGGAAGTTGTAGATGTGTACAACATTTCCAATTTATCCGAAAGTGAATTCATCAAATTTTCAGCTGCAGCCGAAAAGCGAAGCGAGCACCCGCTCGGACTGGCCATTGTCAAAGAAGCGGAAAAAAGAAAACTCAAACTACCGGACCCCAAGAATTTTGAGTCAATTCCGGGCGAGGGCGTGAAGGCGATGGTTGATGGGAAATCCGTAATAAAAGGCAACGAGAAACTCTTCAAAAGAGAAAAAATCGGGCCACACGCAGACCTTATTAAAAAAGCAGAAGCTCTTGCGAAAGAGGGCAAGACTCCAATATTTACCGCTATCGACGGCAAGGCCGCTGGAGTGATAGCTATAGCCGACACTATTAAAAGAGACTCAAGAAGCGCAATCAAGAACTTTGAAAACGCTTCTTTAGATGTATATATGGTTACCGGAGACAACAGATATACCGCCGAGGCGATCGCCAAAAAGGCAGGCATCCCCGCAAAAAACGTCTTTGCCGAGGTTGCGCCGGAAGACAAGGAAAAGAAAGTCAAAGAATTGCAAGAAAAAGGCATGTCTGTTGCAATGGTGGGAGATGGCATAAACGACGCGCCGGCGCTCGCCGCAGCCGACATAGGTATAGCTATGGGAACAGGTACGGACATAGCCATGGAAGCGGGACAAATCACGATTATGAACGGCAGTCTGGACACCACATATAGCGCTTGGAAGCTATCGAAAGACACCATTAAGATAATCAGGGAAAACCTCTTCTGGGCGTTCGCCTACAATGTGATTTTGATTCCAATAGCGGCCGGCATCCTTTATCCGTTTACCGGGTTTATTTTGAGTCCTATCATTGCGGGAGGAGCCATGGCATTTAGCTCAGTGACGGTAGTCGCAAACTCCCTGCGCCTGAAAAGATTCAGGGCGTAAATAAAATACCGACGCTCCAACTTGATTGTGCGATCTCACAAAAAATATGCTTTTTAAGCTCAATTTTTTATACAAAACTCTTGACAGAAAAAAGCGTTTATGATATATTTCCTAATCAAGCTTTAGGGGTTTGATGAACGTTGAATGCAAAGGAGGGTCGCATGGCCTTCCTTTGCATTTTATAAATCGTCTTTCCGGAAAAAACTTGATATTTCCGGGCGGGATTTTGGGTTTAAATTTTTGAGTTCACTTTGAGCTCAAAATTCCGCAAAAGCGAGTTACCTTGATTTCTCTCTTTGGTTAATCCAAAGAGTATCGATATGTGAATTGCGTTGGTGCAATGGAGGTTTGTCATGGATTTAATTCGGAAACTGGAAAACTGGCAGGAAAGCGAATACTCCAATGTATTCCTTTACTGTCTGATCGACGCCGTACTTCTGCTGCTCAAGTGGCTGAAGAAAAACCTTTAACTGAAGGAGGATGATTCAAATGGCAAAACCGGTCAAAAAGGTCAAAATCCCGTTGGGGCGTATCCTGGTGGGAATCATGATCGTCATCGCAGCAACTGGCCTTATGATTTCTCGCGCAAGCGGCGACCCGACCCAGCCACAGACTATCGGCGAACTGAAGGTGCAGATGCAGGGCGTCGTCGCCGACAACCAGGCGTTCCTCAATCAGTGGGGACCCTGGGAGCAGCAGCAGGAAGCATCGTTTAATGTGGAGGTTGCCAAAAACAATCATCGCATCGACGATGCCTTGAAATTGCTGCCGACGAACACCTGTATTCCGTCGCAGCCCGACCTTCCGGCTCCGCCCGCTATGAAGCCTCTGGTCACCATTACAATATCACCAGCACAGGGTAATGATCAGGATAAGCCCTCCGACCAGCAGCTAAAACAGTTGGTGGATATGAAGGCAACATTGTCTGCTAATAAGCAGGCAATCACGGACAATGATAACGCCCGTGACGCCTACCTAGCTGCCCAAGGAGACCGTCTCACTTTTTACTTAGACGAGGCGGTAAACAAACCTGATCACTGCTACCACCCAGCTTTCTCGCCTGTTCCTTACAGCAGTTACTATGACTACGCCGGTGGCGGAAGTGTAGCCTGGGGTACAGGCTCACTGACCCCAGACCAGGGCATCCTGCATTCAATCATCGGGAGCACCGGAAGACTCGGAACAGCAAACGCTGTGCCGACCCCCGCGCCGCCTCCCGGTCTGGTCACGCCGCCTGCTTCAGGCAGCTCCGGTTCCACCGGTGGAAACACTGGGGGTTCCGATGGTAGCACTGGTGGCAACACGGGAGGAGGCGGTGGCACAACCACCACCCCCTACGTCAATCCGCCACAACGTAATCCCGGCGGCGGATAACCGCCGCCATCCACAATTCACATATTCTCGGGAGCCCCTCGCCAGAGGGGCTCCCGGAAAGGAATTTGTCTTTGGGAGTATTTGCCAAAAACTTTTGGCAAGTAGACTGACGATAAGTAATAAAACTTCGTAAAAGAAGGAGGAAAAAATGAGGAAACTAAATCTAAAGAAAAAGATACTCTTGTCTGTCTTGGGTTCTTTATTTGGTATCGGCGCCTTGATTATGACACTTCTGCCAATGTATTCAAAACAAGCAAGCGCCTGGCCATGCAAAAGCATTAACGCTCTGGAATGCGGTGTCAGCTCACCCGTTGACCTCGCCAACCAAATCAGGGCCAACACCCAGGGGATCAAAACTACATTTGATCAAATCGGCATTTTCGCAAATGATATAGCCGACAGGACCGGACAAGTCTCAAACAGGCTTTACACAAATGGATCAGTCCACAAGGACGGTACCGTTTGGGTGGGTAATCAACAGGTTGCCTCAAATGTCATAAACGGCCAAAGAGGAACGGACCTCATGCTTAACCCAAGCAACTCGAGAGAGTGGGCGGGACTCATGTGGACCAGTCCAAGTAACAACTTCGCAGCCACAAGCATCCCCGCATACGTCTACATGTACAATGGGCAATTCAAGTATGCCATCCTTGAAGCATGCGGCAATCCGGTATTCCCGACCAGGGAAGCCATTCCTCCTCATCTAACAATTGAAAAAACCGTCAGTACTACAAAAACTCCTGTCTTAAAAAAGGTTAATGACGCCAATCCCGGCGACACTATCCACTACAATGTCACCATCAGAAACACCGGAGAAGTTAGCGCGGAAGATGCAAGGTTCTGGGATGTAATGCCTCAAAATGAGACAATCATACCAAACACGGGAAAAATCTATGAAGGAAGCGACGTCTACAATCTTCCTGACGCAGGTATTGGCGGCGGATGGGGACTAATGGACGTTCCTCCGGGACAAGTCATTTACATCACCTTTGAAGCCAGACTGACTCAAAATGTTCCTGCCAGCTGTCTCACCCTTGTGAATACTGCTTTCACGCAGGCAAACAGGGTACCCACTATCTTTGATACCGCAACAGTAAACACTTGTGGAAAGGCTCCTCAAGTCCCAACGCTAATTATCCAGAAGGATGTAAGCAATCAATCTCAGCCAAACCCGAAATGGGAAGACAAGGACACAGCAAATCCGGGAGATAAGCTATTCTACTCGGTAAAGATAACAAACAATTCCCAGACTGCAGCCGATCACGTGATTGTTTGGGATGTACTGCCAAACCACGTAACACTATCAACTCTTGATTCTGGCGCAGTAGCAGAGGTCGACATTAATGGCCAAACCATTAAGCTCACTGCCGATGAATTGAAAAATGGAAAAGATATCGGCAGTCTTGTGCCAGGTCAGTATGCATACCTGTACCTGAAGGTTTTGGTAAACAAAGATGACTTTACACAAAGCGGATGCACAGAGCTGATAAACACTGGTTTATCCAAGGCTAGCGAGGTAAATACTATCTCTGACACCGCAACTACAACGGTTTGCGTAAACATTCCTGGCAAACATACCATTATAGTCAACAAGTTTAACGACTTAAATGGCGATGGAAAAAGGGAAGAGAATGAGCCTTTGCTGCCAAACTGGCAATTCACACTTAGCGGCAAAAATATCACCGACACAAGATCAACCGGACAAAACGGTTCGATAACCTTCGCAGGATTGGATAGTGGTCAATACACGGTAACTGAAACTATGCAACCAGGATGGAAATCAACTACCGGTGTTACCCAACAAACAACCGTTGGACCAGACCAAGTATTGTGGTTCGGAAATCAGCAGACAGCGGTAACACCTCCGCCTCCAGGGCAACTCCCAACTGCCGGACCGGCTGACGCAGCCGCAGGTGCAGCAGGAACGCTTGGACTAGGTTACGTTGGCTACATCTGGAGAAAGTCAAAACAGACACTCAAGAAAAGCTTCAGGAAATAATCCTAGTTGATAAAAAGAGCCCGCCAAAAGGGCTCTTTTTATTTTGCCAATCTCAGTGGACAGGGAGAGGGGTCGGACCTATGGCATAGGTCCGACCCCTTAAGCC
>JAJYJC010000031.1 GCA_021796415.1 bacterium
TCAAGGGAGTCGACGATTTGTCGATTACGGATAACTCTGTAACTTTCCTTTTTAGAGGCCATTTAAATGACATTATGCGTGAAATTGCCAAGCTGGATCTAGCTAACATTTCCATCGAAGAGCCGGACCTTGAAGAAATCTTCATGCATTATTATCAGAAGGAGGGCTAGTGAATATCTTTCTCCGCGAACTTAGAGCCTACCGAAAGTCGACCATCATCTGGGCGCTGGTGCTTTCCGCCATCACGGTCGTTTTCCTGCTTTTGTATCCATCATTTACCAAGGATGTGGAGTCCACCAAAAACCTGCTTTCCCATATTCCGGCTGTTTACCGAGCCGCGCTTGGCATTGTCCTTAGTAGCTTTTTCACCATTTTTGGCTTCTACTCTTATCTTTTCACCTTTGTCCTTTTAGCCGGAGCCGTGCAGGCGATGAATCTGGGTACCGGCATCATTTCCAAAGAAAATGCTCTCAAAACTTCCGATTTCCTCCTGTCCAAGCCGGTGACGAGAGCCAGGGTCCTGGCGGAAAAACTTCTGGCCGCACTTGTGCTTCTGGCTGCCACTAACGTTTTCTTTTCGCTTGCCTCCTATGTGACTGCTTTGGGTGTTGCCAAATCCGGCTTTTCGGCAAAAACCTTTTTCTTAATTTCGCTGACGCTCTTTCTGGTGCAGCTTTTCTTCTGGGCGCTCGGCGCGCTTTTTGCAGTTATTATCCCCAAAATTAAATCCGTCATCAGTGTCACTCTGCCGGTCGTCTTTGCCTTTTTCATAATCTCAAGCCTTGGCGCTATCCTTGGCGACGACAATGTCCGCTACTTCACTCCTTTCAAGTTCTACAACTATCTCTACATCATCATGCACAACACCTACGAATGGAGGTTTGTGCTCATAGAAGCGGCGGTCATCGTGGTGGCGATCGCGGCCAGTTTTGCCGTTTACCTTAAAAAAGATGTGAGGGCAGCATCATGAATGTGTTCTTCCGTGAACTCAAGGCGCACTGGAAGGGAATCCTTTTCTGGTCGATTGGTATGGTACTGCTTGTCGGCTCGGGCATGGCCAAATACAGCGCCTATCAGTCGACAGGCCAGTCGATCAACCAGATTGTCGCTCAGTTTCCCAAAAGCGTGCAGATAATTATGGGCATGAGCGGCTTCGATCTGACCACGGCTGCCGGATTTTACGGCGTGCTTTTTCTCTACATTGCTTTAGCGGCGACTATTCACGCGGCGCTTGTCGGTTCGGATTTGATAGCCAAAGAAGAGCGCGACAGGACAAGCGAATTTCTCTATCCCAAACCGATTTCTCGGGTGCGGGTTGTGACAGAAAAGCTTCTGGCGGGACTTGTAATTCTTGTCATTTTCAACCTTGTGACCACTCTATCCTCGGTTTATTTTGTTAAATATCTGAACAAAGGCGTCTCGGCCACTCACGATATCCTGCTGCTCATGGCCGGAATGGCTTTCCTTCAGCTAATCTTTTTTGCAGTCGGCGCTGCTGTTGCCGGCGTCAACAAACATCAGAAGTCCAGCGCCTCTATCGCTACGAGCGTTCTGCTTCTCACCTTCATTTTGTATTTTGTAATTAACTTAAACGACAAGCTCGACTTCTTGAAATATCTCTCGCCATTCAAGTATTTCGAAGCCCACACTATCATTACAAATGGAAATCTCGACCCGTTCTATATGGTTTTATCTCTAATAATTACCGCCGCCCTCATCGCATCAACCTATTTCACCTATTCAAGACGGGATCTGAGTGTTTAGTTTTTGCTAGAAATCAAAAAGATCCTTTGGTTTTTTCTGGAGCGCTTTTGCCAGCTTAAAAATGTTATCAACAGAAACACTTTGCTCGCCTCGCTCAATCGATCCAATATAAGTTCTATGCAAACCGGACTTGAATCCAAGTTCTTCCTGAGAAAAGCCGGTTTCTTTTCTTATTTTTCTTAATTTTTTACCAAATTTGATTTTAGCTTGGGTTTTATTTGCCATACAATCAAGGCTATGGAAATGAAGCCAATAACTCTACAGCTAAAAACTAGCATTCTGTTTAGTTTTATGTTATATTGAAGCCAATAAGTAGCATTAACATAAAGGAGATGAAATGGCAGAAGAAAAAAACACTAAAAAGTGCGCTAAATGCAAAGAAGAGATCGCAGGAGATGCCAAAAAGTGTAAGCACTGTGGCGCAGATCAAAGAAACTGGTTCATCAGACACAAGATCTTGACAGGGATTTTTGGTCTAATCGTGCTTGGAATTATTATCGGCGCTGCAAATAGTGGTTCTAACAATCAGTCAGCCGGAGTGAATAAGACAGGTACTGCAACCCAAAAACAAGAAGTCAAATATAAGGTTGGAGATGTTATAAAAACAGATAAATTAGAGATTACGGTCACTAAGGCAGAAGAAAGAGACTCAGTTGGCAGTGATTACTTTAAAAAATCGCCGTCTCAAGGCGGAACATTTCTGGCCGTCCAGTACAACTACAAAAATATCTCCAGTAATCCGGTCAGTTCGTTTGATCAGCCGACTGTTAAGCTAGTTGATTCAAAGGGAACGCAATATGATTCTGATGCAGGAATAACAGCCGATTATGCTACAGAGTTAAACCTAGACACTAAGATACTCAGTGATCTTAATCCTGGTATCACAGTAAACAATGCAGAGGTATTTGAAATTAGTAAAACACAGTATGCAGAAGGAAGCTGGGATCTAATTGTCCATGCGGATAAAGATTACAGGGTAACGATCAAATAACTTAAATCACTAACAGGTTTCTTCTACCAAACAAACGGGATGAGGTTTTTGGCACAGACTTATTTTCTCTGGATTCCCGCCGGACATTTACCCGATCTTTGGCGGGCGGTAACGATAATCGAGGGTATGGGATGGGTTTAAAAATTGTCAAATTCTACTTGACCATACGCTCCTATCTGCTATAATGAAATCGTGCTTGTGGGGCTTGCCTTAGAACCGGCCAAGGTGAAATCTCCTAAGCCGGAAGCAGGCACGCTAAAGAATCACTTCCCTTCAGAAGTGTTTTTTAATACTTCATAATGCTTTGAAAATTCATGTTATACTTAAAACATGACAAGGCGGATTAGATTAAGCCAGTTGCATGATGAATACATTAAAGGAACGGAGCCAAAGGCTCTGGTTTCTGTTCAGACTATTCATTTGTGTACATTAACAAAAATTGTCAAAAAGGGAATAAACGCCTCTAACTATAAAGTTTATTTTTCAACCCGATGCCTAAAACACTTATATGACAAGAAGGTTGCAGAAGAATATGACTTCATTGTCAAAAATTCTCATACTGCTATTAAATATCCTGATTCTGTGTATAAAAATAAACCGGGAAGTAAACGTGGCAACTTTCTCTTTACCAAGGAGATAAAGGGGAGTCTGCTCGTTGTCTCTCTTGAGGTCAATAAAGAAGTAGAAGATATATGCAGCGAGGGAAATGCGGTAGTTACTGTTTTCAAATTAAGACAGGGCAAACAAAGTTATTTGGAGAATTGTGAACTCTTGTGGAGCTGGAAGGGCGGCGATCCTTCATCGTAATGCTTTCGATATCACCGAAGTGATCTAGTTGCATTCCGCAGTAGAGCCTTTCTGCATTTCAACTCCGCAATAGCACGCAATTATTTTGTATTTGGAACTAATATTTTAATGTGAATTTGCAAAAATGTCAATATTTTATTTTAACTAATTATCACTAGTTCCAGTTTAGAATTCAATGTCAATTTTGTCAATTTCTTTTCAAAATTTTTTAAGGTGTCTTTTTCCATTGATATGCTACCAAACAAACGGGATGAGTTTTTTGGTGTGGCGCTGGTATTCGGCGTATTCCTTCGGGAAATGCTTCGTCATGAGCTCTTCTTCTTTTTTAATCCTTTGAAAAAAAGATATTGCAACCAGTATGGCGCCGACGGCGACAAAGCTAAAGTTCACGACTGCCAAGGTGCCGATGCCCATGATCAAGATACCGAGATAGATCGGGTGCCGGATGTACGAATAAAGCCCGGAGGTGATGAGCTCCTGATCTTTCTGAAATGATACTCGCCCGCTCCAGTTTCGTCCCAGGGAATATCTGGCATATAGGGCTACGGCCAAGCCGAGGACCAGGACACCGATGCCGATTTCCTCGATAGACAAAGGAAATGTGATGATATTTTGAAAGAGAAAGCCGAGATGTGCGCCGGCAAAATGCCTGAGCAGGATTATGAAGATAATGATGCCTATCAGGATACCGCGAACCCCGCTGACACTGTCGGTTGATACCATTTCTTCCTTGGGTTTGGCCGAGAATGCAGTCACGGCCCAAAAAGCCAGGAAGATAAGCCAGAAGAAGGGAACAATCTTTTCCACGGGGTAATTATAGATCTTGAAAGCTCATCCTTCAACAAATAATTTGCTTATATTCACGATGTCATTCCGGACTAAACATTTAAAATATAATCAGTTGATCCGGAATCCAGTATTTTATTGATATAGATTCTTCAGTCAAGTTCAGAATGACAATGGAGGAAAATATACACATTTAAATTTTTATAAAAAAGTACTTGACAAGCGGTATATGTATAAATATACTTATAGTAATACTATTAAAAAGGTTGGGATTCTGGCTAAACCAGAATGACAATTAAACCAACCGGAAAGGAGACAAAATGGCAAATAAAACCATTTATGTATCAGACAAAGACGAGAACGTCTACAAAGAGGCGAAGGAAATTGCCGGAGAAGCATTGTCCAGTGTCATCTCCAAAGCCTTGAGAGAATTCGTCGACCGATCTAAGGCACTCAAGGGGGAGATGCGTGAGATCAGTGTGGGTGTGGGGTCAAAGGACGCCATACGCGAACAGAGATTTATCGGCAATCAGGTCGGTAAGTGGAGAGGTTTCTCGCGCGACAAAGAATATTGGCAGCAAGCCAAGATTTACGAGACGCAAAAAGGAAGCGTGGCCATACATCTGACCACGGTTTGTAAGGCAAATCTCATTACCAATCCCAAAGATTGGAAGAAAAAGGGCGAATATCTGCAAGATGTCAGCTCTGCCGAACTGCTCGTTGCCAAAAAGCCTAAGGACTTGAAGGACAAGATTTCAGACGATCTCTTGAAAAAGGCCGAGGATGCACTCAAAAAAGAGGAAAAAAAAATCGAATATCTCGATATTTAGATCAGTTCTTTTCTGTGTGGTAAACTGAATCACATGGAAAAGATGGTAAATCAGATTATTTTGGCTTCTGCCTCTCCTAGAAGAAAAGAGATTCTTCAAAAATTAGAAATTCCCTTCAAGATTGAGGGGAATTCCTATGAAGAAAATATGTCTTTGGATCTACCACCAGCAGATTTAGCAATTCACCTCTCTAGGGGTAAGGCAGAAACAGTGGCATCCAAACACACCAATGCTCTTGTTATAGGCGCAGATACATTTATAGTTTTTCAGGGCAATCTTTTGGGCAAACCGAGGTCGCCGGAAGAAGCGAAACAAACCCTTAAGAAGCTTAGCGGTCAAAAAGTTTCAATCATAACAGGTTTTACAATAATCAATACCATGACAGATGAGGTTAAATCTAAGGTGTCCGAAGCAAGCGTTACACTGAAAGATTTAACAGATGAGGATATTAATGAGTATGTTGCAAGCGGTGACCCGCTTGACAAGGCAGGCTCGTTTGCTATTCAAACCTTGGGAGCGATTCTTATAGAAAAGATAGAAGGAGATTTTTTAAATATTATGGGACTACCCCTCGGTGATTTGACTGATACACTTAAAGAGATGGGTATAAGTGTTTGGGAGCTGAGACGGAACAGTGGGGTCGTTTAGCTAGGCCACTTGGGCAATTAGAAAGATAAAAATTGTGCCAAGAATGGTCATAAGGACGGTATTGAAAGAAAATTTCTTGCTGTGAGCCTCAGGCAGGATGTCCTCGAGCCCGATGTAGAGTAAAAATCCGGCAAAAAACCCCAGATAAAGCACGAGATAGTTTTCCGGCAGCCTGAAAAAAAGCGTTGAGATCGCTCCGAGTATAGGGGCGATCGCGTCGCCCAGGATATATCCAAGGGTGTCTTTTAAATTATTTTTATTAATTATCATGAGCGAGCCGGTATTTAGGCCATCGCAAAAATCATGGCCGATGACAGCGACTGCTATCAAGAAGCCGATAGCGGGAGATACCTGGAAGCCAAGGCCTATGCCGATGCCGTCAAAAAACGAATGGCCGATTAGGGCAAGCGAAGATAATTTCCCCACGGACGGGTGATGATGAGTCGGGTAATTTTCCTCTTGCCCGTGGTGGATCAGCAAGGTTTTTTCCAGAATGTGGAAGATAAGGAAGCCGACCACCAAAGCGATCATCGGGAGGCGGGCAGGCATGCCTGTTTTTTCTATTAACCCAAATATTTCCGGCAAGAGATCAAAGGCTACGAGTCCGAGTACTACACCGGCTGTAAATCCTAAAATCAAGTGCATTTTGTGCTTGTATTTAATGCTGGCCAAGCCGCCGGCTAACGTTGAGAAGAAGGTGATAATAGTAAAAATGATTGCCATAAGGAGATTATATCTTATTTTAAATGGTTGCAAAATAAATTTCCTTTTTATTTTACCTAAAATGTTTGTCATTCTGGCTTGTCCAGAATCAAAGAGTCAACATTTAAGTGAAAGATTCTGGACCCTCCTTCGCTCAAAGCTTCGGAACGGGCAGGCAAGCCAGAATGACGAGTAACAAGGATTTTTAGATGCACAATATCCTGCAAAGTGACGGCAAGCCATAAAATGTTATAAATTTGTTGACACTATTGCCAAGGTCGATTAAAATATACTTCATACATTTCATACATGTATGATAGGAATACGGCGGAGTCATTAATTCGAAAGGATATTTGCGGGCAACAGGGTTTAGAAAGGAGAGAGAATGATGTTTAAGAGAAAATTTTACGGTTCGACAACCATGGGTGAGCGCGGGCAGGTTGTGATACCGGCTGAGGCGCGAGAAATCTTGAACCTGGAAAAAGGTGAAAAAATGCTTGTTTTTGGTGTAAAAGACAAAGGCATCTTCCTGACAAAGTTATCCAGCTTCAAGCAGTTTTCTAAAGAGCTTGAGAAAAGGCATGCTGAAATAAACGAAATTTTGGAAGAAAGCTAGGCAACAAGTTGCAGTATGCAGTGTATAGTATTCAGTATATTGTATTTAGTATAAAACGCATTAAAGTTGAAAGGTAGAGATGAAAAACATGGCAGAAAAATCAAAAAACATCATTGAGGTTAAAAGTTTAACCAAAAAATTCAAAAGCTTTACGGCGGTTGATTCTATTTCTCTTGAAGTAAAAAGAGGAGAGATTTTCGGTTTTTTGGGGCCGAACGGCGCCG
This sequence comes from bacterium, assembly GCA_021796415.1. Taxonomy (GTDB): domain Bacteria; phylum Patescibacteriota; class CPR2; order UBA1875; family JAJYID01; genus JAJYQQ01. The sequence goes on from JAJYJC010000031.1 coordinate 7,369, forward strand.
GAAAATCAACCACCATTCGCATGCTGACAACACTCTTAACCCCGACATCGGGATCAGCGACTATCGAAGGTTTTGACATAAAGAAAGATCAGGACAACGTTCGCCAGCATATCGGCCTGGTAGCTGAGAAAATTATTCTCTACAACCACTTGTCTGCCATGGAAAATCTGGAGTTTTTCGGCAGGCTGAACCATTTGTCTAAGGAAGTCATCCATGAGCGGGCCGAGAAGTGGATTAAAAGGCTCGGCATGGAAGAGTGGAAAGATGCGCAAGCTGCCACTTACTCTACCGGCATGAAGCAGAGGATCAATATCGTACGGGCCCTTCTCACTGAGCCTGATATCTTATTTCTAGATGAGCCGACTTTGGGCCTCGACCCTCAGACGACATTCATGATTCGCACATTTATCCAGGAGTTAAACGAAAAAGGCATCACTATCATTTTGACCACCCACGACATGATTGAAGCGGAAGCCTTGTCCGAGAGAGTCGCCATTATAGACC
>JAJYJC010000032.1 GCA_021796415.1 bacterium
TGCTCCTCACCTCTGTCTACTTTGTAGATCTCCTCGTTTCTGTTATTCAAAACCTTAGAGATACCCGACAAGACAGTTCTCTTTCCGCCATTTGCAAACGTTGAATACGCGCCGGCAAGATCCACCAGCTTCACCTCGGCGCTGCCTAGGCCGATAGATAATCCATATTGATTTGGACCGCTATTAATAGTGCTTATGCCGAGGCTTTTTGCCGTGCCGATAATTTTATCAACGCCGGCCAGTTGGGTCATTTCAACTGTCGGGATATTTAACGAATTTGACAAAGCCGTCCTGGCAGAAACATTGCCCATATAGCTGCCGCTGTAATCGTGGGGTATATATGGAGGGGTGCCTCCAAAGTTTACGGAAACATCCATTAACTTTGTCATAGGCGAATATCCTTCTGCAAATCCCGTGGCATACACAATGGGCTTAAATGACGAGCCGGGCTGCCTTTCTGCGGTTGCTACATTTACTTTGCTTTTGTCCCAATCGACTCCGCCGACCATGGCCAGGATGTTGTCATTTTTGTTGTCTAAAATAACTACCGCCGCGTTTGAAACGTTTGCATATTTAAACTTAGTGACGTATTCCTTTGCTTTTGCTTCGGCCAGATCTTGTTTGGCCGGGTCGAGTGTCGTGTAAACCTTTAGGCCCGCCGTTTCCACATAATCGAAGCCATACAAATCGATGAGTTGCTGTTTTACATACTGCACGAAATATGGGTATTTATCCACGCTATTTCGGACTCCGCTAAATGACAGCGTTTCGTTTGCGGCTTGCCTCCCCTGCTCAAGCGTTATAAAACCGTTCTTTATCATCTGCTGGAGGACGTATTCTTGCCTTTTTTTGCTGGTATCGAAGTCGCCGCTAATCGGGTCGTACTTGCTTGGCGCGGCAGGCAAGCCGGCGAGCATGGATGCTTCCGCCAGATCCAAATCTTTCAAATCTTTATTGAAATATATTTTGGCAGCATTCTTGATGCCAAGCGCCTGTTCCCCGTAATAAATGTTGTTCAAATATTGTTCGAGTATTTGGTCCTTTGACATTTTCTTCTCAAGTTCGTATGAGTAAACAAGCTCTTTGAGCTTTCGTTCAAAGCTCTTGCTGTCATCAAGATATCGGTTCTTGACCAATTGCTGTGTTATGGTGCTGCCGCCTTGCGTATATTCATTTTGGTTAAACAGATCCTCAACTTTTAAAATGCCGGGTTTATTGCTTGCTTGAATGTTTTTGAGTGCTGCCCTTGCAATACCTGTAAAGTCAACCGGGCCGTGATGGTAGAAGTTGGCGTCTTCCGCAGCAAGGGTGGCCTTCTTTATCGTATCGGGAATCTGATTTAACGGAACGTAGTCAGGGTCGCTTGTACCGAATCCTTGGTAAATCACCCCGCCGTTTTTATCGTAAAAAACAGCCTGAGTGCCTCCGCTTTTTGGTTTTGCGGATTTAAAATCGCTTGCATACTTTAGATAGGTGCCAATAATAAAAAAGCTGGATGTAAGAAATAAAATGACCAGAAATATTATAGAGACTTTGCCCAGCACCCTTAAACCTTTCCGGGTTGTCTGCCACAACGAAAAAAGCCTCCCTTGCTTTTTTTCTTCGCGTTCGCTTAGTTCTGTATCTTTATCGTCTCTCGCCATTTTATTTTTTTTATTTGCCGTTCTTGTTTTTTATTTTAATATCAAAAAGCTTTTTTGTTAATAATTAAAATGACAAAAAATTTAGAACCTGTTTAAAATCTCACCGCAGAAATGAAATTAAGAATCAGCTTGTCGGCTGAAACCTCATAATTTCGGCTGCCTGCCCGTCCGGCAGGCGGGCAAAACGTTCAAAATTCGTTATAATATCTCGATATTTTTCCTCAGTTTTCACATTACACGACTCGAAATTCTGAGGTTTCAGACACGACATGAGATTTTAAGTAGGCTCTAGGGCCTAAAATTTCTTTCTGCCCAAGCCGGAAACCACTTCCTTTATCCTCATATCATAAACCCTCGCTTTCTTAATGGCGTAAAAACCATATTTATCGTTTATCATATCCAGTGTCTTTAGCAGTCTTTCCTTCTTTTTTTCCTCCGGCAATAAGCTGGCAGGGATAAATCTTGCATGTTTTGTGCTGGCGGCCCGAACGCCGATTGCGCGAACGGGTTCGGTTGGATTGAGTTGTGCTAATAGATCAAGTGAGATGCGGTAAATATCTTCTCCCGAACAAGTCCAATAAGATATTTTTCTGGATTTTGCGAGATGGCTGAAATCTTTCAGCCTTATCCAAAGCGATATTTCTTGGCACCAATGTTGCTCTTTGCGCATTCTGGTGGCAACTTTTTCAGAGAGTAGGCAGATATGTTTTTTGAGCTCTTCGCTTGACGAAACATCTTTGTTTAATGTCCTGGAATGACCGAAAGATTTTGCTTCCGATTGATTGCGCCAGCTGGTTACCTGAGCATGGTCGATACCGCGGGCCATTCTCTTTAACTTCAGACCATATATCCCAAATTCTTTCAAGAGATCCAAGTCGCCGGTTTCTCTTAATTCTTTTACGGTTTTTATGCTAAGTAAATTCAGGCGTTTAAGTATTTTGGGGCCGATGCCGCAAAAATCGTCGAGCTTCGAATCCAACAATATCCTGTCCTTATTTCCAGGCGTGATGATAGTCAATCCGTCGGGCTTTTGCATGTCGCTTGCTAACTTTGCCAGAAATTTATTATATGAGATGCCTACTGAGCAGGTAAGCCACGGGCCAATTTCGCGCCGCAGATCATTCTTGATGCAGCTGGCAATCTTCTTTGCGCCGCCAAAAAGATGCATTGTGCCTGTTACATCCAGGAAGGCTTCGTCGATCGAAAAAATTTCCACCTTATCCGTGTATCTTTCAAAGATTTCAATAAACTTCTTGGTTACCTGCGAATATTTCCTCGGTTCGCCTACGATTAAAATTATCTCCGGACAAGTTTCTTTGGCTTCCTGTACCGACATGGCTGTTTTTACTCCGAATTTTTTTGCTTCCACAGAAGCTGCAGCAACTATCGTCCTTTTATTTGCGCTGCCCCTAACCCCTATCGGCTTGCCTCGAAGATATGGATTTGCCTGTTGCTCGACGGTTGCAAAATAAGAGTTCATGTCGATATGCAAAATAGTCCGAGTCATTCTAGGAAATATTCCTTTAGCGTCCAGAAGAGACTTTCACTGTTAAATGATATTTTGTAGATTCCCCCTTCTGTCTCCGCTGCGAAATTATAATTTATGGCGCTGCCTTCCCTTTCCTGGTGGCTTAAGTGCACTCTTTTTACGACGTAAGTTTTATTATCCCATCTAAATTTCCTGGGTTGAATGCTGCCATTATAAAAATCGGCCAGCACTCTTATCTTTTGATCGACTTTTTGATACATAATTTAAGTATAAATTACACACACACGACTTCAAGTATACAAAAAGAAAAGCCTTCAAAGAGAAGTCCTCTTGTAGAAATTTAGTGGGCCGGTGAGTGGTTTTAGGTAACGATTAATTCTACTAGATGATTCGCTTTGAAGGCCGAAATTGCGGATAAGCCGACCGGCTCAGGAGGAAAAAAGTTGAGCCGGCCGGCTGCCGCGACGGGGAGAGGGGCTACTGAAAACCCCGATATTAGCTTTGCCGGAGATCGGGTTTCATGCTGTTTCACCCGTGTTAACCGGTCTCCGGCAGGTACGTTATCTAAAGGACGACTGGATTTTTGAGCTTTACTGTCTGCATGACGGTAATTCCGTCTTCAGCGCAGCTTCCGCTACCAGTGGCCCTTAGAATGGCGGAAAGAGTATACATCAAACTTGTCCACATGTCAAGTGTTTTTGCTTATGTTTAGGTAATTTCTCTATTTTGCCGGCAAAGATATATAGAAGATGGTTCCTTTGTTTACGTCGCTTTCGAACCATATTCTCCCATGGTGCGCCAGTATGATAAGGCGAGTCAGATAGAGCCCCAGACCCACCCCTTCATACTCGTATGTGTATGTGCTGGTTCCTCGGTTAAATTTTTTGAAGATGTCTTCCCGCTCTTCCTTGGCGATTCCTATCCCGGTATCTTTTATTGTGATAATTACCTCTCCCCTGCCTATGTATGAATGTTTTGTATCATTTACAATCTTTTCAAGGGTTATTTTCCCGCCTTTTTTGTTGAACTTTATCGCGTTGTCAAGAACTCCCAGAAAGGCTTGTTTTAGCTTTGACTCATCGCCGATAGTCATGATTTCCCGATCCCCAATCATGTTTTCAATTTGTATTCCCTTTTCCTGCGCGGCGGCGCCCAAACTTTGTATGACACCGTTTATTATCTTGGACAAGTCTACGGGGTTTTTCTCTATCTTAACTCCTTCGGTCTCAAGCGAAGTGATGTCGAGCAGGCCTTCAGTCAGTGAAGTCAGCGTGGTTGCGCTTCTTTGCGCTTTTTGCAAAATGTCTTTTTGCTTTTTGCTTAGTTTATCCGCACCGGGAAGCGTCAGTGTCTCCAGGTATCCTTTGAGGGTAGTAAGCGGAGTTCTTAGGTTGTGGGAAGCAATGGCAATAAATTCATTTTTCAGCTTGTCGACTTTCCTTAGGTCATTTATCTGCTTTTGCAGTTTCTCTGCCATTTCATTAAAAACATTTGCAAGCGTGGCAAATTCATCGTTCGTTTTGACAGTGATCTTTGTGTTAAAGTCTCCTTCTGAAATTCTCTTTGAAGCGTCAGTTATTTTCTTGATTGGTTCAAGAATATTCTTTCTCGTAAAGAATATCGTGAGTATAGCCGTTACCGCAGTCACTAGGGTAACCAAGAATATCGAGTAGGTTATCTCTGTCCTAAAATGAGCCATACCGGATTGAGTGAAATCGGTTGACGCTACCAGGTAGCCATTTTCCGGGCCGAGATCAATAACGGTATCAAGCATGGTATCCCCATTCTCGCTATACTCCTCCTCCCAGCCGATTCCGCCAGGCGCTAGTTTTTTTGTGTTGAAGTGTGCGTACTGTATCCCCTCCTTTTTCTTTCCGGGATAATGGATAATTTCTTTGTTGCTATCCATGAAGAACATTAATGGTGCCTGATCAGAGCTATCTGACAAGATATCGGCGCTGCTATAAAAATCACTCACAGGAGCATTGGGGTTTGATTTCATCTCGCTTAATAAATAGGTAGCCATATGCTGATTGTGCATAAATGCGTCTTCCTTATGGCTTTGCAAGTCCGAGACGATAATGTAGGACCCAATTGTCGCAGCTCCTATCGTTAGCAGCAAAAAGGTATGAAGTATAACTTTGGCTTGAAGCGAGATTTTTTTGTTAATAAACGAAACGACAATCCGGAAAAACAGGACGGAAACCAAGAAAGCAACTATAAAGCCCACCTCAAGCTGATGAAACCCGCTCAGTATAGTTTTGCCCACATTATAGTAATCAGGCTTAATCATGAAGAGCATATGCAAAACTATCAGGATAATACCCAGATACCCGGCAGTTTCCATAACAATCCATTTCCATTTGCCCAATTTCAAAGACACATACGCGGTCAGCGTTAAGAATGCGACAAGAAAAAGAATAATAGAAATTTTTGCGGCTGTTAGGGATAATAATTGCTGATTCAGCCACACATCAGAGTAGGTTCCCGTCAATACAAACATGACCAAAGCGGCATGGGTAAATGCAGATATGAGGCCTATCACGCCGACCCTTCTTGCTATGGGCACAAATCTCTTGAAGAACTGCGTGTATCTTGATAGGGTTTCAGAGATCAGGAAAAACACAATTCCAAAAAGAGCAGTAATTGCAAATGCCTTATTAGCGGAAACAATTATATTTAAAGAATGTATCGAGGCGCTTATCTCTGCGGCAAAAATCGCAACATAGATGATAAATGTAATTAATATGGCAAAAAAGAGGCTTTTCCCATTACCCTTCTCTTCATCAAGAATTATATTATTTGATTCCTCAGATGCCATAAATACCCTCTTTTATATATTAGCATAAAGATATTCTAAAAGAATAGAGTTTGGTATATTTTATATTTACTTTTGGGGTGAAAGCAGGTAATCTGTACTTATTATGGCAGAAAATAAGGATCAAAAAGGCGCAAGTGCTCAAATCGATTACATGGAATTATTTAAGAGTGCCTTCAGAATAATCTGGAAGAATCGGTTCCTTTGGGTGCTTGGAATATTATCTGGCAGCAGTTTGTATTTTCCCTATAATTCCACATCTTTTATGGATCGAATGAACAATGGCGCTTCATGGAACAAGCATGTTTCGTCGCAAAAGATTGCTGAAGATGCGCTAAAGTGGGTGCAAACAAATTATTTGATAGTAGGAATCATTGCTGCGGCAATCATCATTATTCTCTTGGCCGCCGTGCTGGTTTCTACCATTTCCAAGGCGGGGCTCATACATGCCGTGAGCGAAATATCCAGAGGAAAAGGTACTTCCCTGCGCTCATCATTAGTTTTTGGCTGGCATAAGTTTTGGAGGGTTTTAGGTATTGGTGTGGTTATCAGCTTGGTTGTGCTGCTCTTAGTTGTGGTACTTTCAGTGATAGGTTATGGCTTATGGCCCGTAAAGCCGCTTTTTGTTCTCTATGTCTTGATTTCCCTTATGATGTTTATAGCGGTTACTCTTTTGGCGGGTATTGTGTTTGAGTATTCGCTAAGATACGCCATTATTCAAGATAAGCAGATAAAGGAGTCTTTTAAAAATAGTTTTAAACTTATTTCGGAGAAGAAGAAAGATACTTTTCTCATCTGGCTTGCGGTTCTTGTTATGTCTATGGTTTTCGGTTTAGGGCTAGTTGCATGCCTGTTGTTTGCTGCAATTGTTTTGGTTCTTTTGGGAGCTATCTTTTATCTCTTGGCTCCCATTATAGCGATAGTTTATGCAGTTTTTACGGTAATTGCTTTCGTTGTATTAATTTTTGCGTCTGTTGGGTTTATCTCCGCTCTTGCGTCAGGCTACTGGACGCTGGCATTTAACGAGCTTAATAAATAACAAAAAGAGGCCCGCGTGAGGTCTCTTTTTGTTTGTCACCTTAGAATAGGAGTAAGGTGAGCTTGTCCTTTAATGATCCTATTAAAAGTGAAATGGTGCTTATTTCAAGCATCTGAAAAAGTAACATTATTCCTGCCTTTCTTAAAAACCTGGCATATTATATACCATAAGGCTTATCTTGTCAATAGTTTTGTGGGTAAAATGGTCGAGGCTTCGAGCATCTTGGACACTCATACATTAAAATCTATTGTAGCATGTTCAAAACCGGGTAAGCTATTTAAATATTCAAGAGGCGTTTTCATTCCCAGTGATTGATGTGGTCTGTAGG
>JAJYJC010000033.1 GCA_021796415.1 bacterium
AAATAATAAGCCGAGAAAGTCTTTAAAATACAAGACGCCTTATGAGGTTATGATAGAACATAAATTATTAAAAAATGCCCCGGAATTTACGGGACAAAAAGTTGCACTTGGGGGGTGAATTTAGGTTTTTACAAGAAAATTTATTATAACATGAAAAACAAGTATTTGAAAGGGAATTTTGTAAAAGCAGATGATTTTTACTGTTCTGCTAGGCTTATTCCTTCCTTTTCAGCCCCAAAACGGCCAGAATTGAGAGGACTATGGCGAAGCCGAGGAGGATAAGGTGTTAACCAAAATCCCTGACTTCAAGCGCATATTTCATAAGAAAATTATAGCATAAATACAGAGAGAAATTTCCCTCCGACAAAAATAACCTGTATCTAGTTTAAGACCTTATATCTAAGCGCAACATATGAGTCATCCAAAGTATTAGACTCAAGGAGCTTTAGCGGTTTAAGATTTTGCAGTTCTGATGTTTTGTGCAGTGATTCCCCATCCATTAGAGTCGATGTATCCTTTCCGCCAACAAGCAGCGGCGCAACCACAATCAGCACCTCGTCAATCAAGCCTGATTGGACTAAGGTCGCATTTAGAGTGCCGCCGGACTGAACCGTCACTCGCTCGATGCCCTCTTCGCTTAGTCTTTCAAACAAATCCTGAAAATCAATTTGCTGGTCGTATTTTATTATATTTAGATTATCCGAGTCATTTTTCAATTTATAAGCAGGGTGATTCTTATTTGTTGTCACTAAATAGAGCTTTTTTGATTTTTGACAGAGATAGCTAACGCCCGTTTCATCTAAATGAGGTTTATTGTCAACAATTACAAAGCTGACCGAACCCTTTTCCGGAGTTTTTCTGTGGCTATTTATTCCCACTTTCTCCATTACCCGACCCGTATTAAAAGACACAAGATCCGTTTTTTGCTCCAGTTCATAATATTGGTGCAAGCCTTCCTTCACGCCGGGGATCGTGGACCAATCTTTATCGACATCAAGCTGGTCTGTATCGCCCGGAGAAATCTTCCCATCCAAGGATTCTATGAGAAATAAAGTATTATAAGTTCTTTTTTCCATAAGCAAAATTATAGCACAAAAACTATTTCTCGGCTGTGATAGCGACGTGCGGGCCGGAGAGCGGGACTCTTTTAATATTTTTAAATCCGGCTGCCATCAGCCACTTAGATATTTCAGCAAATGTGTATGAGGATCCTTTACCGCGCGACTCAAGCAGCATATTGAGCGAGAAGAGCGTAGTATACTCAGGGCCTGCCTTGTCATCATTAAGCAGAAATTCGTTGATAATCAAAAGGCCGCCGTCAGCCAAGGCATTTTGAGCCTTAGCAATGATAGTCCGGCAGGTTTCGGGCGAGTAGCTGTGAAGAATTTGGGAAATGAGCGCCGCGTCATAGCCGGTCGGCAGATCATCGGTATGAAAGTCGCCATCCATAGTTTCCACTCTGTCAGCATTCGCTTCGGCAATATAGCCATCTGCCACCTTGACGACATTTGGGAGTTCATATATCACGGCATGAAGGTCAGGATATTTCTGGGTTAAGGTAATAGAGTAAGTGCCCGATCCTCCGCCAATATCAAGAAGTTTTTTGCGGTCGGCGAAGTCAATTTTTTCAGCCATTACATGAGCCGGCGCCATAGCGTTGTTGTGCATGGCTCGGGTGAAACCTTTGGCCGCTTCGGGGTCCTTCATTCTTTCCGACAACCGATGCCTGGATGTGCCGGTTTTCACCACATCAGCCAACTCGCCCCAAAGTTTGTAAAGATCACTTCCGATCATCAGAACAAGGTCACCGAGATAATGAGGTTTGCTCTTGACCAAATATTCCTCTGAGTCAGGTGTGTTCTCATATTTGCCATCCTTCTTCGCGAGTAATCCAAGTCCGGCGCAGGCATTCAAGAGACGTGAAATGGCATCTTCTGAAGAACCGATTTTGGCGGCAATATCTTTTGCGGTATTTTTGCCTTCGGAGATCAATGTAAAAAGCCCCAAGCTCACAGCCGCATAGAGCACCTGTGTCTTCCACGACCCGTGAGTTATCTCAAGTATTCGGTTCGGATTGGGCTTAGGCATGGGTAAATTATAGCACGAAAAATTTTCACTGTTCCAGCATATAACCCGATATACCCTCAATTTCGTTAACAAGTGCCATGGCATCATCTCTTGTTTTCAATGCAACCCAGTTTCTCGGAATTTGTTTCTTGTAAGAAGGCAGCTCTTGAATGGCATAGTCGAACTGATACTTCTCTTTTCCAAAATAATTAGTCCTGAACTCACTCTTAAGTCCGTTGACAATATCCGCGTCGGCAGGATCCAGGTAGAAGGTATGATCAAACAAGCCGGATATCTCCTCATCCTGCTCATTTCTGCACATTCCCATTAAAATTACTTTGTCTTCATGATCTAAAAACTTTTTCAAATATTTTTTGTCCCAAACCCACATATGATTTTTGAGCCAATCTGCATCGGAATTGCTATTTATGTCATCTGGCTGAAGAGTTTTTTTATCGACCCACATTGAAAGTTCAGGAATACTGTCAGCATCGAAAGCCCTGTATCCCAATGCTTGCAGTTTCTCGCAAAAATAACTTTTACCGCTTCCTGCATAGCCGGTAATGCGTATCTTATATTTTTCCAAATACTCCACAGTAATCTTTTTAATTCAAATCGTATTGCTCTTCGACCGGCGGGTTTGAGAAGTAAGCGCGGACATTAAAATCCGTATCCATAAGCTCAATCATCTCAAAATCTTCCCTTTCAATCAGATTAAATCCCAGTCTGCCTAAACATTTTTCTTTAAATTCCGGGTAATTTGAAACCGCAAAGTCGGCGTCGCCACGCTCCGGCCTTGTCGGATCCGGTTTTCTGATTTTTAGAATCCTTAGCGCTCCGGCAACAGTCTCGATCGGCTGGATCTGATACATCGGTCCGGTCGGCGTTTCCTTCAAAATCCTACCACCTATGCCATTTACGGCTACGTTTAACTTTTCAAACTCACCATCGCTCTGGGAAAAAACGCAGCAATAATGAACCTTGGCGTCCTTCTGGTCAGTGTGTTTCTCAAACAGATTGCGAGCTTCAGAAACAATATATCTGATTAAGCTTTCTAAGTCTTCCTCATTCATTATCTTTTAAGTCCTCTAGTAAAACCTCTACTCTTATGTCCACTCCTTCCTTTCCATAACCAAGCGTGTAAAAGCGTGTCGGCTGAATCTTATAAAAACGCCTCAGCCTGAGCCCCTTATACCTGCCTGCCAACAGGCTTTCTTTGCCAATTGATTTTTCAAGCTTTCTGACTTTCTGATAATAATTCCTAATCACTCCCGGAAGATCCGCAGCAGAAACCAATGATGCTTTCCCTTCTACTTGCACGCCATTTACCTCCATCGAAGGCAGTGTGGAATTAAAAATAGCAAGAGAAACCTGCGAATTGCTCTCAATAAATTTAGAATGCCGCGCCTCTTTGCTGGAAACAAAGAAAAAATTGTAGTTTTCGTCAACAGAATAATAAACAGGCGAAGCCCAAGGCATCTTTCCGTCGGTTGTGGCCAATGTCATGTATCTATTACTTTCGATAATTTCCCTGGTCTCTTTGGTTGCTTGTTCTTTCGTCATCCAAACTTCTCCCACTTACCTTCGGAAACAACCTCAACCTCATCGCCGTCGACCTTGACCGCCGATTCGTCATCGAGTACATAAAGCGGGGTCTCTAAATCTTGAGCCAAATTCTTTGCCTTCTCAATCGTGACATTTGGAAAGTCGGGATTATTTAAGTGCGGACGGATGCTGAAGTCGACAAATCCCAGCCCGTCATCGCCCTTATATTCCCCGATTGCTTCATCGTAAAACCGCTCGTCAGCCGTCGACAATTTTTTCCCGGCGGCAATGCTTCCGGCGCTCACACCAACCCAAATCCTGGTTTTTAATAGTTCCGGCAGCAATTCCCTCAGACCTGATTTTTCAATCCAGTACATCAAATGATATGTGTTCCCGCCTTCGAAGAAAAATGCGTCTGCTTCCTCAAGCCTTTCAACCATCATTTTCTTCGGAAGAGCCGAGATGTCTACGATATCCAGCTGCTTTAAACTCATCTCCTTCAGACTGATAATGTCGTTTATCATCCACCATTTGTCGCCAAGCTCAACATTTGAAGCGGTGGGAATGTAAGCAACTTTAATTTCGCTTGCGGGTTTTCCGACCAGCTCGAAAAAAGCCTTCTTGATGCTTTCATTTGCAAATCCCGCTGATGTCAGCAATAGCTTCATAGAGCAATTATAGCACAGAAACTTCTCAGTTTATGCTCTAAATTTTGTTTTGCAAGGTTCTGCAGGTGTTCTGCAGGTTCGACCTGTCAAGCAGGTCGAACCTGCAAAAACCCCGCCAAACTAAACCGCTGATCAAAAAACATTCCAACATCCTGAAGAATGCTGGAATGTTAATTTTTTGTTTTGCTCGGGTTCTATTGTCCGGTTGGAGCGGTCGGAACCGAGGGAACTGTCATTTCTTGAACAGGTGATGGTGCGGAAATAGTAACCGGGTCGTAGCTAATCTTCATGTCCATGGCTCCGCCGGCGCCGAAGTTCGGCGTGGAGAATTCGCGCATTTTGAAGTCTTTGGTGTCAAACCAGACATACTGGTCGCCCATGCCGTTTTCTGTAATTTTGTATTTATAGCAAGTGAGGTTGCCGCAAGCTTCTGTACCGACCTTGGTAAACTGAGTATTTAGAATGGAATCCATAAAGCTAAGGCTGGATGAGGGGCTCGATTGAGCAGATGTAGTGCCGGGGCTTGACGGATATTTAGTCCAGGTGCTGCCATTTTGCATGTAGGTGCTTCCGCCATATTCCACTGTATTTAGCTCACCCGGCTGGCCGCCGCCGCTCATGGTCATCGAGGTGTTTCCCTTGCCATCCTGTTTAAAGACGATGGTTGAAGTCTGGCCGTTCGCCGTTTCGGTCATTGTGCCGGTATAGGCCATTTTATCTATCGGATTTAATGACGACCAAGCTTCGAAATGACAAAGATTTGCGTCATGATATTTAGCCAGACATTGAGTCTCGAGCGTTGACTCTTGAGCCGCTTTTTTAACTGAATTTACCGGATTTAAGGCGCTGTTTTTGCCGCCCAGCAGCCAGAAAAGCAGTCCGGCGATAATAAGCACAACCACAATCGCCGCGATAATGATAATAGTCTTTTTTGACGACCCCTTTTTAGCACCCGGTGTTTCCGGCGCAGCTTCCGGAGCCGTTTGATTGTCTTGTTCTTCCATTTTTGTCACCCTCCAATTAGGTTTAAATTACACGCTTATGCTAAACCCAAAGAAATGCGCTGTCAATAGCGAAACCGGCTCCATTTTTTGAATAAAGAGCGGGCCCCTGCTACAATAATCTTATGCACATGTCCTCCATAACAAGGCAGAAAGAAAAATATCACAGCCTAACCAGTAAAGAAGCCAGCCAAAGACTAAAGGAATTCGGGTCAAACGAAATCGAGCAAAAAGGCGCCGGATATTTTCAGAAATTTGTGAAGTGGTTTATCTCCCCTATCTCCATTATGCTCTTTGCCGCCGCGGCATTGTCGATGATACTCGGCAAGGCTTTTGACTTTTACTTTATAATTTTTCTGGCACTTTTAAATATCTTCGTTGGCTTCTGGCATGAGAAAAAGGCAGACAGCGCTATCAAAAAGCTCCAAGACAGCTTGGCGGTGCAGGTCAAAGTGGAGCGCGATGGGAAATGGCAGAAGACAGATTCGCGCGATATTGTTCCGGACGACATTATCCGGCTGGGGATAGGCGACATCATCCCTGCCGACGCCAAAGTCTTGGAAGCAAAAAACTTGAGTATAAATGAATCTGTTCTGACCGGAGAATCTCTGCCGAGCGAGAAAAAAGAAGGAGACAAGTGCTTTGCCGGATCTTTTGTGGCGACCGGCTTTGCCATATGCCGGGTGACAAGCACCGGCAAACATACTTATTTCGGCAAGACTTTGATAACAGTTGAAAAGGCTTCGAAGAGGAGCTTGCTCGAGAAAGACATTTTAAGCATCTCCAAATACTTGGCTGCTTTGAGCTTAGCTGCGGTCTTAATCCTGAGCATCGTCTTTGTGCTTGAACAAAAACCCATTCTGGAACTTCTGGAGCTCGACCTTAGCCTTGTGATCGCCGGCATTCCCATCAGCTTACCCACTGTAATGACCTTAATAATTTCAATCGGCATAGTGTATCTGACCAAGAAAAAAGCCATTACCAGAAAGGTGGCTTCGCTCGAGAATCTTGCCAATGTAAATCTCCTTCTAACCGATAAAACGGGCACCTTAACCAGAAATGAAATTAATCTTGTCCGTATAATTCCCAAAGGGAAATTTAAGGAAAAAGATGTTTTGGAGTTTGCTTATCTGGCAAACTATAACGCCGAAGGGCCGATTCGCGACGCAATTTTAAAAGAAGTAAAAGAGTCGGGCACAGATATCACAAACTATCAAATAACAGATTTCACACCGTATGATTCCGATAGAAAAAGGAGTACAGCTCAAGCAGAGCTAGCAAGTGGCATTCAGACAATCTCTATTGGCGCTCCGCAAATTATTTTAAAGTTCTGCAAACTAAGCGCCAAGCAGTATAAAGACGAACTAAAGGAAATTGAAGGATTGGCAGAAAACGGATACAAATCACTGCTGGTTTCGGTGAGAAACGGCAGTGGCGAAAAAGACATGTCGCTTGCCGGCATTATACTCTTTTCTGACATCTTGCGAAGCGACTCCAAAGAAGTGCTCGACTTTATGCACGATCAAGGCATAGACACAAAGCTTATCACCGGCGACAACTTCGCTATCAGTAAAAGAATATCTCGCGAGCTGGAACTGCCGGGAAATGTTTGGGGCAAGGAGCAGATTGCCGCCATGGATTTTAAGACCTTGAAGGCAAAAGATTTTGACAAAGTGTCGGTTTTCTCTGAAATACTGCCGCTTGAAAAGTTCAAAATCGTTGAATTCGCCAAAAAGCACTACATCGTCGCCGTTACCGGAGACGGGGTAAACGACATCCCTCCGGTCGAAGCTTCCGATGTCGGCATTGCTGTCAAAAAGGCGGTTGACGCGCTGAAGGGCGCCGCCGACATCGTGGCTTAATGCTTGATTTTGGGTGGCTGAAATCGGTATTTAATTCCCTTCTAAAGCCATAAAAGGTTATATTTTTAACTTTTAAGATAAAAAATGTGTCGTTTATGCTTTTATAGCAGTTAA